>UCOA01000119.1 GCA_900474095.1 Hyphomicrobiales bacterium | reverse complement strand
GCTACTGCATAGTTCCTTAAATCGAAATCGATTCAAGGATAAAATTATGCAGCACTTTAAAGTGCCACAGCGTCCTTTGCGCGTCATTTAACGCGCGGCGCTGTAGGCGCAGGGCCTATTCATTTCATCCAGTCCGCGCGACGGATTTTGTGGCTGGCGAGGAGGCAAGACGCAGGAAATGCTGCACATTTTCAAGTCTTTCCGACGCAGCCGGGCGCGAAATCCGTCGCGCCCTCCAGGTCCCGACCCTAGGCGCTCTGGTTCTGGTCAAGATGCCGGTTGAGATCATGAAGCGCGGAGCGCAGGGCTGCTGCTTCCTTCATGCTGCATCCCGTCGCCTTGCCGATTTCCATCAGGATCCCGAAGGCATCGGACTTCAGCGCCACGCCTTTTTCCGTCAGCGCGACGATCACCTGCCGTTCGTCGCCCTTGTCGCGCGTGCGGCTGACGAAGCCGGCCGCTTCCAGCCGCTTGAGCAGCGGCGAAAGTGTGCCGGAATCCAGCCCCAGTTCCTCGCCAATGCCCTTGACCGTCCTGTTGTCGTCCTGCCAGAGCGCCAGAAGAACGAGATATTGCGGATAGGTGAGCCCAAAGCGGTCGAGCAGCGGCTTGTAGGTGCGGTTGAAAGCATGCGCCACGGAATAGACGGCGAAACAGAGCTGCTGGCCAAGCGCCAGGGCCTCGCCGTCCTTGAGATTGGTCTCACGCGTGTCATCATTGCTGGTCATGGATTCATCCTCGCAGCTTTGGCGGTTTTTTGCAATTTGCAAAATTATATTGCGTCCGATTAAATTATGCTCTATTGAAAATGCGGACGCGAAAGCCCGCTCACAACCGCGTGAAACAAGGAGACAGACCATGCCCATTCTCTACACCACCAAGGCATCCGCAACCGGTGGCCGTTCCGGCCGCGCCGTCAGCGAAAACGGCGTCCTTGATGTGACGCTCACCACCCCGAAGGAACTCGGCGGCGACGGCGCCACCGGCACCAATCCGGAACAGCTCTTCGCCGCCGGCTATTCGGCCTGCTTCCTCGGTGCGCTGAAGTTCGTCGCCGGCAAGGAAAAGGTGAAGATCCCCGAAGACGCCACGGTGACCGCGACCGTCGGTATCGGCCCGCGCGAGGATGGCACCGGCTTCTATATCGACCCGTCGATTTCCGTGAACCTGCCGGGCGTCGATCGCGACGTCGCCGAAAAGCTGGTCGCAGCTGCCCACATCGTCTGCCCCTACAGCCACGCGCTGCGCACCGCGACGGAGATCCCGGCAACCCTCGCCTGAGGGAACCACCGTCTCGAACCGACAAGCCCGGTGGAGCGATCCGCCGGGCTTTTTCGTGTCGGGGTTCCTGATGAATGAGCCAAATAAAAAGGCGGCCCTAAGCGGGGCCGCCGTTTTCATCTCCCAGAGCCCTATGCCTGCTACCGCTTCAAGCTCCCCAAAATCCCGCGCACCAGTGCACGCCCGAGCGAGGACGCGACGGTGCGGGCGACCGATTTCATGGCGGCTTCGGCGACTGTTTCGCGCTGGTAGCCGGAGCGGGCTCTCGGCTTTGCCTGCGTCGAAGCCGGTTCGTCGTCGCCGAAACCCGGCAGCGTCCAGCGGCTGCCGCCAGGGGCTGGCGGCGCTTCCTCGGCTTCGCGCGCGGCTTCCGCCTGTTCCGTTGCCTTGGCGGCGCGCTTGGCGAGAAGCTCGTAGGCAGATTCGCGGTCGAAGTCCTCATCGTAGAGGCCGGCGACCGGGCTGATCTTCATGACATTGGCGCGCTCAGCTTCGGTCAGCGGCCCGACGCGGCTCGAGGGCGGGCGGATCAGCGTGCGCTCGACCATCGACGGCGAGCCCTTGCCTTCGAGCGTCGAGACCAGCGCCTCGCCGGTGCCGAGCGCGGTGATGACGGTGGCACAATCGAAATCCGGGTTGGGGCGGAACGTCTCGGCCGCCGTCTTCACGGCTTTCTGCTCGCGGGGCGTATAGGCGCGCAGCGCGTGCTGGACGCGGTTGCCGAGTTGGGCCAGCACCGTGTCCGGCACGTCGAGCGGGTTCTGGGTGACGAAATAGACGCCGACACCCTTGGAGCGGATCAGGCGCACCACCTGCTCGATGCGCTCCAGCAGCACCTTCGGCGCGTCGTTGAAGAGCAGGTGCGCCTCGTCGAAGAAGAACACCAGCTTCGGCTTGTCGGGATCGCCGACCTCCGGCAGTTCCTCGAACAGTTCCGACATCAACCAGAGCAGGAAGGTGCCATAGAGGCGCGGGTTCATCATCAGCTTGTCGGCGGAAAGCACCGAGATCGCGCCGCGGCCGTCGCGGGTCGTGCGCATGATGTCGGATACCTTGAGCGCCGGTTCGCCGAAGAAATGCTCGGCACCCTGTTGTTCGAGGATCAAGAGTTCGCGCTGGATCGAGCCGGTCGAGGATTTCGAGATGAAGCCGTATTTGTTGGAAAGCTCGGAAGCGTTCTCGCCCATGTAGTTGAGGAGCGCCTGAAAATCCTTGAGGTCGAGCAGCGGCAGGCCACCTTCGTCAGCGATCTTGAAGGCGATGTTGATGACGCCTTCCTGCGCATCGCTGGCGTTCATCAGGCGGGAGAGCAGCAGCGGCCCCATCTCCGAGACGGTGGCGCGCACGCGGTGGCCCTTTTCCCCGTAGAGATCCCAGAAGATCACCGGGAATTCCTGGAAACTGAAATCGGTAAAGCCGATCTGTTCGACCCGCTTCGTCACCCAGTCCTTCGTCTCGCCGATCGCGCCGATGCCGGAAAGGTCCCCCTTCACGTCGGCGCAAAAGACCGGCACGCCGGCATTGGAGAAGCTTTCCGCCAGGATCTGCAGCGTCACGGTCTTGCCGGTGCCGGTGGCGCCGGTGATGAGGCCATGGCGGTTGCCGAACTTGAAATCCAGGTATTCGGGCTTGTTGAGCGTGTCGTCCGGCTTCCGGCTCGTGCCGATATAGAGTTTCCCGTCCTCAAGCATGGGGGCCTCGTCTCCGTTTTGCCGATGAAAGCCGCGGGGTTCGCCTGAGCGGCGCAGAGCCTTCATCACATTGTTTTCCCAAGGCTGTTATAGGAGCAGTGCTTGCAGCCGGCAACAGAAGGATTGTAGCACGGCGGCGGTCGAACGTGCCGGATGGCCGCATTGTAATCACCTCAAAGGCGTGAAACGATGATCGGGTTCGCACTGTGGATAGCCGGTTCGAACGGCGCTTGAGTTTCAAGCCGAGATGATTTACGTTGACGTACACGTCAATTAAAACGAGGAGAATCCCCATGAACGAACTGGTCACCCGCGTTGCGGAAAACGTCGGCATCGATTCGGCAACGGCTGAAAAGGCGATCGGCATGATGCTTGGCTTCCTGCAGCGCGAAGCAGCTGACGGCCCGGTCGCCCAGATGATCGAGGCCATTCCCGGCGCTTCCGAAATGGTCGCCAAGTTCAACGGCGAAGGCTCGGGCAATGGCGGCGGCCTGCTCGGTGGTCTGCTAAGCGCCGTCGGCGCCGGCGGCGGTGTCATGGCGCTCGGCCAGCAGCTGATGTCGCAGGGCCTCGGTATGGGCGAGATCACCGCGCTTGCCAAGGAAACCATCGGCTATGCCAAGGAAAAGGCCGGCGCGGACGTCGTCGACGAAGTCGTCGCTTCGGTGCCGGGCCTCAGCCAGTTCGTCTGATATCGGACTTGGTAAATGTTCACGGCTGCCAGGCGGCCGTGAACACGGCCGGCAGTGCCGAGAGGATGGGCGAAGCCGAGAGCTGAGAAGGCCATGTCGGCGCCGGTGGCGCTAAGCCGGCGCTTCGGTGCCAGGCCACATTATCGAACGCGGCGTTTCCGGTAATCAACTCCCCTCTATATTTTCCCGAGCACGGCCAGACAGCGCGCCGCACCGCCGCCGGCGATACTGCAATCCCGTGGGAGTGCGCGTTGACAAAATGCATAGATGATTATATAACGTGTTATGTAATTGGAGCGGCACGGTGACGGAAGATATTGTGCGCACGTTCGGGTTCCTGTGCCTCGGTACGCGAATGAAGCGGATCGGAGAGCGGCTTCAGGCGGATACGCAGAAGATCATGGATGAAATGGAGGTCGGGATCGGCGCAAGCCAGTATCCTGTCCTCGCGGCTATCGATCGGCTCGGGCCGCTGACGATCGGCGATCTGGCCGGGGCGGTCGGCATTACCCAGCCCGGCGTTACGCGAAGCATAGCGCAGCTCGTCCACCTCGGATTGCTACATGCAGAACAAACGGCAGGCGATCAGCGCCGGAAAATCGTCAGTCTTTCCGAAAAGGGGCAACGGTTGATCGAGGCCGCGAAAAGTCAGGTCTGGCCGCGCATCGAAGGCGCCGTGGTCGATCTCTGCGGAAAGCTCGACGGCCCGCTGCTTCAACAGTTGAATGCGATTGAAGACGGCCTTGCGGCAGTGCCGCTCGACCGCCGCAACCAGAGGCTTGCAAACAAATAGGTGCAGCGATGAGACATATCCTCGACCGACCGATTTGGAGTGCCCTTGAGACCCGCCACGCCGCGCTTTCGGAAGGCGGCACACTGGCCAAGCGATACGTGCCATCCATCAGCGCGTTTGCGGCGACCGGCGACGACACTGCCGAAAGTCTGGAGGCGCTCCGGCAGCTTGCAACGCCGGGAGAGAAGCTTCTGCTCGTGCAGGCAAGCGACATCGTCCTGCCGCAGGGTTTGACCATTGTGTCGACCGCTTCGCTCGTGCAGATGACCGCAGAACAGCACCTGCCGGAGATATCCGAACCGCGCATCCAGCCACTGAGGGAAGCCGACGCCGAGGAGATGCTGGCGCTCGCCACGCTGACGAAGCCCGGGCCGTTTTCGCTGAGGGCATTGAGCTTTGGCGATTTCTGGGGCGTGAAAATCAACGGCCGGCTCGTGGCCATGGCCGGCGAACGGATGAAGCAGCCGGGCTTTACGGAACTCAGCGGCGTCTGCACGGATCCCGATTATCGCGGCAAGGGCTTGGGCAGGCTCTTGTCCCGGTTTGTCGCGGGCCACATCTTTGCGAGGGGCGACCAGCCCTATCTTCATGCCTATGCGACAAACACCGTTGCCATCGCGCTTTACGAAACGATCGGATTCAAACTGCGGTCGCCGATGAATGCGGCGATGGTTGCAGCGGCGGCTTGAGAAATCCCTCACCCGTTTTAAGGGGGAGGGTTGGCATGCCGCCTGATCGCGCAGCCTGTATTCAGTGCGCGTCTTTAAGTCCTCAGGCAGCCTCGTCCCATACCGGCGCAAGGCCCTGCGGATTGACGATGCGGCCATCAGGCTTGGCGAGGAGGTGGATCGCCTTCATCTCGTCGGCCGACAGCACGAAATCGAAGATGTCGAAGTTTTCGGCAAGCCGCGATTGCGTCGCGGTCTTCGTCAGGGCGACGACGCCGTACTGCTGGATCAGCCAGCGCAACGCGACCTGGGCGGCGGTTTTGCGGTGATGGCTGCCAATCTCGTTGAGAACCGGATCCCGCGGCACGCGGCCATCGGCCATCGCGTAGTAAGCGGTGATCGACATCCCGAGCCGATCGGCATCTTCCAGCACCTTGAACTGGTCGAGATAGGGATGATATTCGATCTGGTTGGTGACCAGCGGCGCTACGCTGAGCTTGGCGGCCTCGTCCATCTGGTGGGTATTGAAGTTGCTGACGCCGATGTGACGGACCTTGCCGGCCTGCTGAACAGCGTTCAGACGCTCTATCTGCTCAGCGATCGGTACGGGGCTGCCGGGCCAATGCAGGAGCAGAAGATCGACATAATCGGTCTGCAACTTCGTGAGGCTCTCGTCTACCGAGGCGGAAAAGGCGCCTTGCGCGTAGTTGTCGACCCAGACCTTGGTTGTGAGGAAGATATCGGAGCGCGGGATGCCCGACTGAAGGATTGCGGTGCCGACTTCCGCTTCGTTGCCGTAGGCCTGCGCAGTATCGACGTGACGAAAGCCAATCTTCAGGGCTTCCGGCACGATGCGCAGCACCTCGGGGCCGGTCATGCGGAACGTGCCGAAGCCGAGCGCGGGAATGGTGGCGCCGTTGGCGTTGACGATCGGTTGCATGGCGTTCTCCTTTTCGAGGCTGCCGGCGGTTCCGGCGGGCGTCTGAATAGTGCAGGGTTATAGATGTGGCGTTTGCCGGGCGGGTCAAGCCGTCCGATGCTCACGCGGCTTGGGCAACGGCGCCCGGCCTCCGATCCAGCATGCCGCTGATGATCGTTAGCACCAGCGCCCCGGTGACCAGGATCGCGCCGACCCATGGCGTCGCCTGCAAGCCGAGCGGTGAGGCAACCACAAGGCCGCCGATCCAGGCGCCGGCGGCGATGCCGAGGTTGAAAGCGGCGATGTTGAGCGCGGAGGCGACATCGACCGCGCCGGGGCGGTGCCGCTTGGCAAGCTGCACGACGTAGAGCTGCAGGCCGGGCACGTTGGCAAAGGACAGGAAGCCGAGAGCCGCAAGCGTGATCAGGGCGGGGATCGCCGAGACCGAGGTGAAGGTGAGAATCACCAGCACGGCGGCCTGGGCGGCAAACAGAAAGTTCAGCGCCTTCACCGGATTGCGGTCGGCAATGCGGCCGCCGATGATGTTGCCGGCGGCGATCGCCAGGCCATAGAGCACCAGCACGAGGCTGACGGAGGAGGCGGCAAAGCCGGTGATTTCCTCAAGCATCGGCGCAAGGAAGGTGAAGGTGACGAAGGTACCCCCGTAACCGAGAGCCGTCATGCCGAAGACCAGCAGCAGGCGGCCCGAACCGAGCACGCGAACCTGGTCGAGAATGCTGACTGGGGCAGCCTTCGACAGGGTGGATGGGAGAAGCACGGCAATCGCCGCCAAGGCGACGGCACCGAGGCCAGCGACGGCCCAGAAAGTGGCGCGCCAGCCGAACGTCTGGCCGATGAAGGTGCCGAGCGGAACGCCCGTGATGATGGCGACCGTCAGGCCCGTGAACATCAGCGCGATGGCCGAGGCGCGACGATTTTCCGGCACAATATCAGCCGCAATGGTCGCCCCGACGGAGAAGAACACGCCGTGGGCGAAGGCCGAGAGGATGCGGGCGACGAGCAGCATCTCGTAGGAGGGGCTAACGCCTGCCATCGCATTGCCGGCGATGAACAGCGCCATCAGGCCAAGAAGCAGCGGCTTGCGCTCGAATCGGGCGGTCAGCGCCGTCAGGATCGGCGCGCCGAAGGTTACGCCGAGCGCGTAGATGGAAACGATCAGCCCGGCGAGCGGCAGCGTGATGCCGAGATCGCTGGCAACGGTCGGCAACAGGCCGACGATCACGAATTCCGTGGTTCCGATCGCATAGGCGGCGATCGTCAGGGCATAGAGGGCAAGAGGCATGGGAGCACCTTTGGGTCGCCCGTGCGAGCCGGGCGGGTTGGGGCGGAGTTTCCTCCGCCCTTGGTTTGGTTGGGCGGACTATGGATCAAGGGGACTTGCGCGATAATCGGGAGGAATGGATAAATACCTGTGAATTCAATTCACAGGAGAAGCCGAATGGATAACCGGGCAGGGGAGATGGAGGTGTTCGTTGCAGCGGCGGAATTGCAGAGTTTTTCAGCGGCCGGGCGGCGGCTGGAGCTGTCGCCATCCGCGGTGAGCAAGCTCGTCACCCGCATCGAAGATCGCCTCGGGACGCGCCTTCTCGTGCGCACCACCCGCTCGCTGCTTCTGACGCCGGAGGGGGAAATCTATCTGGGCCGGGCGCAACGCATCCTCGCCGATATCGCCGAGACGGAGCAGCTTGTCGCGGAAGGCGGCCGGGCAACGCCTCGTGGCTTGCTGCGTGTCAACGCGACCGTCGGTTTCGGCGAATGCTACATCCTGCCGCTAGCCGGCGAGTTCCTGGCGCTCTATCCGGAGGTGCAACTCGAACTGGAACTGACGGACAACCTCATCGACCTGATCGAGGAGCGCACCGACGTGGCGATCCGCGTCGGCCCGATGCGCGATTCGTCGCTGAAGGCGAGGAAACTGCTCGACACTCACCGCGTCACGGTCGCCACGCCGGGCTATATCGCGCGCCGTGGCCAGCCGAAAACGCCCGCAGCTCTGGCAACGCACAACTGTATCACCTTCGCCTTCGGCCAAACGCCAGGCGAATGGCCGTTCCGCGACCCCGGCGGTGCCTCCGTCTATCTGAGCCCGGCTGCGGGCAATCTCCGGGCGGCGAGCGGGTCGATCGCCCGGCTGCTCTGCCTGCAGGGGCTGGGCATTGCCCGCATCGGCAAGTTCCACGTCGAGCGGGATCTCGAATGCGGCGCTTTGGTCGAGGTGCTGAAGGACTACAATCCAATCGAGCCGGAACAGTTCTATGCGGTCTTTGCGGGCCACGAACATCTCGCGGCCCGCATTCGGGCATTCATAGACTTTCTGGCCGAGCGTGTATGACGGGAAAGGCAGGCGGCCTCTCCTCGCGGCCCGCCCGTCGCAATCGCGCTTATTCGGCAGACTTCAGGGAGGTAATGATCGACTGGAGTTCGGGGCCATGCTGATCCTGCATTCCCTTCGTGCCCCAATAGGTGATGACCAGCAGCTTGCCCTCCTTCGGCGACAGGAACGAAAGGCCGACGCTGACATCGCCGTCATTGTCGCTGCCGGACCAGTCGAGATTGGTCATGTCCATGCCGTTGAGCTTCTCGCTGCTTTCCTTCTGCGTCGAGGAATCGATCTTGACGCCGTTCTTCTCCAGGAAGGCGATGGCATCTTCGACGACCTTGTCGGACGTTTCGCTGTCGGCCACATCGATGGAAATATAGATCGCCTCATCGTCCGACGTGGCATCGATACCGGTCTCGGTTTCCTTCGGCCCCCATGTGTCGGGGATCGTGATCGACGCGATCGGCGCTTCGCTCGGGAAATTCAAAGTCGCGGCGTAGGAAACGGCTGGCAGGAATGCGGCGATGACGGCCGCGGCAATAGTCTTTTTCATGGGGTGCCTCCTCTTGGTTCAGCGCTTGGTGCTGAAAAGATGTCCGTTGATTTGATACGCTGCGGCAGAGCGCCGCCGCATGGCATCGCGCCTTCTCTTCCCGTCTCCCCCGAGGATCGAGAAAATCAGATGCATCGCGGCTGAGAAATACTCGAAACTCGTAAAGGCACGCTTTCCAAATTTGGGGCAATTTCCATATGTTCGGGTCTCTGTGAAAGCGGGCATCGCGTTCTCGCTTGACTGGCAGGATGGCTCTGGCAAGTTGACGGGCACGACCGCCCAAACTCCACCCATCCCGCGTAGAACCCCACTGACGACATGCCCAAGCTGCGAGAAATGTCCCTGACGCCCGATCTGGTGGCGCTCTGTCACAGGGATATTGCCGATCCCGGTCCCGACGGACGCTGGACCGCCATCAGTGATCAAGGCTATAGCGAACTCGCCGAACGGCTCGATCGCGAGAGCCTGGGCCAGCCGCTGTGGGTGTTCGCCTATGGTTCGCTGATCTGGAAGCCGGAGTTCGAAGCGATAGACAGTCAACGGGCGACCGCGTTCGGCTGGCACAGATCTTTCTGTCTGCACATCAATCGTTGGCGCGGCTCGCGCGATCAGCCGGGCTTGATGATGGCGCTGGAGCGCGGCGGACGATGCGATGGCGTCATCTATCGTCTGCCGGACAATGACCGCGTCGGGCAGATCGAGCGTATGCTGCGGCGAGAAGTCAGCGCCTTCGAAAATATCGATTCGGTCCGGTGGCTGCCGGTCAAATCCGAGAGCGGGCCGTGCAGGGCGTTGGGTTTCTGGGTCGGGGCGACGGGCGAGCGGATTCTGTCTCGCCGGCCGTTGGATGAGGTCGCAGGCATCCTGGCACGTGCGTGCGGTCATCTCGGGTCCTGCGCGGAATATCTCTACAACACCGTCTCGCATCTCGAGGATTTCGGCATTCGCGACCGCAACCTCTGGCGGCTGCAACAGCTTGTGGCCGACGAGATCAGATCGATCCACTTGTCAGCCCTTGCGTCGAAACTGTAGCGGCCCGTTTGGGGACAGGTCATGCCGGCAATCAAACCGACCTGCCGGTGCACTTTGCCGCCGCCGCGGTGAAACTTCCACCCGCGCAAGGGGAGTCTCTCGCAGCGCTGACCGCGATGCTCTCAGTGCTCGGCGCGTTGCGTACCGTGCGTCTTGACGATGGCGTCCGCCTCCTTGCCGTACAGCTCCTCGAAATGATCGAACGTCTTGGAGAAATAGCCTATTCCTTGCGTCGCCGAGCGCAGCGCCCGCGCCAACTCGTCGAGCGCGCCGCCCGGAATGAGGGCCCGGAAGATGTCCCAGCCCTTGGCGGTTTCATCCCGGTCGAAGCCGAGAACCTGCCCCTTGAGGGCGGAGACGATCTGCACGAGGCTGCCTGAATAGACCGAGGGAATGTGAATTTCGCTCCGGAAGACCGGCTGCATCAACACGGCCGATCCTTCCGAAAGCGCCTGCCGCACTCCCATTTTCGCCGCGGTCCGGAAGGCGTATTCCGAACTGTCAACGGTGTGGTGCTGCCCGTCGGTCAGCGTCACCCCGACATCGATGACCTGGAAGCCGAGTGGACCCTTGTCCATTGCCTCGCGCGCGCCCGCTTCGACGGCGGGGATGTAGTTGCGCGGAACGACGCCGCCCTTGACGGTTTCACCAAAGGTGAAGCCCTGGCCGCGTTCGTTGGGGTGGATGCTCAGTTTCACGTCGGCGAATTGCCCGGCGCCGCCGGTTTGCTTTCGATGGCGGTAGTGGACTTCGGAAGGTTTCGATATCGTCTCGCGGTAGATCGGGCTCGGCGTCCGGTCGGTGACGGCGATGTGAAACACGTCGGACAGGGTCCGGCAAAGATCGCGCAGGTGCACCGGCCCCTGGGCGCAGACGAGCTGGGCACCAGTCCCTTCCTCTTGGCTGACCTTCAGGCCGCGATCCGCCTCGGACAGTTTTGCCAGCGTTTCGGAGAGCTTGTTCTCGTCGCGCTCGCTGCCCGGCACGAGGATCCGCTCGAGCATCGGCGTCGGTGGTTCCGTCCACTCCGGCGGGGCCATAACCGCCTCGGAGGTCAGAAGCGACGGAACGGCCAGGTGGTCGGACTTGACCGTCGCGAAGACATCCCCCAGCCCCGGGATAACCGCGGAGTTGGACCGGCCATTTGCGGGGTCCTGCACGGCACCCAGACTGGCGCCGCCCAGCGATGCGCCTTGCTTCAACCCCTCGCCAAGCGCGCGCACGAGCACCGTCTTGCCGACATTCTGGCGATGGTAGGCGTGAAAGCTCACGGCCGTAAGCTTGCGTCGATCGGCATTGCCTGCTCCGGCAAGGCGCTCGCGAAGCGCATCGACCGGCGGCGCCTCGTGGCGCAGTGCCTTCATCAGCCTCATCATGCCGTTGCCATGACTTGCCGAGCCGATCAGGACCGGGATGATCCTGTTTTCCCTGAGAACCCGCGAGGAGATAGCGTAGAGCGCGTCGCTGGGCGGTTCGCGGTCTTCGATGAGTTCCTCGAGAAGCCAATCGTCGAATTCGGACAGGTGCTCCAGGAGTTCGGTGCGCGCCTCGGTTTCGCGCTCGGCGGTACTTTCGGGGATCGCGATCAGCGCTGACGGCTGGCCTTCCCGGTAGCTCCATGCCCGTTCCGAAATCAGATCGCAACTGCCGACGATCCTGTCGTCTTCACGGATGGGAATCTGGCGAAGGAGAAGCGTATGGCCGGCGTAATCCTGCAGCGCGGCGATCACGTCCCTGAGCCGCCCCCTCGGCTCGTCCATCCGGTTGACGAAGAGGATGCACGGCGTTCCCGAGGCTTCGATCACCCGCAGGTGGGGCGCGGCGAGCACCGCTTCGTCGGGAGCTGGCGAAACGCACAGGATGCAGGCGTCGCTGGCCAGAAGCGCATGTTGCGCATGCACCAGCGCTTCGCCCCCGCCCGGCGCATCCAGCGCACACCACGCTTCGTTTCCGAAATTGAATTCCGTCAGGTTCAAACCGTAAGGGGAAATGGATTTTCTCGGCGCTCCCTCCAGCGAGCCAAGCTTTTCCACGACGGTCGATTTTCCGGTTTGCGAGGGTCCAAGTACAGTAAAGCAGCGCATGCGCGGTCCTCCACCTGCCATAAGCACAATTCTCGGCCATCATAGGATGCCCTGATCTCGCGCCATGCGCCAGAGGGTGATTTTTGTGGCGCGACCGGCAACACCGTCTAGCGCTTCACCGCCACCAGAAACAGCCTCGGGAACTTCAGCAGCACATGGCCGTCCGCCAGCGGCGGATACGCGTCGCGGATCCGGTCGAGATAGGCGCCAAGATAGGCCTCGCGCAGATCGGGCGGCAGGACGTCGAGATAGGGGCGAAGCCCGGTGCCTTTCACCCATTCGACGATCGCTTCGGCATTTTTCAGGCGGTGATAGTAGATCGTGTGCCAGACATCGATCTTGATCGATTTGGGCGCCAGCCGGTCGAGATAGACCGCGGGCGCGGACAGGGGACCGCGGCGGCTGCGGTTGATGTAGAATTCACGGAAGCGGCGATGCTCCGCCAGATCCCGCATCAAGGCATGACTCGGCTCGTCGAGGTTGTCAGGCATCTGAACAGCCAGCGTCCCACCCGGGATCAACTCATCCATCAGCCGGTCGAAAACATCGAGATGGTCCGGCAGCCACTGGAACACCGCGTTTGCGAAGAACAATACGGCGGGTCGGGACGGCACCCACTGCGACAGGTCGCCCTTTTCGAAACGGGTATGCGCCATCCGCTTTCGCGCCGCCGCCAGCATGTTCTCGTCGCTGTCGATGCCGGTCAGGAGATAGGCGGGAAAGCGGTCCTGAACGAGCTCGGTCGAATTGCCGGGCCCGCAGCCGAGATCGTAGAGGGCTCCCTCGGGCAGGTTGGGCACATGTCCCAGAAGGTCGCGGGCCGGCCAGGTGCGTTCGTCCTCGAATTTCATATATTGTTCGGCGGACCAGGCCATCGGCTGTCTCCTTTGGCACTACAGCGCCACGCGTCAAACCTGACGCGCAAAGGACGCTGTAGAACTTTGAAACTGCTGCGTAATTTATCCTTAAATCGATTCCGATTTAACGAATTACGCAGTAACGCATGTTGCCCAAGTCTGCGGCGGTTTTGGGGTAACGGACATGCGCACGACAAAAATATAAAGTGCCTTGCGCGCCTAAAGGCTTTCGAGTGACGGCAGGATCAGCGCGGGACCGAAATCGGCATATTCGTCCGGCATGTTGCCGCGATTGATCCAGACGGTGCGGAAGCCGAATTTGGTCGCGCCTGCCACGTCCCAGCGGTTGGAGGACTGGAACGAGACGGCATTCGGATAAAGCCGGTAGGTGGTCGTCACCATGTCGTAGACCGCCGGCGAGGTCTTGAAGGCCCGGACCGTCTCGACGGAGAAGATATCGTCGATGATGAGGTCGAGACCGGCCTTCTTCACCGCCGATTGCAGCATCTGAGGCGTGCCGTTCGACAGAATGGCGATGCGCGCGCCGCGGCTCTTCAGGCTTTTCAACACGGCCGGCACTTCCGGATAGCAGTCGAGATGCCAGTAGGCGTCGAGCAGCGCCGCCTTGAGCTTTCGGTCGGCCGAGGGAAACCGCGCAAACGCGTGGTCCAGCGACTGTTCGGTCAGCGTCCAGAAATCGGCGTGCGCGCCCATCAGCGTCCGGATCCAGGAATATTCGAGCTGCTTGGCCCGCCAGAGGTCCGAAAAGGCCTGGCCATCAGGCCCCATCGCGCCCGCATGCTTGCGCACCGCCGCGTGCACGTCGAACAGCGTGCCATAGGCATCGAACACATAGGCCGCATGATGCATCAAATCCTCCCGTCATTTCCCTTCGCGCTCACCCCTTCAAATTCGAGAGGGGTGGCAGCGCCCTGATCGCCGTTTGTCTACGGTTCTTTGCCGGGATCATGTCAAAAATTTGTGCGTTGCACAATCGTTTCGACGAGAAAGGGTTCAACTCTTTGTTGGTTTCCAGGCCGGGAACCGCAGCGCCTGCTTGGCCAATTGCCCCTTGCGCCCGAGTGCCGTGTCGCGGAGAGTGGTGACATGCGGTTCGGCCGATGCCGCGCAGGCAATGGATCAGGAGTTGCGCATCCCCGGGGAGGTGGGTCGGCGCCCACAGAGCCCGGTTGCGCCGCGCCTCGGTCTGCGACGCGACGATCAACCGGATCTGCCAGCCGCATCATGGACCAAGCGTCCGTTCGTCCGTCGACGTGGTGGTAAAACCCGCCTGATCGGGCGCGAGCGATCCGCCGCTTCGCCAGCCTTGATTTCGCCGGTATTTTAAGGGTTTGTTAAGCCAAACCAGCCGGAGAAATTCCATGGCGCTTGGCGCATCTCATCGCTTGCAGGACGGGATCGATGCCGTCGAAACCATGACGCGTTTCACGCTGGCCGTGCTCGCGCTCGCATCAGGCGTCTACACCTATCTCGGGGTCCGCTCCATCCTCGACGGCTCGGCCACCGCCGTCTTCTTCGCGGCGCTGATCTATTCCAGCGCCGTCTCCGTCGCCATATACGCCTTCTGGACCTATATGGCGCGGTTCTATCCGCACATCACCGGCGCTTCGGCACGCACCGCGATGCTCGGCATCATGGCGCTCGGCTGCGTGATGATTATCGCCATGGCAAGCTGGCTGAATGCCGCCGCTCTTGCCGGCTCGGCAGCGCTCGAACAACATCTCGCCGAAACGGTCGAGGACTACACCGCCGATCTCGACAGGGCGCACCAGAATGCCCTTGCCGCGCAAAGCCTGCTGCCCGATATCCAGCGCACCTCCGAGCGCTTTCAGCGCCTCTCGGACCAGGAGCGCGAAAGCGGCGCCCTGACCGGCACGACCGGCGCCGGCAGCGTCGTCCAGCTTCTCGGCCAGATGGCGGCGCAGCTCAAGGAGCTCGAAACCGGCATCACAGCCTCGCGCGAGCGGGTCACCTCCCTCTTCGACGAAGGCCGCGCCCATCTCGCCACCATGCGCACGCTGGTCTCGGCGCCCGGCGCGATCGATCCGCGCGCCGAGCAATTCGCAGCCGAAGCGGTGGCACTGACCGGCACCATCACCTCGCTGGAGCAGACCTCGATTGCGGCCTCCGTCAAACGGGCGGCGGAAGACCTGTCGCTGGGCTTCATCGCCCCGGTCGCAAGCGGCGCCGAGGCCGATCTCGCCAACCGGCAGGACCAGGTGATGGAAACCATCCGCACCTCGGTCGCCGCGCAGTCGAAAGTCCTGTCGGAGGCGGCCGACCAGATCCTGACGCGCGAACCGGTCGGCGAACGCCGCTTCGTGCCGCTCTCGTCCGCCGCCGCCGTTCTGCGCTATGCCTCTGATTTCATTCCGAGCTGGGCGGGCGCCATCGCAATCGATCTGTTGCCCGCCGTCCTCGTCTTCATGCTGTCGATCGCCCATGGCGCGCTGCGACGGCAGGAGCAGAAGCTGCCCTTTGCCGAGCGCATCACCGCGGCGGAGTTGCTGGAAGCGCTGCAGGTGCAAAAGGCATTGCAGACAAGTGGGATCGATCTCGAAACCGCCGTTTCAGAAGCCGAGGCGCAGTCCAACATCGCCAGCTTCGACCTCTCCGGCAAGGGTCCCCGTAAATGAAGGGGCCCGTAAATGAAGGAATCGCACAAATGACGATGAGCGCGCGGGTGGAGGGTCTCGGGCAGAGGCTGAAAACCTACCTGCTGTCTGCCGATGACGGCACGATGATGCGCCATGTCTTCCAGGCGTTGCTGGCCACCGCCGTCGTCTTCATCGTCATCGACTGGAACGAACTGAGCGCCGCCAACCGGGAGCTGTCCGGCTTCGACGCGCCGGAAGCCGTTCCCGCGCTGCCGCCGGCGCTGACCGACGGCGAGCCGCAGAATGCGCCGTCCGACGTTACCGCCGATCCGCAAACGCTCAAGCAGACGATCCGCTTCGAGCTGCAGCCGGGAGGCATCCTTTCCGCCCAGGGCTCGATCGAGCCGGGCGCCGCCGGACGTTTCGCTAGGGAGATCGAGGCGCGCGGCGAATATGTGAAGACGGTGCTGCTCAACTCTCCCGGCGGCGCCGTCGGCGATGCGCTCGCGATCTCGAAGCTGATCCGCGAGAAGAAGCTCGGTACGAAAGTCGCAAGCGGCGCGCTTTGCGCCTCCTCCTGCCCGATCATCATGGCCGGCGGCGTCATCCGCGAAGCCGAAAAGGGTGCCGTCATCGGCGTGCACCAGATCTTCAACGGCTCAAAGGAAAAACTCTCGGCCGAAAGGGCCATGTCGGAGGCGCAGCGCACGACAGCCGACGTCAGCCGCCATCTGGAAGAGATGGGCATCAAATCCGGTGTCTGGCTGCACGCGCTGGAGACACCGCCGGACCGGCTGTACTATCTGACGTCGGAGGAGATGAAGGAATTTGCGCTGGTGACAGACGGGGGGACGCCGGTGGCGAAGGCGAAGTAGCCGAGGCCTGCGCTTCTTACTCGGCCGCCGCCACCTCAACGGCACCTGCGGAAACAGCCTCATTTACCGCCAGTTCGGCCATGGCGAGAGCAGCCTCGCGGGTCCGGGCTGCGGCAACGAAGCGGCCGTTATGGCAGAAGCTCGCCCCCTTCACCCCGGACGCCGCCTCCAGATCACCATTGGTCAGACCAGCCCAGGCGGCCGGCAGATCGGCCCGCACCTCAAAGCCTTCGTCGGCGCGGCGGATGGTGGTCAGGCACCAATCCTTGTCGCGCGGATGGACGACGAACAGCAGGTGGTCGGCGCCCGCCTTGACGATGGCGGGCCGGAACGGCATTCCCATCGGTAGCTCCAGGATGCGCGCTTCGCCCGTATCCAAGATGGCCTGGTGCACCAGCGCCTCGGCCCGCAGCTTTGCAGCACTTTGGGCGATCCTTGCCTCGACGAAACTGCGGGCAATGGCCAATGCCGCGTGGAAAGCGTGATCGTCGGCTTCAGGATCGGTCTCGTCGAAAACGGGCTTCAAGGTTTCCAGCAGCGCAGGCAAGGTGAGCCCCGCCAGCTTCCCGGCAACGGCGGGGCTGAGCGCTCCGTTGTCCACCAGATCAACCGGCAGCACGAAGCTGGCATCGAAAGAGCCATGGATCGTCTCGACATGCGCTTCCGGAACACCGGAAGCGGCGAGGTAGTCGCGGCCATAGTGCTTCCAGATCAATCCGAACGAACTGTAGGGCTGGCCGTCGTCGCGCAGCGGCGCACCGCGCTGATGGTGATCGAAGATGCGCGCATCAGGATCATAGGCGCCGCCGGCATCGTAAATGATGCGGTCTGCACCGGGTGCGAGCCATTCCGGCGCCCGGCTGCGGATGATGCGCGCCTGCGGGAAAAGCCGGTTGAGGACGACGCTGGACAACAGCTCATCGGCATGGAAGCCACCGGAATGGGTGACGAGGAATTCTGGGGTCATGCCTGGATGCGCCTTGTTGCTTGCGGAGGTTCGCTTGTGCACCAGATAGCCATTGCGGGATGCCATCTCAACCCGTCTTTTGCGTTCGATGTGCTTAGTGGGACTTTCCCGGAAACGCAGAGGGCAGCTTGGCGGGCCAAAAGCGGTCATCGACCTCGGCTCGCCTAGAACCTGAATTCGGCGCTCGCATCGGCTGGCGGATGGCTGATCTGCAGCGTCCTCACATGTCCGAAGCCGCCGAGTGCGCCTAGTCCATGTACAGGTCCTTCGAGGAGGTGAAGGCATTTGCGCCGGCGACGGAAATGGAGCCGGTGGCTTCCGTTGCGAAATAGCTTTGGGTAGCCCCGCGCTGTTGCGCGGGTTAATCGTCTTCCACGCCTGTCCATGATGAAGAATCATATGTCCGAACGGAACCATCGTCAGAGTTGACCTCAGGCTCGGGTCCGAATCGGCGGTGATAAGCTTTCAACGTTTCATAAAGTTCCTTTGGTTTGACTCCAGCCAATGGGGTTGGCGACATCGTCACGTCGCGCTCCTTTGCTTCAAACGTTCTGAAAACGATCAGTTTTGTCTGCCGGAACTGCCCCGTTTCGTAAAACTTGATTTTTTGGATTGCAGTCCAAGGCAGATGTGCCGCTGGAAAAGAGCGCCCTGAAACACCATCAGGACCAATGATGAGTACCGGCCTGCTCATATCCATTCGTGAGAGAAGATAAGTGTTTGCAGCCAGACATAGAGCGATAGCGAGACACCACGCGATCACAGCAGCGACCGGGTTTGGCCAGTATTCGGTTGGAACCATCGCGCCGTATGCCTTAAAAAGCAGGGTTGGCAACACGACGATGCTCCAAGTGACTACAGCTACCCGAAACTTCAGAGCCGAAAAATGGAACTCGAGCCTCGGGTATTGTTCTCGAGGAATGCTCGGCATTATTTCAAGCTGCTCCAATTATTTTGTTCAATCGCTGATCAGGCTCCGGTCAAATCACAAATCCTGCCTGCCCGCCGAGTGCGCCCAGTCCATGTACAGGTCCTTCGCCTTGGCGGCGATCGGGCCGGGCTGGAGGTCGCGGTCTTCGAGGCGGGTGACGGGGACGACCTTGGAATAGTTGCCGGAGGTGAAGATTTCGTCGGCGCTTTCGAAATCGGACAGCGTCAGGGTGGTCTCGATCACGTCGAAGCCCGCATCGCGCAGCAGGCCGATGACACGCAGGCGGGTGATGCCGGCGAGGAAGGTCTTGTTGGCAGCCGGCGTGAAGACGACGCCGTCCTTGACCATGAAGACATTGGACGAGCCTGTCTCGGCCACGTTGCCGAGCATGTCGCGCGCGAGGGCGTTCGAGAAGCCGCGCTGGCGCGCCTCGATCAGGATACGGCCGTTGTTGGGGTAGAGGCAGCCGGCCTTGGCGTCGGTCGGCATGCATTCGATCGTCGGGCGGCGGAAGGGGGAGACAGTCAGCGTCTGGCCGCCCGGACCTTCACCCATGGGCGCTTCGAACAGGCAGAGCGCGAACCGGGTCGAATCCGGATCGACGGCAACGACGCTGCCGGGCATGCCATGCTCGCCCCAGTACATCGGCTTGATATAGATCGCCGTCTTGCCGTCGAATTTCCTCACCCCTTCCCAGGCCAGATTTTCTATGTCCTCCGCCGTCACCACGGGCTTCAGGCCGAGCGCCCGCGCCGAGCGATTGACGCGCTGGCAATGCAGGTCGAGATCCGGCGCGATGCCGTCGAACCAGCGGGCGCCGTCGAACACCGTCGAGCCGAGCCACATTGCATGTGAGGTCGGGCCGATCAGCGGCGGGTTGCCGGAAATCCACTCGCCGTCGACATAGGTCCAGGTGGTGCTGCGCGGGGATGTATCGACGGCCATGACGGTCTCCTGTTTTGTGTTTCTGATATCCGCAATAGCCGGAAAATCGAGAAACGGGGTAAATAAGTCCATCAAAAAAAGTCATGGCGATTATCGAGATCGCTCTCTAGTCAAGCCGTTGAGGAGCGTTTACCCCCCTCTGTTACCGCGTGACGTCTCCCCCACAAGGGGAAGATCGTTCTTTTCCCTCACTGGCTGCCATGTCAGGAGGGCGCAAGGGCGGCGGTAGTCTCGCCCCTTGTGGGGGAGATGTCACGCAGTGAACTGAGGGGGGTTTACGCGGCACGATCTCACGGTAGGTTCAACTTCCGCATCCGCTCCTGCGCCGAACTGGTATGACTGTCACAAAAGGGACCCTGCAATGAAAGCCATGTATTACGACGCCTTCGGCAAGACGCCCGATATCCGCACGCTGCCGGATCCCACTCCGAGCAAGGACGGCGTCGTCATCAAGATCGAGGCGACCGGGCTTTGCCGCAGCGACTGGCACGGCTGGATGGGCCACGATCCGGACATTTCGCTTCCGCATGTGCCCGGGCATGAACTGGCCGGCACCGTGGCCGCGAAGGGTAAGGGCGTGATGCGCTACAAGGTCGGCGACCGGGTGACCGTGCCGTTCGTCTCGGGCTGCGGCCGCTGCGGCGAGTGCCATTCCGGCAACGCCCAGGTTTGTCCGAACCAGTTCCAGCCGGGCTTCACCCATTGGGGCTCGTTCGCCGAATATGTCGCAATCGACTATGCCGACCAGAACCTTGTGCATCTGCCCGACAATCTCGACTACGCCACCGCCGCCAGCCTCGGCTGCCGGTTTGCTACGTCGTTCCGTGCCATCGTTGATCAGGGCCGCGTGCGCGGCGGCGAATGGGTGGCGGTGCATGGTTGCGGCGGCGTCGGCCTGTCGGCGGTCATGATCGCCTCGGCGCTTGGCGCCAATGTCATCGGCATCGACATTTCCGAAACGAAACTCTCCTTCGCCCGCGAAGTCGGAGCCGTCGCCACCATCGACGGCAGCGTCACCGGCGATGTCGCAGAAGCGGTGCGGGAGATTACCAAGGGCGGCGCCCATGTCTCGATCGACGCGCTCGGATCGCCCGTTACCTGCTTCAACTCGATCAAGAACCTTCGCCGTCGCGGCCGCCACGTGCAGATCGGCCTGATGCTCGGCGAACATGCGGCGCCGCAGATCCCGATGGCGCAGGTGATCGGCCACGAGCTCGAAATCTACGGCAGCCACGGCATGCAGGCCTGGCGCTATGAGGCGATGATGGCGATGCTGGAAACTGGCAAGCTCAACCCGCAAAAGCTGATCGGCCGGCATATCAGCCTGGAAGAAGCCGTTCCTGCACTGATGACGATGGACACGGCGCAGGATCTGGGGATCAGCGTCATCACGCGGTTTTAGACACAGGCCCGGCGTGAACCGTTACCCCGCACGCGCGCCGATGCCGCGCCCGACGTTCAGGGCAACCTTGCCCGCGACGATACCCGCCAGGGCACCGACGGCCTTGACAGTGGCGTCGTCGAACCGCGCGTGCCGGGTCGGGGAGAGTTCCTGGAGGATTTCGATACCGAACGACGCCGCGACGAGAAAGAGCGCCAACGACATCCACCTGCCGGGATAGGCGACGGCAAAGACGACCCCCGCGAGGAAAAAGGCGGCCGCGCGATCCAGCCCGATAGTGGTTATCGTGTGAGGGCGAAATCCGATCGGCGACAGTGTCACAAACACAAGTGCGGCCAGCACCCCCCATGCAATCAGTCTGAAAAAGGTCTTTGTCATCATCCCGTCACAATAACGACGGACGTTCATATTGCAATGCACAATGAAAATTGTTGCGTTGCAATCTTTTCCCCGGCGGGGCAATCACGCCGGCAGCGCGGACGCTCCGGAACGGCGGTGCATCGTCCAGGCCTGAAGACAGATGCCGATCAGGAAGATCACCGCCCAAATGGCCGTCACCGTCTGCACGGGGCTCGAGTCCGGGCCATTGCCGATAGGGTTGGAAGGCGGCACGCGCGACAGCGTCTCGTTGATCCCCGGCACGAGCAGCAGGAAGAAGGTGAACGACATCGACAGCGCCTGCAGATAGCGATTGAGACGGCCGAACCAGCCGAGCCTGGAGATGATCAGCGAGAAGGCGACCGCGAGGATCGCCATGATGCCGATCGCATGGCCCGCATTAAAGCCGCCGGTGCTCGACAAGCCGAAGGAGGTCAGAGCCGAAAGAATGAGCGTGATGACGTAGATCCGCCCTGAATCGGTTTTCGGAAGGATCGCCCGGTATTTCGAAAAACCGTAGAGGCCGGCGACGACAGGCACGACGCTGATGACGGTATGGATAATGCCAAGCGTGGACAATGGATTGGCCATGGAAATTCCCCTCGCGAGATTGAACGAACTTCGAATGCCGGAATGAAGAATGAAATATGCGTACGCCTGAAACGACTGCGACCGGATCGCTCGCACCAAGCGATGTCTATCCTGACGCGACAGAGCTTATATTTCCAAAGCTTTTGCGCAATCGAAATCAGAAGCTGCATCCGCTCAACCGGGCAACTGCCTCCCGCCAAACGCATCCGCGGCGAAGGTTATACCGACGACAATGCGTCGAGCGCCGCCGTCACCCTTTGCCGATCGGCCGGCGAAAGCGGCAGGATCGGCCGCGGTGGGTCGAAGCGGCTGAGGTCGAGCAGGTTTGCCGCGGCGTGAACGACGCGGTAGCTGCTCAATTCGCGAAACAGTGCCCAGAGCGGCTCGAAAAGCGCGCTGATGCGTTGCGTCTCGGCGCGGTCACCGGCCTGCGCTGCCCGCATCAGCTTGACGGCCGGCTCCGGCAGCAGCCCAGCGATGACGCTGTACCAGGCAACGCCCCCCGACAGGATGGCGTCGGCCACCAGCCAGTCGCCGCTGTAGCCGATCGCGAAATCGGCGGGAACCGCGCTTTGCGTCGCGCGATGAGCGGCAACCATGTCCGCAGCCGGGAGCGCCGGATTTTTCACGGCAACGATATTGGCAACACCGGCGAGGCGCCTCAGAAGCGTATTGCTGACGGAAAAATGCGTTGTTCCGGGATTGTTGTAGACGCAAAGGGGAAGGTCTGTCGCGGTCGCCACCGCGGCGAAGTGCTCAAAGACTTCGTCATCCCCAAGCGGTGTGTAGGACACAGGCGCAAGCAGAAGTCCCTGCGCGCCTGCATCCCTTGCGTCCTGCGCAAGGGCGATCGACTGATCCGTGCGCAAGGAACCGACGCCAACGATGACGGGGGTGCGTCCACCGAGGCAATCGACGGCCGCCTCTATGGCCCGCCGTTTCTCCTCACGGTTGAGATACATGTAGGAGCCGGTGCTACCAAGCAGTCCGACGGATTCGGCGCCAGCTTCGTCGATACGCCGAACAAGGCTGTTCAGGGCATCGATATCGACGCGTCCACGAGGGTCGGCGGGCGTGATCGGAAAGGCGGACAGGCCATGGAACAACATGTGCAATTCTCCTTTGGCACGTAAAACCACTGCTGTCGGGCATGACGAGTTGCCGTGTTGACGTCAACAGGTTTGTCGTGCCTGTGGCGGAAGATGGAACATTCCGTCGGCGAAAGTATTTTCCATGCCTGTAGCGAAATTTGGCATGGCGGCGGTTGCCTGTTTCCGCGGTGGTCCCTATGTTCCGCCTCACCGATTTCTTTCATGAATTCCAACCCGGCTTTCATGGACCCCGCCACGAAGAGGAGATACCATCATGGCTTTCGAATTGCCGAACCTGCCTTACGACTACGACGCGCTCACGCCGTACATGTCGCGCGAAACGCTCGAGTATCACCACGACAAGCATCACCTCGCTTACGTAACCAACGGCAACAAGCTTGCCGAGGAAGCTGGTCTCGCCGGCCTGTCGCTGGAAGAAATCGTCAAGAAGTCCTACGGCACCAACCAGCCGCTGTTCAACAATGCCGGCCAGCACTACAACCATGTGCACTTCTGGAAGTGGATGAAGAAGGGCGGCGGCGGCACCGCGCTTCCGGCCAAGCTCGACGCGGCGATCAAGTCCGACCTCGGCGGCTACGACAAGTTCCGTGCCGATTTCATCGCTGCCGGCGCCGGCCAGTTCGGCTCCGGCTGGGCATGGCTCTCGGTCAAGAACGGCAAGCTCGAAATCTCCAAGACCCCCAACGGCGAAAACCCGCTGGTTCACGGCGCTTCCCCGATCCTGGGCGTCGATGTCTGGGAACATTCCTACTACATCGACTACCGCAACGCCCGTCCGAAGTACCTCGAAGCTTTCGTCGACAGCCTGATCAACTGGGACTACGTGCTCGAGCTCTACGAAGCCACCGCATAAGCTTTTCCCTTGCGATGACCACAAAACCCGGCAGCGATGCCGGGTTTTTTGTTGCAATCAGCCACGCGACGGCGCAAGCCCGACGGCGAACGCAGTCAAGAGGTTCTTGCCATCCGGCCAGTCGCCGAGGCCGCTTTGGCCGTTGACGTGACCGGCCGCGCCGATGTCGACGAGGTCGCTCCCCCACGCTTTTGCCCGTTTCCTCGCATAGCTCGGGGTGCCGAAAGGATCGTTGCTGCTGGCAACGATTAACGACGGCATGCGTAATGGACCGGCTGGCGGGTCGATGAAGTCGCATGCTTCCGGCGGGAAGGCTTGCGCGCGGGGATCGGGAACCGCGACCAGAAATGCTCCGGCGACGGGCAGAGCCGAAGCCTGCTGCCAATGTGCGACAAGAAGGCAGGCGAGGCTGTGCGCCACCAGCAACGGCGGAACCGCCGACAGCTTCACCCCGCGCTCCAGCGCCGCAATCCAGTCCTTGAGGTCCGGCAGGTCCCAATCCGCCGGCCGAAAGCGCCGCATCCGCGGATCGGTCTTTTCCCAATGCGTTTGCCAGTGGCTTTCGCCCGATCCGCCGATCCCCGGCAGAATGATGATGTCCGTCATGGTCTCTCCTTGAAACATCTGGACCAGAATGGGATGCCGAAAAGTGTGCGCGCTTTTCGGCGACATCCCGCTCTGATTTCTTTTCGATAAGAGGCGGACTCGGATTTCAGGTCGAGTCGACCTGAAATCATCCGGCTCCGGTGCAAGGATGATGGACATGCGGCCGGTTTTGAATGAAAACTCATCGGAATGCGCTGCCGATTGCCGATGGATTGAAGGTGAAACATGGGAACTGCCGAAACGGACCGATCCGTCCTCGATCCGACCGACATCGCGATTATCGAAGTGATGCAGGAGAACGGGCGCATTGCGATTTCGGAGCTGGGGCGCAGGGTTGGCCTTTCCCAGCCGGCGACGTCGGAGCGGGTCAAGCGACTGGAGGAGAAGGGCATCATCTCCGGCTACGCGGCACGCATCGATGCGGCGGCCCTCGGGCTCGGAGTGATGGCGGTCATTCGCCTGCGCACAACACATGAGCATATTCGCGCCTGCCTCAAGCTCTTCTCCGAAATGCCGCACGTCATGGAGGTTCTGCGCCTGACCGGTGAGGATTGCTTTCTCCTGAAGGTGCTGGTTCCGACGCCGGGAGAACTGGAGACGATCGTCGATACGATCGCCAGATACGGGGCGGTGACGACGTCGCTTGTCCTGCGCAGCGAGCCGCCCAAAACCATCAACCGCGCCTTGCTGCAAAGGCTTTGAACCGAGCGTTATAGGGGGCCGGCGCGCACCCGTTGCCGCCCGCGGCTGCGCCTGCAGATAGGCCACGCCGAAGCCGACACATTGTTCCGATATGTCGATGGGGACGACAGGTCGGCGTGACGTGTCGATAAAATTCGATTCTGCCGACATATGATTCAGGACGAGGATCGCCGTGTCGACATACAGCACAGCTTCAGGACCGGTCAGCGCTCTTCATATATCCGTTTCAGAGCGACCAGTAGCGCGTCCATTTCGGCAAGCGAAAAGAGATTCATGAAACGCTGTTCATGGATGTCGATGAGCTTGCGCGCCCGGGTCAGCACCGCGCGTCCTGGCTTGGTCAGGTGAAGCTCCTGACGCCGGCGGTCTGCTGAGGAGGGGCGGCGCTCGATCAGGTCGCGCGCTGCCAGCCGATTGACGAGTGCCATCATCGTCGCCCGGTCGGTTCCGAGCGTATGGGCGAGGTCGACTTGCGAAGTGCCCGGATTGGCCGCGATCAGCTCCATCACCGCGAGTTGCTTCTGTGTCAGGGCGAGTTCCGCCATGGTGTCGGCAAAATCACGGTAGATAGCGACATGCGCCATGCGCAGATGAAACCCAAGCAGATCGCCCAGCCGGCCGACGTTGAGCCCCGGCGCCGGGTGCGCGCCATCGCTCTCGACATCGTCCTGCGGTGGTTTTTTGCTCATTGGTTCGCCCTTGCCTCGCCAGGCATCATAACCATCAAAATCAGCGGGTTCGTCAATAACTTATCGCGACGACCGGGAATATTTCCGGGCTGCATCCCGCAGACGCTTGCATTCCGTCCAAAAAATATTAGTATGTGTTACATACAAAGTAGATGCCTGCCACGGAGGGGTGGCGGGCATGGGAGGAAAAAATGGCAGAATCCTTTTTCGGGATGGCTTCGCCGACAGATTGTGGGCTAGTTCAGGACGATCCGATCCTTTATCGCGCCCGCGTCGCACCGGATCGCCCGGCCCTGTTCGAGATCGCCACCGGCCGCCAGCTTACCTATGCCGGGCTCGATGCCCGCATTGCCCGTTGTGCAGGCTTCCTGACCCGGGTGTTTGGTCTCCGGCGGAACGGCCAGCGTGTCGCCATACTGGCGCGCAACTCCATCGATTCGATCGTGCTTGCCTTTGCTTGCCAGCGTGTCGGCGCCGTTTACGTGCCGCTCAACTGGCGTCTCAATGCCGCCGAGCTTCGGCCAATCCTTGCCGATTGCACGCCTGCTCTCTTGATCCATGACGAGGAATTTGCGGCATATGCGGCGAGCGTTGCGGGCGCCGTTCCGCAGATGACGATGATGTCGACCACCGACGGGCCGGAGGGTCTCGCCGCGCGGATCGAGGCAAGCCATCCGGCCGGACCGGTGCCCGTCGGCGCCGACGCGGCTTGCATCCTTCTCTATACGTCGGGCACGACGGGACAGCCGAAGGGCGTCATCATCACCCGCCGCAACGCCTTTTTCGCCGCCGTCAATTTTTCCTTCGTCGGAGAGATCGGCCCCGGTTCGGTTGCCCTGTGCGACCTGCCGTTCTTCCACACGATCGGGCTGATCGCGGTTGCCCGCACCACCTTGATGCTGGGCGGCACACTCGTCATCTCCGACCGCTTCACGCCGGCCAGGACGCTCGCGGCGCTTGCCGACCGGGAGCTTGCCATTACCCACTATTTCGCCGTGCCGCAGATCGCGCTCGCGCTGCGCGATGATCCCGCCTATAGCGCCGCGGCACTGGCCGGCCTTCACGCGCTGTTCGTCGGCGGCGCGCCGCTCGCGCAGGCATTGATCGAAAGCTATCTCGACGACGGCGTGGCGCTGGTCAATGGTTACGGCATGAGCGAGGCGGGAACCGTGCTGCATGTGCCGATTGACCGGCGCGCGGTTAAGGACAATCCCGGCAGCGTTGGTCTTCCGGCGCCGTTGCTCGACATTCGGATCGTCGATGCACAGGGCAATGATGCGAAGGAAGGCGAGATCGGCGAACTCTGGCTGCGGGGGCCGGCGGTGACGCCCGGCTACTGGAACAAGCCGCTGGAAACCGCCGCTGCCTTCGCCGACGGCTGGTACCGCACGGGCGATCTCGGCCGGCGCGAGGCCAACGGCTTCTACCACGTCGTCGACCGGCTGAAGGACATGTATATCAGCGGCGGCGAGAATGTTTACCCCGCCGAGGTCGAAGCGGCGCTCGCAAGCCATCCGGACGTGCTCGATGCCGCGGTGGTCGGCGTTCCCGACAGCCGTTGGGGCGAATGCGGCGTTGCCTATATCGTGCTGCGGCCCGGCGCGACTGCAACTGTTGACGAGGTTGCCGGTCATTGCGCGGCCCGGCTCGCCGCTTTCAAGCGCCCGGCCCGCATCCTCTTTGTCGAGACCATTCCACGCACGGCCTCCGGCAAGGTGCAGAAACATGTTCTGCGTCAGTCCCATTCCGACGAAATCCTTCAAAGACAAGCTTTGTGAAGCGGCTCCGGCCTTTCGCCCTGAAACCCATGGAGTAACCCTATGACTGAAATGAAATCGCCGGTTCTGGTCGAATTCGACAATGGCATTGCCTTTGTGACCCTCAACCGCCCGGAAAAGCGTAATGCGATGAACCCGGCCCTGAACGCCCGGATGCTCGAAGTGCTCGACGAACTCGAGGGTGATGACCGCTGCGGCGTTCTCGTCCTGCGGGGTGCCGGCGAATCCTGGTCGGCCGGCATGGATCTCAAGGAATATTTCCGCGACAACGACGGCAAGCCCCGCGACGCCACGTTGAAGGCACGGCGGCAATCGGGCGGTTGGTGGAGCCGGCTGATGTATTTCGAAAAGCCGACGATCGCCATGGTCAACGGCTGGTGCTTCGGCGGCGCGTTCACGCCGCTCGTTTCCTGCGATCTTGCCATCGCCGCCGAGGAGGCGAATTTCGGCCTCTCCGAAATCAACTGGGGCATCCTGCCGGGCGGCAACGTCACCCGTGCGGTCGCCGAAGTCATGCGCCATCGCGACGCTCTCTACTACATCATGACAGGTGAACTCTTCGATGGGCGCAAGGCCGCCGAGATGGGCCTCGTCAATGAAGCCGTGCCGCTTGCAGACCTCGAAACCCGGGTCCGCAAGATCTGCGCCAGCCTGCTCGAAAAAAACCCGGTGACGCTGAAGGCCGCCAAGGACACCTACAAACGCGTGCGCGACCTGCCGTGGGATCTCGCCGACGACTACATTTACGCCAAGCTGGAGCAGATGCTGTTTCTCGACAAGACCAAGGGACGCGACGAGGGGCTGAAGCAGTTCCTCGACGACAAGACCTATCAGCCGGGGCTTGGCGCCTACAAACGCACCCGCTGAGGAAACCGGCCCGGCTCGCCGGGCCGTTCGCGGGCTGACCATCGGGAGGAGGAAGATTATGAAGATCCATGCCGCAGTGGCGCGTGCGCCGCATATGCCGTTCTCGCTGGAAAGGCTCGACCTCGAGGAGCCGCGCGAGGGTGAAATCCTCGTCCGCGTCGTGGCGACCGGGGTTTGCCACACCGATATCGTCATGCGCGACCAGCATCTGCCGGTGCCGCAGCCGGTCGTGCTTGGCCATGAAGGTGCCGGCATTGTCGAGCGCGTCGGGCCGGGCGTTGCCAAGGTGAAGCCGGGTGATCACGTGGTCATGACCTTCAATTCCTGCGGTCATTGCCCGAGCTGCAACGATCACGAGGAGACCTATTGCCACGAATTCTTCCCGCGCAATTTCTTCGGGTCGCGGGCCGACGGTTCGAGCGGGATCTCCTGCGAGGGCGTGCCGGTCCACGGCAACATTTTCGGACAATCCTCCTTCGCCAGCCACGCTCTCTGCCATGAACGCAATGTCGTGAAAGTGCCTGATGATGCCGACCTGGCGCTGCTTGGACCGCTCGCCTGCGGCATCCAGACCGGCGCCGGCGCGGTGATGAACGCCCTCAAGGTCGAGCCGGGCAAGGTGCTGGCGATCTTCGGCATGGGCTCGGTGGGCCTTGCCGCGGTGATGGCGGCGCGGGTCGTCGGCGCGTCACGGATCATCGCCGTCGATGTCAACGAGACGCGGCTTGCGCTTGCCGCAGAGCTCGGCGCGACCGACATCGTCAACGGCAGGGCAGGCGATGCGGTCGCCGCCATCATGGCGCTCACCGGCGCCGGCGTCGACTATTCCATCGATGCTTCCGGCGTGCCGGCTGTGATCGACCAATGCGTGCGTGTGCTGGCGCCGCGCGGCACCTGCGGCATTGTCGGCGCTTCGCCCGCCGGTGCGACACTGACGCTCGACCTCACGCATATCCTGTCCGGCGGACGCCGCGTCCGCGGCATCGTCGAGGGCGATTCCAATCCGGATGTGCTGATCCCGCTGTTGATCGACCTTAACCGGCAGGGCCGTTTCCCCTTCGACAGGCTCGTCACATTCTATGATTTCGCCGACATCAACCAGGCGGTGGAGGATTCGGAAAAAGGCATCGTGCTGAAACCGGTCGTGCGCCAGCCGGCCGTCTGACACCGTTCAAGGGAGGAAACAATGAACACCGTCACCCAGATCACTGCTGCCGACACCAGTCCTGAAGCCATGAAGGCGCTGCTTGCCCGGCAAAGGGCATCCTTCCTCAAGGAAGGGCCGCCGAGCATCGAGGCCCGGATCGATCGCATCGACCGCGTCGTCGCCCTGCTCGTCGACAACAAGGACGCGATTTCCAAGGCCCTTTCGGAGGATTTCGGCAGCCGCAGTGTCGAGGCGAGCCTGCTTCTCGACGTCTTCACCTGCGTCGGCTCGCTGAAATATGCCAAGGCCCATGTCGCCGAATGGCTGAAGCCGGAAAAGCACGAGGCATTGTTCCCGGACGCGGTGGCAGAAGTCGTCTATCAGCCGAAAGGCATCGTCGGGATTCTCAGCCCCTGGAATTTCCCCTATCAGCTCGCTTTGGCGCCGCTCGCCGGCATTCTCGCCGCCGGCAACCGAGCCATGATCAAGCCGTCCGAGGTCACGCCGGCGTCTGCCGCGCTGATGGCGGAGCTCATCGCCGGCTCTTTCGACGAAACCGAAATCGCCGTCGTTCAGGGCGGTCCGGCCACCGGCACGGCCTTTACGAGCCTTGCCTTCGACCACCTGATCTTCACCGGCGGCACCGCGATCGCTCATCATGTCATGCGCGCTGCAGCGGAGAACCTGACGCCGCTGACGCTTGAACTCGGCGGCAAGTCGCCCGTCGTCATCGGCCGCTCGGCCGATCTCGCCGATGCGGCGCGCCGCGTCATGACGGTCAAGACGCTGAACGCCGGCCAGATCTGCCTTGCGCCGGACTACGTCTATGTGCCTGAGGAAAGCGTCGAGGCCTTTGCCGAACACGCGGTCGCCGCGGTTGGCGCGATGTATCCGGCGCTGAAGGAAAATCCGGACTACACCTCGATCGTCAACGCCCGCCACCACGCCCGGGTCGTGGGCCTGATCGACGATGCAAGCGCCAAGGGCGCGCGCGTCATCGAGATCAACCCGGCGGGTGAGAATTTCTCGCAGCAATCCGCCCACCGCATGCCTCCGACGCTGATCCTCGACCCCACGGAGGAGATGCGCGTGCTGCAGGAAGAAATCTTCGGGCCTGTTCTGCCGGTCGTTCCTTATCGCGACATCGCCGACGTCATCGACCGCATCAACGCCAAGCCGCGCCCGCTCGCTCTCTATTATTTCAGCCAGGATCAGGAAGAGGAGGCCCGCACCCTCAACAATACGACCTCGGGCGGCGTGACGGTCAACGACTGCATGAGCCATGTCACGGCCGAAGGCCTGCCTTTTGGCGGGGTCGGACACTCCGGCATGGGAGCCTATCACGGCAAGTTCGGCTTCCTCACCTTCTCGCATCCGCGCGCAGTCTATCACCAGAGCAAGATGGTGGAGGCGGAATATATGATGCGCCCGCCCTTCGGCGATGCCATGCGCGGCTTCCTGGCCGCGGCGATCTGCAAATAACTGGAAAATACGCACCGGACAGCGAGCCGCTTGGCTGAAACTTCCGGCGCGGCGGAGCTTCTCTTGGATCACTGCCGTCGGCCACGTAGCCGATGGTTTCGGCGCCTTTCAGACCCGTTCCGCCAGGGCACAACAAGAACTTGCGTTCCGGCTCGACGAGCTGTACACGTAATACGTGCAGATTTTTGATGCAGTGCAGCGACGAAGTTGCCTTGACGCGGCAGGCTTTTGGCAGTTCCATCGCAACTGACCTACTGGACCAACCAGTAGGTCAGTTGGAGACGGCGATGGAAGGCAGTCCGATACTCACTCAGGTGCCGAAGGTCGGGCAGAGCCTTGACCGGCGCACGGCCCGTGATGTCATCGTCGACAAGCTGATGGTGCTGATCGCCACCAACATGCTGCGCCCGGGCGACGTCCTGCCGGGGGAACGCGAACTCGCCAATGTGCTTCATGTCAGCCGCGAGACGGTGCGCGGCGCCATCCAAACGCTTGCCGCGCGGGGCATCGTCGAGGTGTCCCAGGGTAGCCGCACGCGCGTCTGCAACGTCGATCTCAGCCATCTCACCGTTACCATCGCGTCACCCAACGCCATCGACAGCTACGACCTCGACGACGTTCATGCGGCCCGGCTGCACATCGAGTTGAAGGTCGTCGGCGATTCGGCCGAGAGGATCGACGAAGACACCATGAGCAAGCTCAGGAGCCTGCTCGACGCGCAGAAGCTCTGTGGCGACGACGCCATGCGCTTCCTGATCTGCGACCGCGAATTTCATGTGGCGATCTACCGGGCTTGCGGCAACCCGCTGCTCTCCGATTTCGTCACCGATCTCTACACCTATATGATGGATTACCGGCGCAGCGCCATGTCACGGCCGGGCGCGATCGGTGCAAGCTATGACGACCACACCGAGATCGTGGAGGCGCTGGAGCGGCACGACCGCGACGCGGTGGTCGCCGCATTTCGCCAGCATCTCACGCGGATCTACGACACGACGAAGGAACTGCTTGGCGTGAGCGGGCAACCGAAGCGGGAAAAGAGCAAGAGCGGGACGACAAGCTGAGGGCCTACTTGCATAAGTCCTTAAGTCGGAATCGATCTGAGGATAAATTAGGTAGCGGTTTCAAAGTGCTACAGCGTCCTTTGCGCGTCATGTTTGACGCGCGGCGCTGTAGCCGGCGGCACACAGGGAGGTTCACCGGTAATGCATGTCATGGTGATTGGAGCGGCCGGGATGGTCGGCCGCAAGCTGGTGGAAAAGTTCGCCGCGGACGAGGGCGCGCTTGGCTACGATATTTCCAAGCTGACGCTGGTCGATGTCATCGAGCCGCCCGTGCCGCAGGCGCTGTCTGCCGTTGCGACGACGCTTGCGCTTGATCTCTCAAGGGACGGTGCCGCTGAAAAACTCGTCGCTTCGCGGCCCGGCGTGATCTTCCATCTCGCGGCGATTGTTTCCGGCGAGGCGGAGGCTGATTTCGACAAGGGCTATCAGGTCAACCTCGACGGTACGCGGGCACTTTTCGAGGCGATCCGCCAGGAGGGCCTGCGGGAGCCCTACGTTCCGCGCGTCATCTTTGCCTCGTCAATCGCCGTTTTCGGGCAGCCTTTCCCGGATAAGATCGGCGATGAGTTCTTCACCACGCCGCTGACGAGCTACGGCACGCAAAAGGCGATCTGCGAGCTGCTTCTCGCCGACTATTCGAGGCGCGATATTTTCGACGGCGTCGGCATCCGACTGCCGACGATCTGCGTCCGTCCGGGCAAACCCAACAAGGCGGCATCCGGCTTCTTCTCCAATATTCTCCGCGAGCCGTTGGCCGGTCAGGAGGCGGTATTGCCGGTGGACGAGACTGTTCGCCATTGGTTTGCAAGCCCGCGCTCGGCGGTCGGCTTCTTCATCCATGCCGCGCGGATGGATACGTCCGTGATCGGCCCGAGGCGCAACCTCACCATGCCCGGACTGTCTGCCCTCGTCGGTGAGGAGATCGAGGCGCTTCGGCGTGTCGCGGGCGACAAGGCCGTCAAGCTCATCCGCCGCGAGCCGGACCCCGTCATCCGTTCCATTGTTGCAGGCTGGCCGACTGATTTCGATGCGCGCCGCGCGGCCGAACTCGGTTTCAAGGCCGAAACCGCCTTCGACGAGATCATCAGGATTCATATCGAAGACGAACTCGGAGGGCAGATCTGAGATGGCGCGTGGTTCAAAGTCCGGCAACGGCAAGATCGCATTGGTGACGGGCGGCGGCACCGGTGTCGGTCGCGGCATCGCGCAAGCCCTGAGCGAGGAGGGCTATACCGTCGTCATCACCGGCCGGCGCGCCGAGGTGCTTGAGAAAACCGCGGCCGACATGGCATCGCAAACGGGTGGTACCGTGCGTGCGGTCAGGGCCGATATCGGCGATGCCAATGCGGTCGCCCGCCTTTTCGAAGCGATCCGCACGGAGTTCGGCCGGCTTGACCTGCTGGTTAACAATGCCGGCTCCAACGTGCCGCCCGTGCCGCTGGAAGAGGTGACCTTCGACCAGTGGAGCGGCATTGTCGCCGCAAACCTGACGGGTGCCTTCCTCTGCACCCAGCAGGCGTTCAGGCTGATGAAGGCGCAGACGCCGCGCGGCGGAAGGATCATCAACAACGGCTCGATCTCGGCCCAGGCGCCGCGGCCGAATTCCGCGCCCTATACCGCGACGAAGCATGCGATCAGCGGGCTGACCAAGTCGACGGCCCTCGACGGGCGAAAATATGACATCGCCTGTGGCCAGATCGATATCGGCAACGCCGCGACTGACATGACGTCGAGGATGAATTCCGGGGTGTTGCAGGCGAATGGCGAGACCGCCAGCGAGCCGACGATCCCCGTCGCGCATATCGCCGACGCCGTCGTCTACATGGCCAGCCTGCCGCTCGACGCCAACGTGCTGACGATGACGGTGATGGCGACGAAAATGCCGCTGGTCGGGCGGGGGTAAGAGCAGTCGAGGGAACCGGAAGGCGTCCGAGAACGGCATGAGGAGAGACCGCCGGACAATCCGCCGATTCAGATGAAATTCCTATGGGAGGAAAGTACATGGCAGGCGTTGATTTCGTCGATGTCAAAAAATCATTCGGAGCCTTTCCCGTCATCAAGGGCGTGAACATCGAAATCGAGGATGGCGAATTCGTCATCCTTGTCGGCCCGTCCGGCTGCGGGAAATCGACGCTCCTGCGAATGCTGGCCGGGCTTGAAAACATTTCGGCCGGCGAAATCCGCATTGGCGACAAGGTGGTCAACGCCCTGCCGCCCAAGGATCGCGATATCGCCATGGTGTTCCAGAACTATGCGCTTTACCCGCATATGACGGTCGCCGACAATATGGCCTTCTCGCTGATGCTGAACGGCTCGTCGAAAGCCGAGATCGACAAGCGTGTCGGCACTGCGGCTGGGATTCTCGGCCTTTCCAAACTGCTCGACCGCTATCCGCGCCAGCTCTCCGGCGGCCAACGCCAGCGCGTGGCGATGGGCAGGGCGATCGTGCGCGATCCGCAGGTGTTTCTGTTCGACGAACCGTTGTCCAACCTCGACGCAAAACTGCGCGTGGCGATGCGCGCCGAGATCAAGGAACTGCACCAGCGGCTGAAGACGACCACCGTCTATGTCACGCATGACCAGATCGAAGCGATGACCATGGCCGACAAGATCGTCGTCATGCATGACGGCATCGTCGAGCAGATCGGCGCGCCGCTCGACCTCTACGACAGCCCGGCCAACCTCTTCGTCGCGGGTTTCATCGGCTCGCCGGCAATGAACATGATCAAGGGTCGGCTCGACCCGCAAAATCCGAACAGCTTCATCGCAATCGACGGCATGGCACTGCCGGTCGCGCGGCCGCCGTCGGCGGCAAGAGGGCGGGATCTGATCTACGGTCTGCGGCCGGAATACATGTCGCTCGACCCGAACGGATTTCCCGTGACCGTCGCGGTGATCGAGCCCACCGGCTACGAGACGCAGCTGATCGTGCGCTTCGGGGGGACGGACGTCACCTGCGTCTTCCGCGAGCGCGTAACCGCGAAACCGGGGGAGGCGATCCATCTGTCGATCGATGCCGCTCACGTGCACCTGTTCGACGCCGAAACGGGAGTGCGGCTGACCGACTGATACCGCCCCGGTTTGCCGCTGCGTCGGGAGAGGAGCCCTGACGCATCCGGTTCCGGGACGGCGTTTCCGGCAATGCCGGAAACCTCTGTTGCAGCATTCGCCAAAACGGGACGGCGGGTGCCTGAAAGGATGATGTCCCGTGTCACAGGAGGAGCATTATGACTTTCAAGAGACGCGAATTTCTCACCGCATCCGCAGCACTCGCCGGCATCGCCGGCCTTTCGCCTTTCGGCATCCGTCCGTCTTTCGCCCAAGGTGCGGAGCCGGCCTACAAGCCCGAGGAAGGTGCGAGCCTGAGACTGTTGCGCTGGACACCGTTCGTCAAGGGCGACGAGGATGCATGGCTGGCGAACACCGCGAAATTCACTGAGGCGACCGGCGTCGAGGTCCGCATCGACAAGGAAAGCTGGGAGGACATTCGCCCGAAGGCGGCAGTCGCCGCCAATGTCGGTTCCGGGCCCGATCTGGTGATGTGCTGGTTTGACGACGCCCACCAATATCCCGACAAACTCGTCGATCTGACCGAACTCGCCAACTATCTCGGCGGCAAATATGGCGGCTGGTATGACGGCGTGAAGGGCTATGCGACGCGCGATGACAAGTTCATCGCCATGCCGCTGACGGCCATCGGCAATGCGGTCTGCTACCGTGACAGTCACATGAAGGCGGCCGGCTTCAGCGAATTTCCGAAGGATACCGACGGCTTCCTCGAACTCTGCAAGGCTATGAAGGCCAAGGGAACGCCGGCTGGCTTCCCACACGGCAAGGCCGTCGGCGACGGCAACAACTATGCCCATTGGCTGCTGTGGAGCCATGGCGGCAAGATGGTCGACGAAGGCGGCAAGGTCGCCATCAACAGCCCCGAGACGCTGAAGGCGATCAACTACGCCAAGGCGCTCTACGAGACCTTCATTCCAGGCACCGAGAGCTGGCTCGACATCAACAACAACCGCGCCTTCCTCGCCGGCCAGGTGTCGCTGACGGCAAACGGCGTCTCGCTCTATTATGCGGCGAAGAAAGAGCCGGCGACGGCGGAACTCGCGGCCGATCTCCGCACCACCAACTTCCCCATCGGTCCGGTCGGCCAGAGTGTCGAACTGCACCAGACGAGTTCGCTGCTCTTGTTCAATCACACGAAATATCCGGAAGCGGCCAAGGCCTATATCAAGTTCATGATGGAGGCCGATCAGATGAATGCCTGGATCACGGGCTCCAGTGCCTATTGCTGCCAGCCCCTCAAGGCTTTCGCCGACAATCCAGTCTGGACGTCCGACCCGATCCACGCGCCCTATGCACGCGCGTCGGAGACGCTGCGGCCGAACGGCTATGCCGGACCGCTCGGCTATGCGTCCGCCGGGGTGATGGCCGACTATGTGCTGGTCGACATGTTCGCCAGCGCCGTCACGGGACAGATGACGCCGGAAGAGGCGATTGTCGAGGCCGAGCGCCGGGCAAACCGCTATTACCGGGTCTAGATCCCAGGGCGGTCCACATGGGCCGCTGAGACAGGGTATCGGCGGAAATGCGCCGCCGATACTCGTTCCCCAATTCGCTATACGGGAGATGTCCGATGTCCACAGCGTCATCCAGGAAGCCGCCATCCGCGATGGCCTCGCTCATGCAGAACAGGAACATGATCGGTTTCCTCTTCATGCTTCCGGCCGCCGTCTTCCTTGTCTGCTTCCTGACCTATCCGCTCGGTCTCGGCGTCTGGCTCGGTTTCACCGACACGCGCATCGGCCGCGACGGGGTGTTCATCGGGCTCGAGAACTACGTGTTCCTTGCCGAGGACTCGGTCTTCTGGCTCTCGGTCTTCAACACGCTTCTCTACACGGTCGTGGCGTCGATCCTGAAATTCGTCTTCGGGCTCTGGCTGGCGTTGCTGTTGAATGAAAACCTGCCGTTCAAGTCGTTCTTCCGGGCGATCGTGCTCTTGCCCTGGGTGGTTCCGACCGTGCTTTCGGCACTTGCCTTCTGGTGGATCTACGATGCACAGTTCTCGATCATCTCCTGGTCGCTGATGCAGCTCGGCGTGATCGACAGCCCGATCAACTTCCTCGGCGATCCGACCAATGCCCGCGCCTCGGTCATCGCCGCCAATGTCTGGCGCGGCATTCCCTTCGTCGCCATTTCGTTGCTGGCTGGTCTCCAGACCATTCCGGCGTCGCTGCAGGAGGCGGCGTCGCTGGACGGTGCGACGAGTTGGCAACGCTTCCGCTATGTGACGCTGCCGATGCTGACGCCGATCATTGCCGTCGTCATGACCTTCTCGGTGCTGTTCACCTTCACCGACTTCCAGCTCATTTATGTGCTCACCAAGGGCGGGCCGGTCAATGCGACGCATCTGATGGCGACGCTCTCGTTCCAACGCGGCATTCCCGGCGGCCAGCTGGGCGAGGGGGCGGCGATCGCCGTGGCGATGATCCCCTTCCTGCTTGCCGCGATCATGTTCAGCTTCTTCGGTCTGCAACGCCGTAAATGGCAGCAGGGCGGCCAGGATTGATTGGGAGAGAATGACGATGACCATGAAATCCGAAGATGCCGTTCTGACCGACGACGTACAGGGCATGACCTATCTCAACCGCCTGCCGCGCAGGATCGTGATGGTTTATCTGCCGATGGCGGTGTTTGTCTTCGTGCTGCTCTTTCCATTCTACTGGATGGCGATCACCGCGGTGAAGCCGAATTCGCAGCTGACCGACTACAACAATTACAGCCCTTTCTGGGTGGTCGGACCGACGCTCGATCATATCAAGTACCTGCTGTTCGAGACTTCCTATCCGGGCTGGCTGTGGAACACGATGCTGGTGGCGACCTGCGCGACATTCCTTTCGCTGGCGGCATCCGTGTTTGCGGCCTACGCGATCGAGCGAGTACGGTTTTCGGGCTCGCGGCCGGTGGGCCTGATGATCTTTCTCGCCTATCTCGTGCCGCCTTCGATCCTGTTCATTCCATTAGCCTTCATCGTCTTCAAGTTCGGCATCTATGATTCCAGGCTGGCGCTGATCTTCACCTATCCGACCTTCCTCATCCCCTTCTGCACCTGGCTGCTGATGGGCTATTTCCGGTCGATCCCGTTCGAGCTCGAGGAGAGCGCGCTGGTGGACGGTGCAACGCGCTGGCAGATCCTGATCAAGATCATCCTGCCGCTTGCCGTCCCGGGACTGATATCGGCCGGCATCTTTGCCTTCACGCTGTCCTGGAACGAGTTCATCTATGCGCTGACCTTCATCCAGTCTTCGGAAAACAAGACCGTGCCCGTCGGCGTGCTGACGGAACTGGTGCGCGGCGACGTGTTCGAATGGGGAGCGCTGATGGCGGGCGCGCTGTTCGGCTCGCTGCCGGTGGTGATCCTGTATTCCTTCTTCGTCGACTATTACGTGTCGTCCATGACCGGGGCGGTGAAGGAATGAGTGCCCGTTTCAGGCTATACAGCGCCGCGCGTCAAATATGACGCACAAGGACCTGTAACTGTCCAGTAGCGCGTTCAATCGTGGTCGGGGTCGTGATGCGACGGCAGGTCGAGACCGAAGGTCTTGGTGAGATCGGCCACCTGCGCCGGGCTGAGATAACGGGGGTTAAGATTGCGCAGCAGCAGGTAGAGCTTCGCGGTCTCCTCCAACTCCTCGGTCGCGAAAACCGCCGCCTCCAGGCTGTCGCCGGCGACAACCGGTCCGTGATTGGCCAGAAGCACCGACGAATATTTTCCCGCCAGCCCGCGGATGGCGTCGGCGACTGCCGGATCGCCGGGCCGGTAATAAGGGACCAGCGCGGTCTCGCCGGCACGCATGAGATAATAGGGCGTCATCGGCGGCAGGGCGGCGCGCGGATCGATTTCGGGCAGCATGGTCAGCGCCACGGCGTGGGTGGAGTGAAGATGGACGATGGCGCGGGCGCTGCCGCGCGTGTCGTAGAGCGCGGTGTGAAGCGGAATTTCCTTTGTCGGCTTGTCACCGGACAGGAGCCGGCCTTCAGCATCCAGCCGTGAGATCCGGGCCGGGTCGAGAAAACCGAGCGAGGCGTTGGTCGGCGTCACCAGCCAGCCGCCGTCCTCCAGCCGCAGCGATATATTACCCGACGAACCGGGCGTCAGCCCACGTTCGAACAGCGAGCGGCCGTAGCGGCAGATTTCCTCACGCAGGCGCGCGTCGGACATGACAATTCCTCCAGTACTAAAGCGCATCGCGCAAAAACAGATTCATGCGATGCGCTTTATCTCTTTGTTTTCATACATGTCGTTCCCCCAAAACCGCTGCACACTTTTGGGCGACATGCATCAGGCGGTTGCCCCTTCGATCAGTTCGAAACCGAGATCGACGACCTGGGGTGGCGCATTGGTGACGACAAGCTGTGCCGCCACCTGACCGGTCGCCACGCGCGGCGTGCGGATGGTCGAAAGCGGTTGCGGCGTCACGCGGCCGATATCGAGGCCGTTATAGCCGAATATGGCAAGCTCGGAGGGGATCGAAATCCCCCGCGCCAGACAGTGAAAATAACCGCCAAGCGCCATGTCGTCGTTCGAGAAATAGACCGCATCGAGGTCGGGGGTTCGGGCGAGCAACCGCTCCAGCCCCAGCCTGCCGTTCTCCACGGATGATGCCCCGGCGAGAATTTCCCGGTCGGCGAGCGGGGCATCATGTGCGCCGAGCGTTTCGCAAAAGCTCGAAAACCGCTTGCCGGCGCGGGTATCGCGGTTCAAGTCGTGGCCGACATAGCCAATCCGACGATAGCCCCGCTTGAGCAGGAAGGCGGCACTTTCGCGGCCGGCCGCACGGTTGGAGAAACCGACCGCCAGATCGAGCGCATCACCGTCGACGTCGAGCATTTCAACGATTCGGCAACCGCTTGCGCGCAGCATCTTCACGGTGCCTCCGGTGTGCTCGTATCCCGCCAGCATGACGGCCGCCGGCCGCCAGGCGAGCATCGCGGCGGCGAGCGCTTCCTCCTTCTGCGGATCATAGTCGGTGACGGAGAAAACAGCCTGGTACCGGTTTTCCTCCAGAATGGCGCTGGCGCCGCGCAGCAGATCGGGAAAGACGATGTTGGACAGCGAGGGAATGACGAAGGCGACGAGACGCGAACCGGTGGAGGCGAGGGTTCCTGCGATCCGGTTCGGCACATAGCCGAGCCGCTCGACGGCAGCCATCACCCGGTCGCGCGTCCTGCCGGAGAATGAACCGTGGTTGCGCAGCACGCGCGACACGGTGCTCTCGCCCACGCCGGCCGCTTCAGCGACCTCGGCAAGCGTTACCGTCGCCTGATGTTTGAATTCCATCGTCACTTTTGAACCCGGCTCTGGACGCTGCCTCAGTGGCGGCATGACCACTCGAAGACAGCGCCATGACCATTTTTCACCGCTCGAGCCAAGAAGCAAGGTTTTTTTGGCAGCGCTACCAATTTACTGTTGGCAGCGCTGCCAAAATGGATTAATGAAAATGGCAGCGCTGCCAAAGCATCGCTTGGCGTGGACCGCGGGAGGACCGACAGGAGACCGCGGCAACAATTGGAGGAGAAAATCATGACGCTGCAAACGCAGGCGCCAGTCGATGGCGTGTACGCCGCACAGGCGCTGGAAGACCGTGCCTATGGCAAGGTATTTTGGCGGATCGTGCCATTTTTGATGCTGTGCTACGTGGTAGCCTATCTCGACCGTGTCAATGTCGGCTTCGCCAAGCTGCAGATGTCGAGCGAACTCGGCCTCTCGGAAGCGGCCTATGGCATCGGCGCAGGCATTTTCTTCATCGGTTATTTTCTGTTTGAGGTGCCGAGCAACGTCATCATGAACAAGGTGGGCGCGCGGGTGTGGATCGCCCGTATCATGATCACCTGGGGCATCATTTCCGCCGGGTTCATGTTCACCTCGTCTGAAACCGTCTTCTATGTTCTGCGTTTCCTGCTGGGCGTTGCCGAAGCCGGATTTTTCCCGGGCATCATACTCTATCTGACCGCCTGGTATCCGGCCAATCGCCGCGCCAGGATCATCACCACCTTCATGTCGGCGATCCCGATATCCGCCATTTTCGGCAATCCGCTTTCGGGCCTCCTGATGGACAGCTTCCACGGCACGCACGGTCTTTCCGGCTGGCAATGGATGTTCCTGATCGAGGCAATTCCGGCCATCCTGTTCGGCGTCGCCACGTTCTTCTACCTCGACGACACGATCCGCGGTGCGAAGTGGCTGAGCGATGAGGAAAAGCGCGTGCTGACGGCCAATATCGACGCGGAGAACCGGGCCAAGGTCTCGAGTCCCCACAGCATTGCCGGAACCCTGACGGATCGCCGCGTCTGGCTAATGTGCTTGATCTATTTCTGCTTCGTGCTTGGCCAATACGGCCTGAATTTCTGGATGCCGTCGATCGTGAAGGCCTCGGGCGTCGCCGGCAACCTCAATATCGGCCTGATTTCCGCGATCCCCTATATCTGCACCTTCGTCGCCATGCTGGCGCTCGGACGCTCCGCCGACCGGCTGCGCGAACGGCGGTGGCACCTTGTCGTCCCCGCGCTCATCGCCGCCGGCGGTTTTGTCGCGGCGACCATGGCAACGAGCACGACGGTCTCGATCGTCTGCCTCTCGCTGGCCGCTGCAGGCGCCATCAGTTGCGCGCCGCTCTTCTGGTCGCTTCCGACGGCTTTTCTTGCGGGTACTGGGGCTGCGGCCGGCATTGCCTGGATCAATTCGGTCGGCAATCTTGCAGGCTTCCTCGGGCCGTTCCTGGTAGGCTATCTGAAAGACCTCACCGGCACCAACAGCGCCGGCATGTATCTCCTGGCGGCAGCGCTGGTCATTGGTTCGCTGGCCGTGTTGACGGTTCCAGCGAAAACAGTCAATCGCTAACCCACAGCCCCTCCGGGACGGAACCCGGAGGGGTGCAGCTCTTTCCCCACAAGACTGGAGGACATCATCATGACACTGCTTGCCGAAAACTCGGCCCCAATCGTTGTCGCGGCCGTCATCGGTCTTGGCTCCATGGGGCTCGGAATGGCCCGGTCGATGAAGCGCGCAGGTCTCGACGTCGTCGGCTATGACATCACGCCCGCGGCGGTGGACCGCTTCGTCGCCGACGGTGGTCGTGGCGCAGCGACACCCGCCGGTGCGGCAAGGGACGCCGACATTGTCGTCTCCGTGGTCGTCAACGGCGCGCAGACCGAGGCGGTGCTGTTCGGTCCCGACGGTGTCGCCGGCACGATGAAGCCCGGTGCCGTCTTCATCTCCTCGGCAACCATGGATCCCGCCGTCGCGCGCGATCTGGCGCAACGGGTGGAGGCTCTCGGCCTCTATTATCTCGATGCGCCGATTTCGGGCGGCGCGGCCAAGGCGGCGAGCGGCGCACTGACGATCATGGCATCCGGCTCCAGACAGGCGTTCGACACGGCCCGCCCGGGTCTCGATGCCATGGCCGGCAAGGTCTACGAGCTCGGCGACGCGGCCGGTACCGGTGCTGCCTTCAAGATGATCAACCAGCTTCTCGCCGGGGTGCATATCGCGGCCGCCTGCGAGGCCATAACCTTCGCCGCCAAGCAGGGCCTCGATCTCGACAAGGTCTATGAGGTGATCACCGCCTCGGCCGGCAATTCGTGGATGTTCGAAAACCGCGTGCCGCATGTACTGGCCGGAGACTATACTCCGCTCAGCAGCATCGAGATTTTCGTCAAGGACCTTGGCATTGTCCAGGACATGGCCCGCTCCGAGCGCTATCCGGTGCCACTGGCGGCCGCGGCCCTGCAGATGTATCTCGCCGCCTCGGGTGCCGGCATGGGCCGTGACGACGATTCCTCGCTCGCGCGCCTCTACGCCCAGCTCTCGGGCGCAGCATTGCCCGGTGCGGCCGAAGAGCCGCAAAGCCTTTAAAGGACGCCACCATGCCGGTTTTCGCCGCCAACCTGACGATGATGTTCAACGAATGGGCGTTTCTCGATCGCTTCGACGCCGCGGCCGACGCCGGCTTTGCCGCCGTCGAGTATCTCTTTCCCTACGAAGCCGCACCGGAGGCAATCGCCGAGCGGCTTGCCCGCAACAATCTGCAGCAAGCGCTGTTCAACCTGCCGCCGGGTGACTGGGCAGCTGGCGAGCGTGGCATCGCGGCGCTGCCCGGACGGTTCGATGCGCTGAAAGTCGATGTCGAGCGCGCGCTGGACTATGCGGCAGCGACGGGCGTGAAGCGGTTGCATCTGATGGCAGGTCTTGCCGATCCCCATGACGAGGACGCCGTCTCATCGTACCGGCGCTCTGTCGCCTATACGGCTGGACGGCTTGCGGAAAAGGGTATCGATCTCCTGCTTGAGCCGATCAACGGGCGAAACATGCCGGGTTATTTCCTCAATGACTTCGGCGCGGCCGAGCGGTTGATCGCGGAACTCGGCCTGCCCAACCTGAAGCTTCAGTTCGACATCTATCATCGTCAGATCCTTCATGGCGACGTCGTCATGGCCTTGCGCCGCCTCCTGCCGATCATCGGCCACATCCAGATTGCCAGTGTGCCGTCACGCAACGAGCCGGATGGGGAGGAGTTGAACTATCCCTATCTGTTTGAGGAAATCGACAGGCTCGGTTACGGCGGCCTTGTCGGCTGCGAATACATCCCCCGGGGCCACACGCTGGACGGCCTCGATTGGTTCAGACCTTTTGCACGGAGCTAGCTGATGACCATTCTGCTTGGATCGATTGCCGACGATTACACCGGCGCGTCAGACCTTGCCAACACGCTGACGAGGAACGGCCTTCGCACCGTGCAGACGGTCGGCATTCCCGATTCGTCCCTGGCGTTGCCTGATGTCGACGCGGTCGTCGTCTCCCTGAAAATACGCTCGGTTGCGGCCGTCGACGCCGTGGCTGCGGCGACGCAAGCCGACCGATGGCTGCGCGAGCGTGGCGCGGCCCATGTGCTTTACAAGGTCTGCTCGACTTTCGATTCCACCGATGCCGGCAATATCGGTCCGGTGACGGAGGCTCTGAGCGCTGCTGCCGGAGGCGGTCTGGTGCTGGTGACGCCCGCCTTTCCGGAAACGGGACGCACCGTCTATTTCGGCCATCTCTTCGTCGGCGGACAGCCGCTGAACGAAAGTCCGCTCAAGGATCATCCCCTCAACCCGATGCATGACGCCAATCTGGTGCGGGTTCTCGCCCGACAATCGCGCGGCGCCATCGGGCTTGTCGATCTTGCTGCCGTCGCGGCCGGCCCCAACGCCGTCAAGGCGAGGCTCGATACCCTGCGCACGGCCGGCGTCACCGCGGCCATCGCCGATGCGATCTTCGAACGGGACCTTGAAACGCTTGGCGAGATCGCGCTCGAAACTGCGGTATCCACCGGCGCATCGGGCCTTGGCCTCGGTCTTGCCCGCGCGCTCGTCCGCTCCGGCCAGGTACCTTCAGGAGCCGCAAATACGGCCGACGCTATTCGCCCCGTCGGCGGGCTTTCGGCGATCGTTGCCGGCAGTTGCTCCAGAGCGACGCTGCGGCAGCTCGAAGTCGCCGAACGCTCGATGCCCGTCCTGCGGCTAGACCCGGAAAAACTGCTTGCCGGCCCGGACGAGATTTCCGCGGCGATTTCCTGGGCCGGAGACCGCATTTCCGGCGGGCCCGTCGCCGTCGCCGCGAGCGCGTCGCCGGAAACCGTTTCCCGGCTGCAAGCGCAATACGGACGCGACGCCTCCGGCCACGCGATCGAAACCGCAACCTCGATCATCGCCGCCGAACTGGTGGCAAGAGGCGTGCGCCGCCTGGTTGTTGCCGGTGGCGAAACCTCCGGTGCCGCGGTCGACAGGCTCGCCATTCCCGCCTTCCTGATCGGCCCGGAGATCGCGCCGGGCGTGCCGGTGCTGCGAACGGTCGGCAATGCGCAGGGCGACATGCTGCTGGCGCTGAAATCCGGAAACTTCGGCGGCGAGGATTTCTTCACGGCGGCGCTGGCGATGATGCACTGACGGGGAGGGGTAGCCGGGCACTCCGCGGCGGTCTGAGCGCATTCCCATCCAGCTTGAGAAGCCGCTCCCTCTTGCTCCGTCGTCCTCGGGTTTAACCTGAGGATTGACCCGAGGATCTACCCCACCCCACAGGCGGTCTATCAGGCCTCGGATCCCGCGGCATCCAACTCCACTGGCGCCGCTCTGTTCACCTGCCATCCCTTGATCCACAGATCGCGCAAGCCGTCGCCTTCGCCGCGAAAATGGCTATCAATCGCTGCGCAACGTTCCACCCGGTCGGCACGAAAATTGCGGATAGCGGTGCGCAGCTCGCACCAGGCGACCACCACGGCGGTCGCGGAATAGTAGATCAGCGCCAGCGGCCGGATGGTGCGCTGGCTTGGCCTTCCGAATTCGTCGCGATAATCGATGCGCAGTTTCTGTTCGTCGCGGATCGCCCGGCGCACCATGGCGAGGTCGAACCCCGAGGGCGGAGGCGCGATCGTGCCCCAGGCATGCAGGGCGTTGGAGCGCATGGCTTGCCTGAGCGGCGCGGGCATGGCGCCGGCGATCTTCTGGTTGACGCGCTTGGCAGCGTCCTTGAGTTCCTCGTCGCCGGTGCGCTCCAGAAGCGCCAGCGCCAACACGATCGCCTCCGTCTCCTCGATCGAAAACATCAGCGGTGGCAGGTCGAAGCCGGGCCTCAAGATATAGCCGATGCCGCGCCCGCCCTCGATCGGCACCCGCATCGCCTGAAGCGCTACGATGTCGCGGTAGATCGAGCGGACGGTGACTTCGAGGTTCTCGGCGATTTGTGCCGCGGTCACCGGCTTCGTTGCCAGCCGCAGGATCTGGATGATCTCGAACAGTCGCGATGCCTTGCGCACGGTTTTCCTCATGCCACGAAATGCTCCTGACAGAACCCTGTCAGTTGGGTGACGCTATAGCATGTCCCCAAGTGTTTGAAAAACAAACACGACGCTCATTGCGGACATCTCTTGATAGACGGACAACTGACATGACCTACGCGGAAAATCTCTGGCTCTTCTTCACCCTTCTTTTCGGCATCATCATTGTTCCCGGCATGGACATGGTTTTCGTCATGGCCAATGCGCTGACGGGCGGCCGGGCCTCGGGCCTGACGGCGACGGCGGGCATCATGGCAGGCGGTGTCTTCCATACGCTCTACGCTGCCCTCGGCGTCGGCCTGCTCCTGCATATGGTGCCGCAACTTTTCAACGTGCTGCTCCTGCTCGGTGCCGCCTATATCGCCTGGATCGGTCTTTCTCTCGTGAGAAGCAGCATCGCCATCGGCTCGGTCGAGCCGGGCGCCCGGCTGTCGCTCTGGACGAGTTTTCGCCGCGGGGCATTGACGAGCATCCTCAATCCCAAGGCCTACCTGTTCATGCTGGCCGTCTATCCGCAGTTTCTGAAACCGCAGTTCGGTCCTTTGTGGTCGCAGGCGCTGATCATGGCGATCATGATCTCGGTCACCCAACTGGCGGTCTATGGCAGCCTCGCACTTGCCGCCGGGCGCAGCCGCGACATGCTGGTCGCCAGCCCGCGCGCGACCGCGCTGGTCGGCAAATCGGTCGGCCTGGTGCTGATCGTCGTGGCACTGCTGACGGCCTGGCAGGGCTGGACGTCCGCGGTGTAGGGAGGCGCTGCGCGTAAATCTTGAGTAGGAATCTCCTGTTAATTCAGGTTATTGCAGCGAGCCGTCATAAACTCGATCTCAAAAAAATGTTACTTTCTTCATGAACGCAAAATGCAATCATGCCGGCGCATTGAGAGGAATGGCCGGGGCGGAATCCGTTGCGGCCGCGTCGGGACCAGGAGAGTTTCATGAAACTGAGAACCGTGTTTATTGCCATTGCGATCGCTGGCTGCGGCATGTCCGCAGGGATGGCGGCCGGAGAGCCGCAGGAGGTCCGGCAGGGTCTGATGAAGGGGGTCGGGCAATCGGTGGGCGCGCTTGTCGCCATCGCCAAGGGGGAAAAGCCCTATGACGGCGCCGTGGTCACGGCGTCGCTGGAGACGATCAGCAAGAACGTCAAGGCCTTCCCCGATCAGTTCCCGGCAGGATCGGAAACCGGCATGGAGACGGAAGCCAGCCCGAAGATCTGGGACAACATGGCCGACTTCAAGGCCAAGGCCGCCAAGCTTGGCACTGATGTCGATGCGACGCTCGCCCAGCTTCCTGCCGACCAGGCGGCTGTCGGCGCAGCGCTCGGCGTCATCGGCAAGAATTGCGGCGGCTGTCACGAGACCTATCGCCTCAAGAAATGAGGCGGCGGGCATTCCCGGCATAGATGTGACCTGACGCCGCGCCGGACCGCAAGCCCGGCGCGGCGTCGCGATTTCAAGTGTTGCAGCGTCTCTGCGCGTCCTACGTGGCCGCGGCGCCGTCGTGTTTTATGTGGCAGGAGGGTGGCGCTGATGGGCGCACGGTTTCGCAAACTGGTATCGGCGGTGGTGCTGTTCGGCGCGATCGCCGGTGGTGTCGCCTGGTTCCTGACTAAGCCCGAGCCCTGGCCCGCCGCCCATTGGGAAGGCCTCGGCGAACCGGATATTGCCAATGGCGAGCGGGTTTTCTGGGCCGGCGGCTGCACCGGTTGCCATGCGGTGCCGAAGTCGGAAGGCGAGGCCCGGCTGGTGCTTGCAGGCGGGATGCCGCTGAAGAGCCCCTTCGGCACCTTCCATGTTCCCAATGTCTCCCCGGATGAAACGGCCGGTATCGGCAGCTGGACACTCGCTGATTTCGGCAACGCGATGACGCGCGGGATCGGCCGCAACGGCGAACATCTTTATCCGTCCTTTCCCTACGGCTCCTATGCCCGGCTGATGCAAAAGGACATCAACGATCTCTGGGGTTTCCTGAAAACCCTGCCGAAAAGCACCAATGTCGCGCCGCCGCATGATCTTCCGCTTCCCTATAATATCCGCCTGTCGCTCGGTGGCTGGAAGCTCCTGTTCTTCACCGACAGGCCGCGCGTGACCGTCGACACTGCCAATCCGAAGCTCGCCCGCGGACAGTATCTCGTCGAAGGCCCTGGCCATTGCGGCGAATGCCACACCCCGCGCAATGCGCTTGGCGGCTTCGAGCCGGATCAGTGGCTGGCCGGTGCGCCAAACCCGGAAGGTCAGGGCCGCATTCCCAACATCACGCCCGGTTCGAAGAGCATCGGCGGATGGAGCGAGAGCGATATCGTCAATTACCTCGAAACCGGCTTCACGCCCGATTTCGATTCGGTCGGCGGATCTATGGTCGAGGTGCAGAAGAACATCGCCAGACTGCCCGCCAGCGACCGCGAGGCGATTGCGGCCTATCTGAAGGCGGTACCGGGGAGGGAGTAGGGGGTTCATCGCTTGAGCACGTGTTGCGGTTTCATCCCCGTCTGTCACGCTCGTGACATCTCCCCCGCAAGGGGGGGTGGCCACGCACCTCGTGTCCTCTTTACGGGATCACGGTAGAGGGGAAAAGAATGATCTCCCCCTTGAGGGTAGATTTCAGTGACAGAGGCTTGCCATACTCGATCAGGGCGCCGTCCGGGCCTGATGTTCCGCACCATAAAGCTTGATGTAATAGTCGAGCTGGTCGGAGGCGAAGCCGAGCGCCTTGTAAATCGCGGCGGTAAAGGTAATCGGGGCGGTGCCCGGTGCCGTGACGATCCAGCCATCGGTGACGGCATGCGGTACGTCGTGGTAGTGTGTGGCACCCTGGTAGGATGCGCCGGCAGAGCTTAAGAATTCGGCCGCGTTGCTGGTGTGGGCGACGTGATTGAGCAGCCCCGAGCGCGCTATCGCCAGCGTTGCACCGCAAATGGCGGCGACCAGGCGGCCCTTGTCGTGAAAGGCGTGAATGAGTGCGGAAAGGTCCGGCGCGTCCGATGTTTCCCATATGGTTCCGCCGCAAAGGATCAGACCGTCGAAGGTGCCGGCATCGAGCTTTTCCGCGGCCATGTCCGGCGTAACCCTGAGCCCGCCCATGGAAGTCACCGGTGTCCCGCCGGGTGTCGCGGCGACGATCTCGAAGCTGAAATAGGTGCGCGCAGATGCCATCAGCAGCGCGCATTCCCAATCGGAGAACCCCTCCGTCAAAACCACTGCCAGTTTCATGCCTCATCCTCCTCTTGTTGGCTGACGCGCGTCCTTGCGGACGCGCCGATCGCCACGATGCTGATAGCTGCCCCGAAATCCGCAGCCTCACGCCAGCGTCTGCAGATAGCGCATGCCGGTCACCGGGCCGGGCGTGAAGTTTTCCGATTCGTAGAAGCGGTGCGCCTGGAAATTGCCGGTGGCGGCGCTGACGGAGAGATACGTGGCGCCTGCCATGCGCGCCTGTTCGCGGGCCTTGCCGACGAGATGACGGCCGATGCCGGTGCCACGATGGGCCGGGCGGACATAGAGCTGGTGCAGTTCCATGCCGCGCGCACCCTGCAGGGCGCGGTAGAGCGGCACGAGGATGGTGTAGCCGATCAGTTCGCCGCCGGCTTCGGCAACCAGCGCGGTGATCCAGGGCATGCGGCCGAACAGGTCGCGTTCCAGATGTTCCGGGGTGACGGCAGCGGCATCGCCGTGATGAGCGGCAAGCTCGGCGATCATCTCGCGCAGCTCGGCCAAGTCGCGGTTCCTGGCGGTGCGGATGGTCACCATCGGCGCGCGCGTGGCGGGATGGGCCTGATGTGTCGGGATGGCGGTCTGCAGCATGTCGAGGCTCCTGAATGGCTTTCCGCCATCAGGTGCCGTCCAAAACAAAAGCCGCCTGATGGCGGCTTGTTGAACGAGATCAGTCAGCCGCACTTATGGGAGCAGCGTAAAATACCAACGGGCGATGTTCGCGGTTCTGATCATGGCGGGCAATGTCGTCATTTCCCAAATTTTGTCAACCGGAAATCGTGCCGCCGTTGATTTTTGTGGTCGAAACAAGATCGGCAGGCGCCAACTGGACGATCGGCGAGAAGCCCGGCATCAGCGGCCATGGGGAAGCGGGCGATGTCGGCTTCATGCGGCCGCGCGAGGGCCACACGATCCTGGCCTCGGTCTATATCGCCGAGGCGACGAGGAAGGTGAAGGAACTCGAGCCGATCTTCGCCGAGGTCGGCAAGTTGATCGCCGCTATGGCGTGAGGGGCCGGGCCCGGGAAATTTCCTGTACCTTGGGCAACACGGGCCCGTGCTCCGTGCATTGATGGAACAATCGAGCGCGCCAGCCGGTTTCCTTCGAACGTCATTGAAGGAGCGGACGATGCCGAAAAAGAAGCAAAAGAAATGGTCCAGGCGTGTGACCGAGACCAGCAATGCCATGGATCTGGAAAAGGATGTGTTCCGATCACAGAACCCCGAAGAAATCGCGCGATCCCTGAAACATTCGGCCGAGGAGAGCGACAGGCGCAAATCGAATCCGTTTCGATCCGCTATGTCGATGCTGAATTTCTACATCAACCGTGCTGGCAAGAACCTGCCGAGGAAGCAGAAGAAGGTTCTGGAAGACGCCAAGGGCGAATTGCGCAAGGATTTTGGCCGCGATCCGAAATAGGATACGGCGCCGCGCCGTATAAGGTGCAAGAGGACGCTGTCGCAGTTTGAAACAGCCGCATAACGCCTTTAATCGATTTCGATTTTGGAAGTTATGCAGTAAATCGTCGGCATCGTGATTCACAACGAGGCTGATATGAAGAGATTGCTGTTTGTGCTTTTGGTTGCAGTTGTTGCCGTTGTCGGCGTGATCGGCGGGCGCTGGTGGATCTATGTCACCAATACCAGCGACCCGCTGGACGAAGTCGGCATCGAGCTGAACAGCCGCATGCCGGAACCGTTGCGCAAATGGGGCTGCGCCAAGTTGAAGGCCAATTTCCACGACCGCCTGCCGCCCTATGGCTGCGCGGCAATCGGAAGCACAGACTGGGAATAGCTGAAAGCAGTCGCGGCGAAGCGTCGGCTGCTCGTCGTCACGTGCCGCAGAACGTCCGGAAGACTTCCTCAGAGGGCGTTGGCGGCGCGGCATAGGCGGCGAAGCGCGGCTGATCCTCATAGGGGTTCGCAAGCACCGACAGCAGCGCTTCGAACAACGAAAAGTCGCCGTCGTCTTCGGCCGCGCGGATGGCCTGCTCGATCCGGTGATTGCGCGGAATATAGGCCGGGTTGACCTTCCGCATCGCCCGTACCCGTTCGTGCGGCGTCCCCGCCTCGCGCGAGAGCCGGGCGCGCCATTCGCCAAGCCAGGGAGCGATCGCTGCCGGATCGCCGAGCGAGGCCGCAAAAGTGTCCTGTGCGGCATCGCTTTCGGCAACATCGGCAAGCCGTCGGAAGGTCAGGGTGAAATCGGCCTGTCCTTCCTTCATCAGTGTCAGCAGGCCCTGGACAAGATCAAGGTCGCCGTCTTCTTCACCGATCAGGCCGATCTTGGCTTTCATGCCGGTGAGCCAATGGGTCTGGAAGCGCGGGCCATAGCCGGCGATCACGTCGTTGGCGAGATTGACGGCCTCGGAGGGCTCCGGGTCAAGGAGCGGCAGCAGCGTTTCGGCGAGCCGCGCCAGGTTCCACTGGCCGATCGCTGGCTGGCTGGCATAGCCATAGCGCCCACCCTGGTCGATCGAGGAAAACACCTTGGCCGGATCATAGGCATCGAGAAAGGCGCAGGGACCGAAATCGATGGTCTCGCCCGACACGGCGCAGTTGTCGGTGTTCATGACGCCATGGATGAAGCCGACACAAAGCCAGCGGGCAATCAGAGCCGCTTGGGCGCCGGCGACCGCCTCAAGCAGCGCCAGATATGGGCGCTCATGGCCATTGAGTTGCGGATAATGGCGGCCGATGACATAGTCCGCCAGCGTCTTGACGCTTTCATTGTCGCCACGCGCGGCAAAAAACTGGAAGGTGCCGACGCGGATATGGCTCGCTGCCACGCGGGTGAAAACAGCGCCGGGCAGGACCCGCTCGCGATAAACCGGCTCGCCGGTGACAACGGCGGCCAGCGCCCGGGTTGCCGGGATGCCAAGCGCATGCATGGCCTCGCTGACGATATATTCCCGCAACACGGGACCGAGTGCTGCGCGTCCGTCGCCCCGACGCGAGTAGGGCGTCTTGCCGGCGCCTTTCAGCTGGATATCGCGGCGCACGCCGTTTTTGTCGATCACCTCGCCGAGCAGGATCGCCCGCCCGTCGCCGAGCAACGGCACGAACTGGCCGAACTGATGGCCGGCATAGGCCATGCCCAGCGGCTCGGCGCCTTCGGGAAGGCTGTTGCCGGAAAAGACCTGGGCGCCATCCCGCTCGAGCCTGTCGGCATCAAGGCCAAGTTCCTCAGCCAGCGGCCGGTTGAACTTGATCAACCAAGGCTCCGCCACCGGCGTCGGATTGGCGCGCGCGAAGAAATGCTCCGGCAGCCGCGCATAGCTGTTTTCGAAGCGGATCGGCGCAATCGCGGCGTCGGATTTCGGTTGGGTATGGTCCATGCTGACTGATCTCCACCGAATGCCGTGTCGGTCAATGGCTTACGGATGATACCGCGTCCGCAAGCTGTCGGTGAACCGGATATCGTGCGTGCGGGCTTGCATTGCAAGGCTTTGTTTTCCGCCGCTGTTGCATGGATCATGCCTTCCCTGAACGTTCAGGGCTTGCCTATCGGCGTTGTGCCGAGCGCCGCATCCAGCCCCTAAGGGGCTGGCATTGTCGCGCTTTGGTCACTGCACGAGACGGATCGCACCGGGATTGTTGATTTTCATGTTTGCCAACTCCGGATCGCAGTTCATCTTGAAATAGCTGTTTCCCGTGAGGGTGATTTCCTGCGCGATCAGGCGAATGCATTCGCCGCCGGTGGCTCCGTTTCCGGAATACTGGATTTCCTGCGTATCCGGCATGTAGACGATCCCGGTCAGCGAGGAGGCGCTGTTTCCGTTGATCACGGCTGGTTCCGTGTTGCCGTGTGCTGCGACGATTGAAAACCCGGCCCAGCTTCCCGAGAGCGCCGGCGAGATGTGGAACGTCGCACCGCCGTGAATGACGAGCTTGGCATCGTCGAGCAGGAAAAACGTGACGTTAGAACCGGTCACCACCGATTGGCTGGTCAACTGCAGGGAGCCGCCATCGATGATATAGGAGCCCGGCTCCAGCTTGATCGCGCCCTTGAGTTCGAGGCTGCCATAGGTCCCTGGCTTCAAGGTCACGACATAGCCGGGGTCGTTTCCTTTCGGGGTCTTTCCTGTGCCATTGCAATTTCCATTGCCGCCGCCGCCATCGACGAAGTTTTGGCCGCAACCGGAAAGATCGACCCACGGGGCGGTAACCGGGAGTTTCCTGTTCTTGAATGGATCCGGAACCCGTGGAGATATCTCGCGGGGGTCGTCGCAGGCCAGTTGCACGGCATTGGGATCGATCGAAATGCCACCGGCGGCAACCAGACACTCGGCTTTCAGGCTGCCCGACCCGCCGACATAGATCGCCTGCGCATCGGTGGAGTTCGCGGTGATGGTACAGCCGCTCATATCGATATTGGCGCTGCCGCTAACCTCGAAGGCCCGGTATTTCGTCGGGTGCAGGGCCAGAATGCATGCCTCTATTCCCGGCACCCGGGCTGCAATGGCGCGCTTGCTGATTTCGAAGGGCAGTCGCTCCAGGAACATCGGTTTGTAGCTGAACCCGTAGGCGGCCGTTGCGGTATCCTCGAGCGCACCGTCGACGAGCATCAAGCTGAAACTCGACAACTCGTCGTCCTCGGGCAGCGGCTCGGAATTTGCCGGGACAGTGAAGTTGCCAAAGAAGATGTCGCTCGCTTCCTTGGTCGTTTCTTCTTCGCTGGAACCTTCCCCGAAGGATCGGACCGCAGAAATGGCCGCGCTGTCAAGCGCCGCTTGCAGTTTCGTTGCTTCGACGTATGCGGCTCCAAGGTCAATCACCAAAGCAGCTGCTCCGATGACCGGAACGAAAGCAATGGCAGTAAGAGTGGCAAAATTACCCGATTCGTCGCTGAGCAGATGATCGATGTGTGCTTTCAATGGCCGCCGCATAGCTTCCCCCTCTATATGGACTGGCAATTGGCAGTAAGTATTATGTATCGCTAATCTTGAAAGGATTAAACAATTCGTTAAAATTGTCCTTATCGCATGAGTAACAATTCTTGTTTTCCTCTTTACGGCTGTCGATCAACGCCGATGACCCGAACCGCAAGGGGAGCGCAGCCATAGTCCGGCATTGGCGCCGTGATTGTCCGTGCAAATGGCGGCGGCCCGGGGATCGGTTCGTTCGTCATTTCGGCGAACGTCGCGGTGCGGATAGCGGTCACTGTGCAGCGACAGGCCTATGTCGCGCATGAGGTGGCCGTTGAGGCCTTCCAGCGTGAGGAACTCGGGCTTCTCGCAGGCCGGCCGGTCGCGGCCGAGCCACCGGTTGACCAGGCGCAGCAGTCCGCCGCGTCCGCGATTGCGGATCGTCGTCATTGTCATCTCCTTCAGTTGCTGCCGGTGTCAGCCCAAGTCAGGCGCTGAATATTGCATTTGGCAAGCATGCCTCGCAGATCGCCGCGACATGCCGGTGATCAGTGCCGCAGCAGCCGCCGAGAACGCGGATCTGCGGCAGGCGGCGCGTCAGTTGCCGATAGCGCTGGCCGAGCTCGGCGGGGTCGCCGGCGTCCAGCGTCTCGCTCTCGTCGAGTTGCTGATGGCTCATTTTCGAAGCATTGGCGCGAAGACCGCCAAGCCGCTTCAGCCAAGCCGCGTCGCCGGCGACGACGTTGTCGAAATGGCTCGGATGGGCGCAGTTGATCATGTAATACAGGGGGTATGAGCCGGTCGCCGCGTCCACCGCCTCGATCGCGTCCTTCAGCGTCCGGCCGGTGATGAGATTGCCATCGGTTTCCACTGTAAAGGAAATCACGCAGGGCATGTTCGCGCTCTTGGCCGCCCGCGCAATGCCGATCGCCTCGTCGGTGCTGGTCAGCGTCAGCGCGGTGACCATGTCGGCTTCGGTCGCGGCGAAGGTCCCGATCTGCGTGGCGTGATAGGCCTCGGCCTCGGCGGCATCCATCTTGCCAGCCTTGTAGCCGTCGCCGCGCGGCCCGATCGCGCCGTTGATGACGATGGGCACGCCCGGCCGTTCACGCTCGGCGCGAATTTCGCTGAGGAGTTCGACGGCATCCTCGTTGGCTGCCTTGAGTGCTTCCGCGCTGTAGCCGAGCTTGTCGCCCCAGTCCGGATTGGCCCGCCACGTCGCCGTATCCAGAACGAAACCGCTTTTTCCTCTTGCGGCAATATCGAGGTAACGGATGTAATAATTCTTCAGTTGCTGCCGTCCGGTTCTGTCCGCCAAAAGCACGAAAGCGGCGAAATGCGGCAGCTCGGCGCCTTCGTGAAAGATCAGGGTCGTTTCCATGCCGCCGTCGGCCAGGAACATGCCGCCCTTCAACTGCGGTAGGTCGTGTCGGTACTTGCTCATGGTCTCCACCTTCTGTCGCCGGTTCACATCCGCATTGAAGCGGGTTGCAGCGTCGGTAGATTTGTGCCGTTTTATCTCCTGCTAAACTAGCCGACTTGCGGTATACTTCCGCAAAAGTCTATAAAGGTGTCGAAAATCAATAGGTTGTCTGAAATGGGCTGGGGCGGGTGGATGCAGTATTTCAACCTGGACCTTCGAAAACCCTACCGGCGGTACAGGAGCGAGACATGCGCAAGGGTGAGGAGACGAGAACCCGCATTCTCGATGTGGCGGAAGCGGCGGTGCTGCAAAAGGGTTTTGGGGGCACGTCGATAGAGGAACTCATTGCCGAGACCGGCATCACGAAGAGCGGTTTCTTCTATCATTTCCGCGACAAGAACGAACTCGCCAAGGCGCTGCTCAACCGGTACATCGAAAACGACGAGCGGATCTACGACGAGATCTTCAGCCGGGCCCGCGATCTGATGGACGATCCGTTGCAATCCTTTCTGCTCGGCCTGAAGCTGCTGTCCGAATTGCTGTCCGACCTGCCGAACGGCCACCCGGGCTGCCTGGTCGCGACCATCTGCTACTATGAGCGGCTTTTCGATCGGGAAATCCAGGAGATCAACCGTCAGGCTGCGCTGACATGGCGGCGTCGCTTCCGCGGCATGTTCGATGACATTTTCGCCGTCTACACGCCGCGTGAGCACCTCGACGTGGACCAGCTTGCCGACATGGTCTCGACGGTGATCGAAGGTGGCATTGTGCTTTCAAAGGCGCTGAAAGAGCCACAAAGTCTGCCAGACCAGATTCTCGTGTTCCGCAGTTTCGTCAAACTGCTTTTCCAGCCGGCGCAGCGTGCCTGAGGCCTTCTGCATAATTCCTTAAATCGGAATGGATTTGATAAAAATTATGCAGCTTTTCAAAATGCTACAGTTTCCTCGCGCGTCAGATGTGGCGCGGCGCGCTAGTCGTCCTCCATTTCCGCGGCAAGCTCCGCCAGTTTCCGCACCGTGTTGAGATTGCGCGAAGTCGCCTGCTTCAACGCCGGCAGTTTCAGTTTCGAGCGGCCCGAGCCGTTCGGATAATGCACGTAGATTTCACCGCCCGCGACATGCACCTCTTCGCCATCGGGCGCGACGAGTTTGTCGAGCACATCCTTCGGCGCTTCTTCCGGCAGGAAGTTGACCATCAGGTAGTTCGGCTTGGCATCGGGGAAGGGATTGTTCTCGGCGATCTTTTTCAGCTGGTTGCGGCTACGCACCATCACACCCGGCGCCTTGCCCATGACCTTTCCAAGCGCTTCGTCCAGAATCCTGGCGGCATCTCCGGCGGAGTGTTCGGAGCGGAACAACACATTGCCGCTCTGAATATAGGTTTTGACGTCCGAGAAGCCGACCTTCTCACAAAGCGCCTTCAGGTCGCTCATCGTGAGCCTGCCGGTTCCGCCGACATTGACGGCGCGCAGAAGAGCGATGTGGACGGGCATGTGTTCTCTTCCTCTATTCTCCTCGCGGTTCACGAATTGTCATGAACGCGAAGAACAGCCTGATGCGAGCGAGATTTGAGCCGTCCGCCACAGACACGACGATCCTGCCTCGCTTCGCCCCTCACCCTAACCCTCTCCCCGCGAGCGGAGAGAGGGGATGACGGAGTTTGCTGTTTGTCCCTTCTCCCCGTTCAGGGGGAGAAGGTGGCCGACAGGCCGGATGAGGGGCAACACAGCGTCATGTACTGCGCCCCCTTCCTTACATCTTCCCCGCCACCTTGATCGCGAACGCATATTCAAACGCGATCTCCTCGAGCCGCTGGAACCGCCCCGAGGCGCCGCCGTGGCCGGCGTCCATGTTGGTCTTCATCAGGATCGGCTGGGAGCCAGTCGTCTTTTCGCGCAGCTTGGCCACCCATTTGGCCGGTTCCCAATAGGTGACGCGCGGATCGGTGAGCCCGCCGAGCGCCAGGATCGCGGGGTAGGGCTTGGCCGAAACGTTGTCATAAGGGCTGTAGGCCGCCATGCGCTCATAGGCCGTCTTGCTTTCGATCGGGTTGCCCCATTCCGGCCACTCCGGCGGGGTGAGTGGCAGCGTGTCGTCGAGCATGGTGTTGAGCACGTCGACGAAGGGGACTGCGGCGATGATGCCCTTGAACTTCTCCGGCGCCATGTTGGCGATGGCGCCCATCAGCATGCCGCCGGCCGAGCCGCCTTCGGCAACGATGTTCGCGTAGGAGGTGAACTTCTGTTGATTCAGATAGTCGGCCGCCGCGATGAAGTCCTTGAAGGTGTTGGTCTTCTTGCCCATCTTGCCGTCTTCGTACCACTGGAAGCCCTTGTCCTTGCCGCCGCGGATATGGGCGATGGCAAAGACGAAGCCGCGATCGACGAGCGACAGGCAATTGGTGTTGAAGCCTGCCGGGATGCTGATGCCATAGGCGCCATAGCCATAGAGCAGGCAGGGCGCCGAGCCGTCGAGCGGCGTATCCCGACGATAGAGCAGGGTGACCGGAACCTCGACGCCGTCCCATGACGGAGCCATGACGCGGCGGGTGACGTAGTCGTCCGCATTGTGGCCGGACGGCACCTCCTGCGTCTTCAGGAGCGTACGCTCGCGCGTTGCCATGTTGTAGTCGTAGAGCTGGCTCGGCGTCGTCATCGAGGAGTAGGAGAAGCGGATGACGTCGGTGTCGTATTCGCCGGCACCGGACAAGCCCAGCGAATAGGCTTCCTCGGCAAAGGCGATCGCGTGTTCCTCGCCGCTCCTGCGGTCGCGGATCTTGATCTGCGGCAGGCCGTTTTCCCGCTCCAGCCAGACGAGGTGACGGCAAAAGGCCATGTGGCTGATGATCAGCCGGCCGGGCGTATGCGGCACGACGTCGGTCCAGTTTTCGCGGCCAGGTTTGTCAACCGGCGTCTGCATGATCTTGAAATCCTTGGCACCGTCGGCGTTGGTCAGGATGTAGAAGACGTCGCCGCCCTCGGTCAGCGAATATTCGAGCCCGGTTTCGCGCGCCGATACCAGATGCGGCTTGCCCGTCAGGTCGGAGGTCGGCAGCAGCCAGTATTCGCTGGTTTCGTGGTCGTGTATGTCGATGTAGATGAAATCGTCGAGCATCGAGCCGCCGACGCCCATGAAGAAGCCCGGATCTTCCTCCTCGTAGACCAGCCGGTCGTCGCTCTGCGGCGTGCCGATGATGTGGTGAAAAATCTTCGACGGCCGGTGGTTATCGTCAAGCACGGTATAGAAGAAGCTCTTGCCATCCGGCGCCCAGGCGCCGCCGCCGCCGGTGTTTTCGATGACATCGGTGAGGTCCTCGCCCGTCGAGAGATCGCGGACGCGCAGCGTGTAATATTCCGAGCCCTTGTCGTCATAGCCCCAGAGGCCGCGGCTGTGGTCGGTCGAGTGGTCGATGCCGGCGAGGCGGAAATAGGCCTTGCCGTCGCCTTCCTTGTCGCCGTCGAGAAGGACCGTCCGTTCGCCCCCATCGCGGGGGATGCGGAAATAACGGGGTTGCTCGCCGCCGGTGACGAAGAACGTGCCATAGGCAAACGGTCCGTCCTTCATCGGCACCGAACTGTCGTCTTCCTTGATGCGGCCCTTCATCTCGGCAAACAGCGTCTTCTGCAGCGCCTCGGTATCGGCCATCGCCGCCTTCATATAGGCGTTCTCGGCCTCCAGGTGTTTTCGGATTTCCGGATCGAGGATCGAGGGATCCTTGAACATCGCCTGCCAGTTGTCGGCGCGCAGCCACCCATAGTCGTCCGTGCGGGTGATGCCGTGGCGGGTATCGGTCACCGGTTTTTTCGAAGCAACAGGAGCGGCGGGCAGATTCTTGAATATGGACAAGGATGACTCCGGGAAAAATGCGAGGGGTGTACATCGGAGATAGAGGCCGGGTGCGCAAGGTTCAAGGAAAAAGCTGCGGACGTTGCTCAGACCGCCTGAACAAATTGGCTTGTTGCCCGTTGCGCGTATCGGCTTCATCCTCGACGGAGGATCAGATGACATCGAGACTTGCCGCGATTCACATAGGAAAGCTTTAACCGTACGTTAGCGCAATTCCTTCAGATTGCGCCTCAGGCGCGATGTCGTTTTCCCCCAGCGCTTTGTCAGAGGCATCATGCCTTGAACCTCCCTTTTTCGTTCAGCTTGCGGGCGATCGCCCTGCCGGAGTTCAGTCATGACCTTTCGCAATCTTTCCATTCTCCAGAAGATCGGCCTCGTCGTGTTCGTCATGGGGCTCTCCTCGCTGGTCATCGCCTTTGTTGGCGCGAAAGGCATCTCCGCGCTCGAGCAGGCCATCGTGTCGGTCGGCGCGAAAGAGGAAGTCGCCCGCGAGGCGATGGACCTGCGCGTCGACATCATCGCCATTAGCCGCATGACCTACCAGCTCGCCGCCCAGCCTGAAAAGGCGGCCGATTTCCGCGCCGAAACGGAAAAGCGCGCCAACGAAATGCTCGAGCGCCTGCCAAAGATCGAAGCGACCGCCGACCAGACCGAACTCAAGCAGCTGCAGACGATCCGCTCGACGCTTGAAACTTACTTCGGCGAAATCCGCGCCATGGTGGATGTTGCCGAAAAGGACGGCCAGGATGCTGCCGCGATCAAGGCGGGGCTCGACAAGGCGCTTGTCGCCCAAAAGACCGTCACCAGCGCGGTCAAGGAATACAGCACCTATTCGGGCGAAGCGCTCGCCACGGCCCGCGCCGACGCTCTCCAGTCCTCGTCGCTCGCACTCGTCATCGCCGTAGCGTCGGCCGCGGCCTGCATCGTCTTTGGTGCGGTGGTCAGCCTGCTCGCTGCCCGCCGTGGCATTTCGGCGCCGGTTCGTTCGCTGACGGCCGCCATGAGCCGCCTTGCCGAAGGCAATCTCGACAGCACCGGCACGGACGCCGGCCGCAAGGACGAGATCGGCGAAATGGCGCGCGCCGTCGAAGTCTTCCGCCGCAATGCGCTGGCGATGCGCGACATGAAGGCGCAGGAGGCAGCACTTCATGCCCTCAGCAGCGATCTCCAGTCGAGCATCAGCGCCGTCGTTGCCGCAGCCGTCGCCGGCGATTTCACCGGTCGCATCGGCAAGGACTACCAGAACGAGGATCTCAATCGCTTCGCCGGCAGCGTCAACGAACTGGTCGACAGTATCGACAACGCCGTCGCCGAAGTGCGCCGGGTCATCGCCGCTCTTGCCGACGCCGATCTGTCGCAGAACATGGAAGGGCAGTTCCACGGCGCCTTCGCCGAGCTGCAGCAGAACGTCAATACGACGATGGTGACGTTGCGCCTGACAATGCAAAATGTGCGCGGGGCTGCTGGCACGATCAAGGAAAGTTCCGCCGAACTGAGTTCTGCCGCCAACGACCTCTCCAAGCGCACCGAGCAGCAGGCTGCAGCGCTTGAGGAAACCGCTGCGGCATTGGACGAGATCACCGCGACCGTGCGCGCCTCCTCGTCGCGTGCCAACGAAGCCCGTGACATGGTGCGCGAGACGAAGGAAAGCGCCGGCAAGTCCGGCGAAATCGTCCGCAGCGCCGTCAGCGCCATGAGCCGCATCGAGGGTTCGTCGAGCCGGATCAGCCAGATCATCGGCGTCATCGACGAGATCGCCTTCCAGACCAACCTGCTTGCCCTCAACGCCGGTGTCGAGGCGGCTCGCGCCGGTGAAG
>UCOA01000006.1 GCA_900474095.1 Hyphomicrobiales bacterium | reverse complement strand
CGGGTCGCGCAGCGAGCGGAAGTGCACGCTGCGCTTCTCCAACTGCTCGATGACCTCGAGCAGATGGCTGACAGATCGGGCGAGGCGGTCGAGCCGCACGACGACGATGACATCGCCGGCGGCGATCTCGCGCAGCAGCTTTGCCAGCACCGGGCGGGAGCGCGAAGCGCCGGATCCGTGCTCCTCATGGACGACGCGGCAGCCGGCGGCCTTCAGTTCGTCGACCTGAGCGTCGTTGGCCTGATCCTCGGTCGAAACACGGGCATAGCCGACGAGACGGCGCGGCTGGGTAGGGGTGTGATCGGGCGCTGACATGGGCGGATTCTCGCCGACTTTTTACAGTTATGCAATGTGTGAGAAAAGGTTCCTTTGCAGGCGTGTTTTATCGATCGATTTACAGCCTCGTACAGCGCAACGAAGGGGGGCGCTTGATGCACGGACACCGGCGAACAGACAAAACGCGCCTGCGGGCTTGCAGGGCCGAAACGCGGCAAATGCGGGAGTTAAGGATGGCAGCCATGACAAAGAAGGGGCTTTGCCGTCGTTCGAAGCCCGTTCATGGCTTCGAATGCTGCTCGCATTCCAGGGATACGGGACGACGTCCTCCGGCGAACCGGGGCGAGACCCAGCCAACCAGGCGAGAAAAACTACAGAAACCCAGCGTTTCCGGGCCATTCCGCCGATCATGACCACCAGACGGAGAGCCCGCAACGTCTTTGTTAGCGATGTTTTCAGGGTTCTGGTCGATCCTGTCGGCCATTCTGCCAGCCATCGGCAGCACGACCGATAAGCCGGCATTATCGGTCATTATGTGGTGAAGACGGGCGGTGCGGTTTGACCGGAGATGAGCACTATAAACCACACCACCCTCACTCAAATATCTGTCCCAAATTCCTTCATATAGTGGCCGAGCTTGAGGGCCTTCGATCTGAGACAGGTCTGGTTATCCTTGGTCGGCTGACTTTCCAGCCGCACGCGCTCAACCTCCAAGCCCGCCAATTCCAGCCCGTGGACCCTTTCGCGGATTGTTTGTCAGCAGACGGCATTTCTTTACAGCGAACTCCTTCAGTACATATACAGCGCGTTCGTACTCGCGGGGATCAAGCGGCGACCCGAGTTGTCTATAGGCATCCGCAGTATCAATGCCCTCGGTTGCTGTCAGGTTCATTCCGCGAATCTTGGTGAGCAGTCCGGCGCCACGCCCGTCGCATATAGATGAAGATGCCACCTTCCTCTTGAATCCTATGTAGGCTTGTCTCCAACTGCCAATGGCAATCGCAGTCCAGGTTCTCAAAGATTTCGCCCGTGTAGCAAGCGCTTTGGATACGAACGAGCGGTGGTCGCATCGCGAAATCTGAAACGAGGGCGAGTCCTGCTCATTGGCGGACCACGAAAAAACATAAAGCTGGAATTCACCGTGCTTCGTCTTACCCGCAGGCAGTGACTATCTTCAATTCTAGGTGGGGATGCTTGTTAGCATCGGCACTTAGAAATAGCGGAAAATAAAAAAATAACAGATGATCCTTTCCCAATTGCTGTTGTCGAGGATCAATCGTGAATTCCACTGCTAAGGGCGATCGGCTGGAAAATGCACTTTTCGGTTATCTTATCGATCAGCAGGAGCGGGGAGATCTCGTCTACGGCGTTTATCCGCCTGACCGATGCATAATCCGCAAGAAGGCGAAGTATCCCTGCCCAGAGAGGAAAAAGCCCGTCGAATTTGACGTTGTCATTGAGGTTTACCGTGAGGGCAGAAAGACGCCGCATTCCTACGCAGTGTTTGAATGCAAGAACTACAAATCTGGGATTCCAGAAGATCGGGTGAGTGTATTCTCAGACCAGATCGGGCGAGTATTCGGACATTCAGTCAAAGGCATTCTCGTTGTGTCATCGCGCTTACAATCAGGCGCGGAAATGATCGCTAGAAGCAGATCCATGGGCATCGTAAAGTTCAACGAGAGCGGAGCGGATGTGGTAGCAGACCGTCGTTACCAATACGCTGTCGAAAGTGCTTTCGTAAAATCGCAGATTTTTGAGGAGGAACATCGCGTCAAGTCTCTGAAATTCTCAGCCTACTTTGACGGGAAATTTTTCAGCAGCATAGGTCAGTTGTTGGAATGCTTCTATCATGACTCAGCCAACAAAACTTCCGGAGCGGGTGCCAGAGTTTCTGTCCAGTACATATCGTTGGACGACATCAGGGCGTTTGCCACTGAGATTGTGGAAGGGATTGGCTATAAAGCCGGACCTGTTGATCTCGGTGAAATCTGCGCGGCGATGTCTCTCGAACTCACGTTCAGCCAGAGAAATGTCTTCGATGAAGATGGTGCGTTGATTTTGGGTTCGGCAAATTTCGATCGGAACTCGATTGAAATAAATTCTCACGACAACGAGTTCCGAGAACGCTTCACCATCGGCCATGAAATTGGTCATTTCTGTCTTGGGCACGGACACTATCTTCGCTCGGAGACGGTAATTGAGCGAGACCTGTTGGTAGATGTTGAGGGGGCAGAAAACTTCAATCTCACGCGGCTGGAATTACAGGCCAATCTATTCGCGTCGGAGATAATCTTACCCGATAAAGTTTTTCGAATCGCTGTGGAGGTTGGCTGCGAAAGACTGAAAATGCGCGACATTGGTTTTGGCCGGGTCTACGTCGACGATAAGCCTTGGACCTACCAACCTTACAATGAGTTGATTTCGGAACTCTCGCAATATTTTCGTGTCTCAAAGCAGGCCACGGAAATTAGATTAAAGAAACTCGGGCTAGTAAATGATCAGCGTAGGTACGGAAATACCTCGAGCGTAAACTTGGTCGGAGAGATATTCGCTAATGTCCAGGCTAATAATCGCTGATAGAACGAGACGCCGCGGCGGCTTCGCGCCGTCATAAATGGTGAAGGCTTTCGTACGCCTGACGGCACCCTTCACCATTTCGGTCGTTGAGACCGCGTTGACGCTTACCTGAAAGCAGCGGTTTTCGGCCGTCAGAGTGGCGATGAAGGTGTGAAAGCAGACGTTAGCTGTTGAGAAAAAGCTCAGTCGCAGTTGCAGCAACCAGCCGGCATTCGCAACACTATTGTCAACTCGCCCATCGCGACTCTCCGGTGGCCCCGAACGTTTTCTCATGTTAAGAATATCACTAACTCGCGCGAGTGGCATTGAAGGATCGCGCACCAGCATCAGTGCCTTTCGTGTTTGGCTCGTCCGCCGACCAGAGCACTGCTGATTAAACAGTTGTCCAAGGCCTCTTACGGGGGACGTGATGTACAACTATTCTGTGAAAGTCCGCACCAAGGCTTACCTGTGGGGCTCGAGCGGCGTTATCGCCGATTTCGATGTGCCGCTGTTCCTCATTGTCCATAACGACGCTTGGGGCGACCCCGTAGCCATCAGCTCGGAGGCGAGTTCCGGCGCCACGGCGCTGGCCACGCTGCAGCCGGGCGAATGCTGGACCCTGGGCCTCGCGGGGCTGCGCGGCGTCTATGCTAGCTGCGACACCGACAGCACGGTCAATTGCATGGTGATCGCTCCACCGAACGCGGTCTGACTCAAGAGGAGGCAAGAACAGATGGCTACGGCTAAGGCGATCAGCTTGAGCGTTCGGCCGGTTCAGTCGGCGGACCTCTGCTATCCCGTCAGCGGGATCATCGAATATCAGCCCGAAGAATTGCTCGGCCTTTCCGTGACGGCCTACGACCTCACTGCCTATCGCCAGAAGCTCGAACCCGAGCCCTTGCTTCCAGCGCCAGGCGATTTGCTGAACCAGGGCCCGGTCACCGGCGGGACGACCATTGGAACGAACCCGGTTGGCGGCATCGAAGGCGATGTGCCGCCGATCCATGGCCCCTCGAGCATTCAGAGCGACCTCGATAACTTTGTCCTGTCACGACTCAGAGCCGACGACATTGCCGCGCACCTGACCCAAGCCATCGCCTGGTACGGATTGAAGCACAGCGCCGATCAGTCTGACGACGCGATCGAGAAACGGATCGAGCTTCTCGGCGAGACCACCAGCGATCCAAATTCCGTCACGGCGCTGCTCGGTCGCCTCTCCAACCTGCTGCGGCTGCGGTACGAGACGCTGCGCGACCATTACGTCCAGGACAGTATCGGCGTGATCGCCGAACAGACCAGCCAAGCGTCGAGCTTCGCCAACACGACCGGCGCCCAGACCTTCGATACGAATACGACGACAACGACGACGTACAGCGGGCGCGAATATGAGATCCCGCTCCACGACAACAAGGTCCGCTGGCTGAGGTCCGAGATTGCGCTCAGGCAAGAGAAGCTCGCGGCCTTTCGCCTCGTCAAATTGAACGCGAAGGAAAATGTGCTTCGCGAGAAGGCGATGACGACAGCCGAGATCAGGAAGATCCAGCTGGCCTATGTAGACACCTTCCTGGTCCCGCCCTTCGACGGGGTAATCACGGCGGTGTTCCGGCATCAAGGCGACTTCGTCACCGCCGGCCAGCCGGTTCTGCGCATCGAGAACGACAAGTTCGTCTACCTCATCGGCACGATCAAGTGCCGCGCACTCATTCGCGTCGGCGACAAAGTGACGGTTTCGACCACCTTGTTCGGGGCCATCGGTGGCCCAACCGTCGAGATCGAAGGCGCGGTCTGCGCGGTACGAGGCCATGAGCCCGTCGATGAGCAATGGAACGTCATCGTCCGCTGCGACAACCAGGCGGGAACGGGCCGGATCCTGCCGCTCAACTATAGTTTCGACTTCAACAGCACCGAAATCGAGGTTGAAGCGATCTGATGGCGACCGAGTGGCTGGACGTATGGTGGCGATCCCTCTGGGAGGAGGGCACCGGCGAAGGCGGCCCCAGCGTGGGCATGTACGCCTGGAACCTCGGCATGAGCCAGTACGGCTATATCGGACAATATCTGGGGGCCTACGGCGCCGTCAAAAGCGACATGGCGGATTTGCAGCATCCGTTCAGCGGCTACGATCTCGATCGCAAGCCCTCGCCGGCAACTCGTAGCAACCGCAGGGACATGGACGCCCCCATCAGCAACGCCGAGGTCTATGACTTCAATGGCGGCGGCGACACGGGGTCCGGCACTTCCAGTGCAAGGCTCGTCAACGATCCGGAGGCAACTGCCGACAATTCCAGCCTGCCCCCCATCAACCAATGGTATGAGCCATACCTGCAGCCGCCGGAGAAAACGGGAGCGCCGCGCGGTGAAATCGGGCTGGACACCGGTCCCGATCGACCGCCTCCATCGGCGCAGGATTGGCCGTCGGCCGCCCCCGGATCAAGCGGCCGCAGGGCGCAGGACTACTCGCCGCACGGGGGATCATCCTACCGGCCCGCCGATGATTGGATGCCGCCCGGCCAGCGAGCAGTTTACGGCCCCGGATCGTCCAGCGCCTCATCGGCCGATGTGCCTAACAGCGTCCCGAACAGGCCCCAAGCGGATGGCCCGGGGACCGGCAGCGCGTCCTCGCCGACACCGCCAACGTTGATCCCGCCTTCCGCCTCAACAAGCCCGGACGTTCCGGCAGCACCTTCGTCGAATGTCATCACCCTCCCTGAGTTCACGGTTTACGGAAAGATCCCATTCGAGCCCGCCGTGTCAATTCCGGGCGCGTATGAGCGGGCAAAGAGCGTCGGCAGGATCGAATTGCCTGATCTCGTGGGCCTCGCCCGCGGAGCCTGGAACGGGCTATTCTCGGCCACGCAGAATCTCCAGCGTCTCACTTACGAGAGAGCCGCGGGCCCGATTCTCGATCCGCTCATCACGCCGCTCATGGAGCCTTTGATCAAGAGATCGGATCGCTTCAAATTGTCGATCGCGCCCGAGGAGGAGACAGGCGCCTTGATCGGCGAACAGATTTCCGAAAACCTCGTGTTCGAGGCCCTGCCGTTCCTTCCGCAGATCGCTCAGACGGGCCGGCGCGTCCTCAAGGGTGCGCATTTCGCGGACATGCTCCTGACCCCGGCTTTCTGGTTCACCGGGGCGGGCGGCATCGGCTCGCGCGGCGGCCGGTACGCGAGATTGCTTCGGGCCCGCAGCGCGGCACCGGTCTACCGGTTCGTGGGATGGACACGGATCACGTCTGAAGCGGCCTGGGCGCGATATCAAGCGGGGATCGGCTCCCAGTGGGAAGCAGTGTTCGAGATAAGCGAAGGGGGAAAAACGCGCCAGATCCTCGTCGACCATGTTGCGCTGAACGCCCGCAAGGAGCTGAGCTCCCTGGTCGAGGCCAAGTTCGGCAATATGGGCCAGATGTGGATTCCGGAGCGCGAGGCTCATATCCTTCAGCAGGCGCGGGACTATCTGGCCTTGCGAGAAGCCCTCGGGTTCAAGAATGTGCGTTACGTCGTCAGCACCCCGCTTGGCGCGGACCGGCTGAACATGGTGTTCGCACGCGAATTCCCCCGGGCCGTGCAGGACAATCTGTTGATCGTTGAATTCCAGCCGATGCGATGGTGACGCATATCCTTAGTCATTAGGACGCCGCTGAGGGATGGCCGACCGTGTCGGCTAATGTCCGCAATGGGTCGGGAGCTGCCTGCCTCTGATTCATGTCTGGGCTAGCGAATCTAATATAGATGAAAACTGTAACAACAGGGCCGTTGGTTCTGATCCCTTCAAGGCGATCATCTCAATATGATAGCTTTCGGCCACCGAAGCGGAGATAGAAGGTTTCACTGAAAGACGGCTTCGCGCCCGCAATTCAGTCGTCCACTCGGACCGTTCGGACTCCTGAAAGCTGCCGGTCGGCTTAGCTGGCGAGAAAGACCACTAAGGTGTGGAACGCGGACGACGTTACTTGCCTCCGAAGACCTCATTCAGGAAGGCCTTTACTGCCGCCTGTGCTGCCGTTGCCGCTGGGTCATTGTACTGTGAGCTCGGGCCGAATTCGACACATGCGTCGGAATAGCTGAAAGGACGACCGGTCGCCGCATTGAGAAGCTTCCCGACCACCTCCTTGCGCATGCAATTTCGCGAGGTCTGGTTGTCGGAATCAGTGAAACGCGCGGGGTTGCGTGGACTGTCAAACGCATGCAGCGCGCCTTTGTATTCCGTCATTGTTGCGTCGCTGCCTGCCGCTGCCAAGCGGTCGATATAGCCGCGACAAGTCCTAGCGAGCGTCCAGTCGTCATCGGAGCCGTGGAATTCGCGAATTGGCGCGTCGGCGACCTCCAGTTCGCCGACAAGCTGGAAATTGCATGCTGGGTAGAATGGCAAATGCGCCACGATGCGGGCCTTGGACGGGCCGAACGATTTCTGGAATCGCATCATCGCCGAGTACAATGCCGCATTGCCGCCACGGGAAAAGCCCATCAGCGCGACCCGTGATCCATCAATCCTTGGATGATCTGCCAGCGCGTCGGCGGCCCGGTAGGCGTCATAAATCTGGGTGAATTGACCAAACAGGGATTGATCCGTTGACGCTTGCGTGAGGTTCCGTGCAGTGTAGCTGTCGAGGCTCAGTGTCGCGATGCCGATGCTGTTGAGAAATCTCTCCCATCCCCAAACCGCGCCGCTGCCCGGTCCGTCCGTGCCATGCAGCAATATGACGACCGGTGGCCGCTCTGCGCTCTCGGGACCGCTGAGATTGCCAGTCAATGTTACTGGTGTTCCCGCAGCAATATTGCCCTGCAGGAAGTCTTCGTCTGTAAGCGTGCGGGAATTGACTTCCACTGCTTCGTCCGCGGCGGACGCGACCGAGGCACAAAATGGCGAAAGGCTTAGAAATACGAGCGGTATGCTCAACCTAAGCATGGGCCAAGCCTCCAAATAAATGTCACTATAGGAGATCAGCACTCACTAGTCATCTGCCCTTTGCCATATCTACACTAGTCCTGGGGCCCGAATCGGCTTTCAAATTTCGCTATAATCCTCCCTTCCCTTGGGGGGCGACAGCTTTGGGGTCGGAAGCGGCCGATCGGCATAGCGCCCTCATAATGGTCATCGAGCCACCCGTCGCTGTTGCTGCAAAGCGGACATGACGCAGTTCCTTAGGTCTTCGACAAGCCAGGCGGATCGTCTCATCCGCCGTGGGGAGCAGCAACCTCATGTATGGGATGTATTTAGAAATCGAATTGAGCTCATTCCGGTTGCGGTTTATGGTCGAAGCTGCGACGATTGAGACGCACAGCCAACCGGACCATACGCTGGAGGGCGCCTATGCCAACTGTTCGGGTGGAGCGGCGGCTCGCCGCGATCATGGCCACCGACATCGTGGCCTATTCGCGCCTGATCGAAACGGATGAGGCGCGTACACTCGATGCGATCAGAGCCCTTCGCTCGCAGGTTATAGACCCGCTGATCGCAGACCATAGGGGCCGGGTCGTCAAGCTGATGGGCGACGGTGCGATCATTGAATTTGGCTCCGTTGTCGATGCTGTGGCTTGTGCCGTCGCCGTGCAGGAGGGCGACGCTGTCCATCAACGGGAGGTCCCGCCTGAGAGCCGCATCGTGTTCCGCATCGGCATCAACGTCGGTGACGTTGTCGTAGAGGATGGCGACCTGCTCGGGGATGGCGTCAACGTCGCCGCGCGGCTTGAGACGCTGGCCGAACCGGGGGCATTTGCATCGCCGATGCTGTTCAGAAACAGCTGGCCGGCAAGACTGACTTTGCCTTCGAGGATATCGGCGAGCGCACGCTAAAGAATATCGTCCAGCCGGTCCGCGTCTGGCGCTGGGCCAGGGAGCCGGGTCTCGGAGACGCCGGTGCGCCGTTGGCCTTGCCTGACAGGCCATCCATCGCAGTGCTTCCGTTCGACAATCTGAGTGGCCAGCCCGAAGAGACATACTTCAGCGACGGCATAACCGAAGACATCGTCACCGGCCTGGCGCACTTCCGCTCGCTGTTCGTGATCGCCCGCAACTCGTCCTTCGCCTTTCGCGGCAAGTCTATCGAGATGGCGGAAATCGGCCGCCGGCTTGGCGTCTCATATCTCCTCGAAGGCAGTGTGCGGCGGGCCGGGGCACGCGTGCGGATCACCGCGCAGCTCATTGAGGCGGCGACCGGCGCGCATCTTTGGGCCGAACGCTATGACCGCAGTCTCGATGACATCTTCGCAGTGCAGGACGAAGTCGCGCAAACCATTGTATCAACGCTGGTTGGGCGAATTGAAGATGCAATGCTTCAGCAATCGCTCCGAAGGCCGACAACCAGCCTGGCGGCCTACGACTGTTTGTTGCGCGGCCTTGCCCATTTCCGGAACGACACCGAAACTGCCAATCAGCAAGCTCGTGAGATGTTCGAGAAGGCGGTTTCTCTCGATGAGCGGTATGCGGTGGCGCGGTCGTATAGTGCGTTCGTTAAGGTGGCACAGAACGGTCACGCCTCGGCACCGGCCGAAGTGCTGGACGCGGCGTACACCGAGGCAAAGCACGCGCTCGAACTCGACCCCCTGGAAAGCCGCTGCCACCGATTACTATCGACGATCTGTCTCTACCGCCGTGAGTACGACCAGGCCGAGCAACACCTCCGGCGGGCATTCGACCTGAACCCCAATGATACAGACGGGTTGATCATGAAGGGCCGATTGCTGGCCTTTCGTGGAAGGCCCGAAGACGCACTGGTTTGTTTGGAGGCTGCTTGTCGCCTCAACCCACTACGTCCTCGTTGGTACGAGGCCCATTTCGGCATCGCGCTCTATTCGCTCCGGCGCTTTGCAGAGGCCGCACAGGCGTTCAAGCGGATGCCCTTGTCAGGTTCGTGGTCGAGTGCGCGGCTCGCGGCCTGCTACGCCCAGCTTGAACGGACCGCAGAGGCACAGGCAGCAGTGGCAGAGGTCCTCCGGTTGCGGCCCGATTTCTCGACGGCCGAATACATGCGCAAGAGCGTCCTCCTTGAACACGCCGAAGACCGGGAGCTTCTCCGCGAAGGGCTAATCAAGGCCGGATTGCCGGCGTGAGTTGGCTCGCCTGAGTTTGAATGACCGCCTAAGCGCAAAGCGGACCTTCCGCTCCGAGCGGTAATCTCAGAATTCAATAGGCGCAGCAATGACATAGCGGTGCCCAGTTTCATCTCGTCCGGCGCGCCAAAATCGCTACCACTCCAGAACAAAACTGGGCACTGCGTGGTGTTTCATCAGTGTGTCTCAAGCGTCTCGGAAGACGCTCAAAACGACCGGCGGCATTGCGCCCGCATAACAGTCGTAGAGACCGCGTTGACGCTTAACTGAAAGCAGCGGTTCAGTTTCGGCCGTCAGAGTGGCGATGAAGGGGTGGGAAGCCGAAGTTCGGACGCCCCTCGGCCGAGGTCTGCTCCCACCGGGTTGCAGTCGTTGCGTGACTCCCTATACTGCGACACCGCAATAACAAATGTCGGAGTCAGAATCATCGCTCCATCGGGAGTTACGACAAAGTCGTTGCAGCGGAGCAAGTATTCAGGTGCTCAATTTACTACCTCCGCAGCTCTCAAGGACCGCTTGAGCATCCTGAAGATCGAGCGTCTCGTGGCCGTTAGAGAGACAGCCGAGGAGCGGCATGAGCAGCTCGCGGGCCTGCGCCCTAAGACCCTGTGCTCGCCAAAGCCGGGCCAAACTCACCGCCGAGCGCAGTTCCCACATCTTCGCATCCTGCATGCGGGCGACGTCGAGCGCACGGCGGAAGCACGCCTCGATTTCGGCAGGATCGCACTCCGAGCTCGAGGATATGAGTTCGCCCTTGAGCCGATGCAGCTCCGCCTCGCACCAGCGGTTGCCAGTGCGTGCGACAATGGTAAGCGCCTCGTCAATCAAGGTACTACCCTCGGCAAAACGAACAGCCTTTCCATGCGCCTCCGCGAGTAAGCCCATCGCCCAAGGCGCCGTCATTCCTGACCCGATCGCCTGCATGCCAGCCAACCCGTCTCGCAACCGCTCGATACCTTCCGCGATCAGGCCCCGCTCCGCCAGCACCCACCCCTGCAGGAAGACTCCCTGGGTTTGCCAGAATGGAAATTCGTGTTCGGCCGCGAACGCCAATGCCAACTCCGCCGCCTCTTGCGCCTTGGCGATGTCGCGTCGATGCACCTGCAAAATCGCCGCCCATGTCAGTACATAGGCACGGCTGAACAAATGCCTGAGGCTCGCGGTCATGGCGAGCGCCTCGTCCATCAGCTCCAGCGCCCGGTCATCGTGGCCGAGATACCACAGCGCCATGCCGCCACGGCACAGGCAGATCGGTCCTCCATCCTGTCCATAGAGCGCTAGATGGGCCCGGTGCTGGGCGATGTCGTATTGGCTGATCCCGTGCTCGAAGTGCTTCCATGCAGAGGCGAATTCGCCACGCCAGGAGCAGGTAATGCCCAAAGCATAGGACGCTTCCACCACGAGCACAGGATCCGAGATCTGCTGCGCCAACCTCAGAAGCCGTTCGCCAAGGTCCCGCGCCGCGGAAAGCTCGGACCGCACCGCATGATGAATGGTGAGACCGAGGAGCACCGGGAACAGCCTGGGCGTTTCCTGGATCCGCTCCGCCAGGTTGAGAGCACGGTTGTAGACGCGCTCGACCTCCGGGTGGCCATAGCCCTTCGCGGCGGTAAGCACCCGTCCCATGGTGATCAACAACGTCAGCTCAAGCTCGAGTTGCTCCGGATTCTTTGGCATCTGGGCGAGCAGGTCGAGTGCCTTGGCCAAATGGCCGACGGCCTCGGTATTCGCCGCCCGCTCGTTTGCGTGCTCGGCGGCCCGGTGCCAGAACACGACGGCTCGCGGCAGCTCTCCTGCCTCCGTCAGATGATGGGCCAGGAGCTCCGGCTGAGCGGACACGGCATGTGGGGCGAGTTCTTCGAAGACCTGCGCAATACGGCGATGTAGTTCCCGGCGGCGGCTCTTGAGGAGCGACTGATATGCGGTATCTCGGACGAGCGCGTGCTTGAAGCTGTAGATCGCGTTAGGGGGGCTTCCGCGCCGAAAAACTAGCTCAGTAGCAACCAGTTGATCAAGGCTCCTCTGCAGCTCATGCTCATCGAGCACTGCTAACGCCGCAATCAGCTCATAGGAGAACTCTCGCCCGATGCAGGCGCCGATCTGGGCCACCACCTTGGCCCTGCCGAGGCGGTCGAGGCGGGCCATCAGCGAGTCGTATAGCGTTACCGGGATCGCCAGCGGCGGAATATGTGCAGCCAGTCCAAACTGATCGCCGGCCACTCCCAGGAGACCAGATTCGAGCATGGTTTTGGTCAACTCCTCAAGGTACAGCGGTACGCCATCGGTATTGGCCAGGATGTAATCGAGCACTCCGGCAGGCAGTGCCTTTCCGCCGGTCAGCCTTTCGACCAGCGATTGAGCGTGCACCCGGTCGAGGCGATTCAGGACCACCTTTGTCACGTGCCGGTAACTACGCCAAGGCGGGACGAACTCGGGCCTGTGGGTAATGACAAGCTGCACCGGGAGCTGCCGGATGTGGTTCACGAACAAGCCGAACAGCTCAAGGCTACTCGCGTCCAGCCAGTGAGCGTCCTCAAGCACCAGGAGCACCGGCTGCTTCGCAGCCAGTCTGGCAAGCTGGGCGATGAGCACGTCGAAGGTTCGGTTCTTACGCTGTTGGGGCGCGAGATCCAGTATTGGACAGCGGTCAGCGCCTGGAATTCCGAGAAGCTCGGCCAACAATGGGAGCGCTTCGCTCACCTCACCCACCTGTTCCGCGATCAGCGCCTGGAGTTTGGCGAGCTTCACGATCGATGAATCCTCGCGTTCAAATCCCGCTTCCTGTTCAAGCTGGCCAATCACCGGACGAAGCGCGCTGTTGATGTGGTATGGCGAGGCGAAGTAGCGGCGCAACCTGTGTGGTTCTCGAAGGAGACGCTCGCGAAGGGCCAGGGCGAGACGCGACTTGCCGATTCCTGCCTCACCTTCAAGCAGGACGACCTGACCTTCCTTGGCCTTGGCCTGAGTCCAGCGATCGACCAACAATGCGAGTTCCGGGTCACGGCCGACCAAGGGCAGCACGGTCGCGTGACCGGCCTCGAAGCGGTCGTCGCTACGCACTTCGCCGAGTACCCGAAACGCTTCAGCCGCCCCGGAAAAACCTTTGATCGGCCGCAGTCCGATGCTTTCGAGCTTGAACAGGCCCCGCAGCAGCGCGCGCGTTGCTTCGGCAATGACCACTGTGCCGGATCCGGCCAACTCCTGTAGGCGGGCCGCCAGGTTCGGCGTTTCACCTACAACGCTGCATTCCTCGGCCTCGCCGGTGCCGATGATGTCACCCACCACGACCAGGCCAGTGGCGATTCCGATCCGAACAGCCAGGTGCTCGCCCGCCGCATCCAGCCGGTCGACGGCCTCAACGACCGCTAGGCCGGCCCTCACGGCCCGCTCGGCATCTTCCTCGTGGGCGTGGGGATAGCCGAAGTATACGAGGACGCCGTCGCCCATATACTTGGCAACAAAACCGTCGTACCGGCCGACGATCTCGGTGGCGCAAGCACGGTATGCAACGATCGACTGCCGTAGGTCTTCTGGATCGAGGCGGGCGGAGAGTGCTGTCGATCCAACGAGATCGCAGAACATCACCGTAAGCTGTCGCCGTTCCGCCTCGCTGTGGATCGGTGACACGGAGGGACGTAGTGCCGCCGTGGGCGGCGGCGACTGCTGAGCCAGAGTCGCGGCCGCCCTGAGAAAACGCTTGCGGTCACCAAGGGACAGTCCGAGCTCGTTGAGGTCGGCATCGGTGAGATCGTCGACGACATCGAGATCGATGCCGTTCTTCAAGAAGGCTTGGCGATACCGCTCAAGCCTGATGCTGGCGAGCCAGTCTCCGATGTCGGGCATGACCTAGCATCCTCTGACATGGTCGAATTCGGATTGCTCTGAGGCGCTTTCCCACGGGTCGAGGATATACAGCTTACACCTGTCGCCCTGAGCAGTCACCCACGGCTGGCACGTGGAACGGCTGCAATGCGCCGTCATTTCAGCCATTCGAGCAACCTCGGCGATTATCTAAAAGCTGCCGGTCCGCTTGACCCGTCCCGATGTCGACAAATGGGTGGGTCGGCGGAAAGGCTCGTCGCCGCCAACTCCTGCACGTCCCGGGATCCTGGGGGCTTCCCACTACAATGAAGCCTTTCGCTATGGTACACCTAGAAGGCTGCGAATTTGTGGAACCGCTGATGGTGGACGATCAACTGAACTCGTTCGGTTGACAATAGCGCAGTCCGGGGAGGAGGTCGCCATGGCATCGATCGACGAGAAAAACCTCGAAGAGGAGCTGACGGCGCTGGAATCGGCCCGGACCTGGAGTGCGCGGCTCGTATCCAAGCTCGAGAGCACCATCCGTTCGGCAAGCGACGCCGAGCTCTTCCGCATCAATCCGATCAAATTCGCCACCGACAAGAGCCTCAACGAGGAGGAGACGATTGCTCTCTTCCTGCACGCCACCGCGCTAGGTCTCTTCGATATGACCTGGATTCTGATCTGTCCGGTCTGCTCCTGCGTCATCGATAGCTTCCAGGCTCTCAAGAGTCTCCGCAGTCACTGCCGCTGCACCCACTGCCATCTGGATTTCGTGGCGGCCCTCGACGACATGATCGCGATAACCTTCACCGTGAATCCGGCCATCCGCCGCATCGCCTATCACGATCCGCAGACGCTGTCGGTGGAGGATTATCTTTTCCGCTTCAGTTCGGCGAATGAGGGCTTGATCCCGGACGGAACGCCTTTCGTCCACCTGAGGGAGATGCTGAGCCGCGGATTAGCCTATATCGAGCCGGGCGAGACGACCGCTTTTGAGATAATCGCAGAGGCCGGCATATTACATGGCAGCAGCTCCGACAGCGGAGCAGGCATCACATTTATTGTCGATCCCGCGCTTCCGCCCTGCGAACAGCGCATTGCAATCCGTGTTGACCTCGAGTCCAGCACGCCGGACGCGGGCACCATCGCGGCCGGCAAGGTGATTTTCGAGATGTCCAATGTCGCAGACAAACGCATCGAGTTCGGGATCCTTCAACTGCCGCCCGGCGTCGATAGGCCGCCGCCGCTCCACTTCGCGCCGTTCCTCTCAGGGAAGCGGTTGCTCACGACCCAGACGTTCCGCGACCTCTTCCGCTCCGAGGTGATCCGCAGCCACGAAGGGCTCGGCGTCAAGGACATCGCTCTCCTTTTCACCGACCTGAAGGGCTCGACTGCACTTTATGACCGGATCGGAGACCTGAATGCCTTTGCACTTGTGCAGCAGCATTTTGACCGGCTGCAGGACGTGACGGTCCGCCACAACGGCGCGATCATCAAGACGATCGGCGATGCGGTGATGGCAGCGTTCCTGACGCCCGCCGATGCCGTGCAGGCGGCGCTCGACATGCGCAGCGAAATCGCCTCGTTCAACAAGCGGCAGCCAGACAAGGCTCTTATCCTCAAGATCGGCGTTCACATGGGCGCGGCGATCGCGGTCACGCTGAACGAGCGCCTCGACTATTTCGGCCAGACCGTGAACATTGCTGCTCGCGTCCAAGGCCTCGCCGACGCCGACGAGATTTTTGTCAGCCAAGACGTTTACGACGCGACCGGGGTTCGCGACGGACTGGCGGCTTTTGCGGTCGAGCCGAGAACTGCTCATCTTCGAGGCGTGCGGCAGGAACTGCCGGTGTTTCGGGTGGGAGCGGCCGTTTAAGCGAGCTGATGGTCATCGAGCCACCGGTCGCCGGTACTGCAGAACAGACATGTGCCGGGACCACGCGGGTTGCAGTTGCGCCACATGCGGTCTGAGGCAATTGCTGCCGAAGCTAGTTCTGGATGTCTCCGCGGCAAGTTCGACGTATGATCTTGGTGGACATCTTTTGAGGGTGGGCGAATTCCAATGCGCGCGAAAACCCGCAAGGCGATAGGCGCCGTGATTGCCGTGTTGTTCGCATACCTGCTGCTTGCCTATTTCGTCATCCCTGAGATCTGGATTTTTCACGATGCGGAGCGCATTGACAAAGTTGGCGACATGGTCACGACCACGGCGCAGGGTATTCCGGGCGATCCCATCAATGTCGGACTTGTTGGTTCCAAGGAAGAAGCAATCCGGGCGTTCGCGGCGGCAGGATGGGATCCTGCCGATAAAATTACCTTGCGCACTTCAGTCGATATCGGATTGAGCGTGGTGCTTGATCGGCCTGATCTCGATGCGCCCGTCAGCCCACTGTTTTTCGAGGGCAGAAAACAGGATCTGGCCTTCGAAAAGGCCGTGGGCAAAAGCGCCGACGAACGCAACCATGTTCGTTTCTGGCTGACCAACCAATACGGCCCCAATAACCGCCCGCTCTGGCTCGGCTCGGCAAGTTTTGATCGGGGTGTCGGCTTCAGCCACGATACCGGTCAAGTCACGCATCATATCGGCCCGGATCTTGACGCAGAGCGAAACCTGATCATCAGCGATCTTCTCAAGGCCGGACAACTCTTGTCTAGCTATGAGATCGACGGCATTGGAGCTACCAAGGAAGGTCGCAACGGCGGCGGTGATCCCTATTTCACCGACGGAAGGGCTCTCGTCGGCGTGCTTCGAAACCAATAGCGGCCGGACACTCAAATATCCGCTTCGCGCCGGCATTTCGGCCGTTCACATTGCCCGCTCGAGTTCTTAAAGCCGTCGGTCTGCTTGCTCAAGCCGCTTCCGGAAATCGCCATTAGCGATAATGGCGATTGACCCAAATCCGGCGGCCTTCCGTCCTCCTTGCTCTGCCCATACTGATCAAACTGAGGACGTAATGGGTTAGCGCGGCGTACAACCCGACGATCGACGCGTAGTTGATAAAGAAGCCGAGCGTGCTCTCGTTGAATTCCCACATATCGAGGGAGTAGGTCAGCGTCAGCTTCGAGCCGAACGTCATCTCGAGAGAACTTCTCACGCCCCAGATCGCAATGGCCATGGCCGCCGTCCGAAGAGCCAGGGTGCGGGCAGCGCTCGGGGAGGAAAGGCCCAAGGTCGACCGGATCGTGTTCATCACGACCAACCAGCGCGTCCCCAGATGGATCGCGATGATCAACAACGTCCAGTATCCTGCGAACATGTGGATCCCCGGGCTGCAAACGCCCCGTCCAATGCGACTTATGCCGATATCGGCATAATGTGCTAATGCCGATATCCGGATTATGCCGGCTCTGCCCGATACAGAGAAGCAAGTTGCGGCTCACTGCCCGGCCAACTCGGCATAATCAAACGGATGTGAGAAGCGAGAAAGCAAGATCCTGCCGAGAGCAGGATCGGCTTGTCGCAAGAGTCTGGAGAGGTTGGGCTTCTTGCGACAGGAGGTGCTTGGGAGGATCAACTATTCTGGTTCACAAAAGACGATGAGTTCGTGCGCAAGCGCGAGCTAAAACGAAGCTTGCTAGCGCGAGCCATCGAGGAATGCCCGCACCGCGGAAATCGTCGCGGTCGGTTGCTCTTCCATGAGCCAGTGGCCGGCATTGGGGATCACGACCTCTGTTACATCAACGGCAGCGTTTCGCATCACAACCGCCTCATTGGCCCCGAACGACTTCTCACCGCCGATTGCGAGCACCGGCATGGTAAGCTTCGTGGTCATGGACGTGCGGTTGTCTTCAGCGTCCTGTCGAATTGTGCGAAACTGCGCGAAGGCCGCGCGCATAGCTCCGGGCATTGCATAGAGCTGCGCATAGTGCGTGCGGGTCGCTTCATCGATCTTACTCGGGTCGCCGGCAAACTCGTTCCAAAACCGGTCGAGATAAATCCGCTCGCGCCCCGCAACCAGACGCTCCGCGTCCGGACCGCCGAAATCAAAATGCCAGAGGAGCGGATTGCGGACGATATCGTTCCAGGGCGGGATTCCGGGGACGGGCGCATCCATCACGACAAGCTTCTCTGTCGCTTCGGGATAGCGCGCCGCGAAGGCGTAGGCCACCATCGTGCCGATGTCATGCCCGACGACGACAGCACGGTCGACGCCGAGTGATGTCATCATGGCACGGATGTCGGCGGCCTGTGTGCGCTTGTCGTAACCGTCCGCAGGATGCGACGACATTCCCATGCCGCGCAAATCGGGAATGATCACCCGGTGATCACGGACGAGATCCGCGGCAAGCGGCGCCCACATGTCTCCGGTGTCGCCGAAGCCATGGATGAGCACGACGGCCGGGCCCTTGCCTCCTACGCGCACATGCAGGGTCACGCCGTTGGCATCGACGTCCTGGTTCTGGAAGCCGGCTGGAAACGGATGGACCTGTGCCGCAACGGGGAATGCCAACAGGATCATTGCAAGTATGCCGAATAGTAGTCTGTGCATTTACGTGTCTCCAAGGTGAAGGGAACCGGACGCATCCGGACTATGGCATAAATGTCTTTGTTACGCGTCCTGGGGAACCGACGTGATGCGACAGGAGCGGAAGCTTTCGGTTGACGGGCTCCAACGAGCTTTGGCGACTGGCACCATATCTCGCGCCAGCCGCATGGATCCTCGGCCTTCAGGTGCGGGTGATCGACGCACCGCCATCAATAAGCGATGCAGTGCCGGTGACGAAGCTAGCATCGTCCGAGGCGAGGAAGAGCACCGAGCGGGCCACCTCGTCAGGCGTGGCCACCCGCTTCAGGGCATGCAGGTTGGTGACGAAGGCCTGTTTGTCGGCTGTGTCGTTCATGTCCCTGTACATGTCTGTATCAACGGCACCCGGCAGGATCGCGTTGACCCGGACATTCTGCTGACCGTACTCAGCGGCGAGCGCCTGAGTCAGGCCAATCAGCCCGGACTTGCTAGCGGCATAGGCAGCGACGCCTGGGAAAGAGAAGCTGTAGCCGACGAACGTTGAGGTGAAGATCACCGAGCCACCTCCGTTCTTTTCCATCTGAGCGATCTGGTGCTTGGCGGCAAGAAACGAGGCGGTCAGGTTGATCGCCACCGTTTCGCTGAAGCCAGCTTCCGATACACCAGTGCTTGGCCCGGCCTCGCCGAGGATGCCGGCATTGTTGAAGGCGATGTCCAGCGCACCATAATTATCCACTGCAACAGCGACCAAGGCGTTGTGAAATTCTTCCGAGCGGACGTCGCCGGCGACCGCGACAGCCTCGCCGCCGGCGGCACGGATTTCCTCGACTAGGCTGTCGAGTTCCACCTGGCGGCGTGCCCCGACGACAACCTTGGCGCCTTCGGCGGCAAACAGCTTTGCAGTCACCCGGCCGATGCCAGAGCTTGCGCCCGTGACGATGGCGACCTTGTTGTTCAAGCGGTTCATGTCTCATCTCCTTGATGTACAGAGAACGGCGATTTGCCGCGCTTCCCGATGCACTGAAGATGGCCTTTTCGGCTCGTTCGGAATAGTCTTCTGATCGGGGAACTGAAATCCGGAGATGCCGAACAATGATGAGAATCGAAGGGATCACGGCTTTCGTCGCTGTCGTGGAGAGCGGCTCGATCAGCGAAGCGGCACGCCGGCTTCGCCTGTCAAAATCGGTGGTCAGCGAAAGGCTAGCCGAATTGGAAAAGACGCTCGGCGGCACGTTGCTTCGCCGCACGACGCGCAAGCTGACTCTGACTGAGGACGGAATTGCCTTTCTTGATCGTGCACGCCGCATCGTGCAGGAGATTAACGATGCGGCGGCCGATATGGCGGAACGGCGCGGCACGCTGGCCGGCCCCGTCAGGATCGCTGGCCCAGTTACCTTCGGACGCATGCATCTCGGTCCTGCGCTCTATCCGTTTCTGGCGCAGAATCCTGGGATTGAACTGACACTCGACATAGACGATCGGCGCGTGGATCTCTCGTCGGGCGGCTATGACGCGATCATCCGCCACGGCCCGATCGTCGACTCAAGGCTAGTCGCTTGGAAACTTGCACCTAGCCGGCGGTTGCTGACCGCCTCGCCGGACTATTTTGCCCGCTATGGAAAGCCGGCGACGCTTGACGAACTCAGCGATCATCGCGGCATCTTCTACACCAATCGCGGCGTCGCCGACTGGCGGTTCCAGACCCGGGAAGGCGCGATTACCGTTCGGGCGAAGCTGGCGCTGGGTATGAACAACGGCGACATGATGCGCGATGCGGCGATTGCCGGTCTCGGCATCGCACTTCTCCCAGCGTTCATTGCCGGGCCAGCGATCAAGAACAGTTCGCTCGTTGAAATCGACATCGGCGACAAGCCGGAGCCAGAGTTCATCTATATGGCGCATCCCGAGGGCCGCAATCCGTCGAAGAAGCTTCGCGCCATCGCTGAGCATCTCAAGAAAGCGTTCGGAGATCCCCCCTACTGGGATTCATGACAAGTCACCAAGACCAAATCGGTGGTCCCTTTGGTGGTGCAGGGTGAAAGCGATCAACCGGCACCAATGGAAGTTGTCCCATAATCCCGGGTGAAGCGACGATTTGAATCCGCTACGTCGCCGAGAAAGGAATCGTGCCACGACAACAACGGCCGCTGGATGCAGGTTGCGTCGCCCATAGATTGATCCGTCTGTTCCCTTGTTGAAAAACAAGGAGCCCAACATGACAATCAATCGTTACCGTTACAGATGGCTCATATGGTAGAGAACGTAGGAGCGTCGAGGATCACGTTCACGCTCTCCGAACTCGCCGAACTAAATGCGTCGGTTAAGGCGATCGAGATCAAAGGTGCGAGGCTTCCGGATGCGGTTCAGGTATATTCCGACGTTGAAGCTCCTGCGGTGACATCAACAGTCTGTCGGCTCAAACCTTTGTCTGTTTGGGCCGACAGTTTTAGGGGATCAACGAACCAAAAGCAGTGACTGGCGATTTGGTTCCAGCCGAGAGCGAAAATCGCTGCCGCAAGGGATCAGTCGTTTGCGGCAGCGCAGACAAACGTCTTGCTTGCCTGGGGGATGATCCGTGCTATTTCCGATCCACTGTCGGTCACGCGAAGATCGACGTCGAACCAGCCATTCTGGTTGATGAGATCAAGAAGCGCGATCGCAAGCCTTCCGGCGCAGACCGGATTCGTGCGGAGATCGATGAGTTCACCGTCTTCTCCCGCCAGCCGCATGACCATTTCGCCATCATCCATGGGACTAAAACACATCGCACTGACGAAACCGACAACGTCTTCCTCTGCTAGACCCATCGTCGATGGCCACTGATCATCGAAGAGGGCTTGTGCGTCTGATTTCGCGCTGGCTGTAAAGGGCATGGCTCTCTCTCAAGGTGTCGGAAGTCACGATCAACTGAGGTGGAGCAATTTGGTTCCGGTCCAGCTATCTGGCAATCACCGCGAGGCGGGAACCATCCACTCACACCCTAGTTCGGTGAAGTTCACAAAGGGGAGAGATCATGAAAACCTTGCGCGACAACAGCCTCACAATCGTACTCGTTGCCCTATCGCTTCTCACCATCGGCGGCATGCTCCTCACAGGATGGTCGGTCTACGATCATGAACTCGCCGATCACGCACTGATCGGCCTCGCGGCTTATGCGAAATCCGGGCACTTCCTGTCATCTCTCTTCGAAAACTGGGAATCCGAGTTTCTGCAAATGTCGGCGTATGTGATGCTGACGGCGTTTCTGTTTCAGCGGGGATCTAGCGAATCGAAAGACCCGGACGAAGCCGCGGACCAGGACGAGGATCCTGCATTGAAGCAGGACGATGCCGAAGCTCCGTGGCCCGTCCGCCTGGGCGGTTTTGCACAGGCGGTCTATTCCTACTCGTTGGGCATCGCACTCGGCTTCCTTTTTGTGCTGACATTCATCCTCCACCTGCGATACAGCGCAGAGGCGAAAAATGCCGAGGCCATGATGCACGGCCAGCCAACAGTCTCCATCGCCGAGCACCTCGTTAGCGCCCAGTTTTGGTTCGAATCCTTGCAAAATTGGCAGAGCGAGTTCCTCTCGACAGCCGTCATCGTCGTGCTCTCGATCTTCCTGCGTTTCAGAGGTTCGCCGGAATCGAAGACCGTCGCTGCACCGCATGGCGAGACTGGCGCATAGTAGAATTGCGAGCCTAAAAAGGAATGGCCGCCTCGCAGGAGACGGCCCTTCTTTTAATTGCGACGTGATCAGGCGACCTTCTTTTTCGCGCCCTTCGGATTCGCCGAAGCTTCACCGAGTTGGGTCAGCTTCTGATCAGTGGCCAGCTCTTCCTGCAAATTCGCATCGAACAGTGCAACGGCATCGGTGTAGCCAAGCTGCGCCGCCCAGGACTTCAATGTTCCGTAGCGAGCGATTTCATAGTGCTCGACTGCCTGAGCCGACGAGATGAGGCCAGCGTCGAGAGCGACGGAACCCTTGAACTCTTCGATGATTTCCTCACCTTCGGCAATAATGCCCTGAATGGCCTCGCACGTCTTTCCGCGAGCGGGTTTCCCGATAATCTCGAACACCTGCTGCAAGCGTTCAATCTGGCCTTCGGTCTCGTCCTTGTGCTTCAGGAAGGCCGCCTTACCTTCAGGAGACTGTGCCGCGCGTGCTATTTTCGGCAGCGCTTTCAGGATGTGCTTTTCTGCGAAATAGATGTCCTTGAGCGTATCGAGGAACAGGTCGTCCAGTGTTTTCTCAGTCATTTTCGTCTCCTAATTGGGTTGATAGCGGCACTCAACTAAGACCGAGTGCTTTGGTTCCGTAGATTCCAACCCCGGAATCTCTCAGCAGACATGTCAAACTTAATTGCTGCATCTGGTCGTTGGAATATGTTTGCGTCGTCGGAGGTCCAACGATGCAGAACGAAAAACGCAGACCGCGCGGGCCGTCTCCCAAGGGAGATTTCGAGCAGTCGAAGACTGTTGCCAACGCTATGATAGAAGAAAAGCGGGAGGCTGATCGCATCAAGACGCAGGCGCTGAGGGCGGCTCTTCTGTCGGCGCTCGAGCCTACTCGTAACCGCCATCCACAATAAGCTTGATCCAGGTGAAGACGGCGTGCTCCATTTATGGCGTTAGTCGACTTCATACGGCAAAAAAGTCCACACTAATTGTCAGCCCGACACGCGCTACCGGAGGGCCATGGGAGTTATCCTTGAACCGAAACTTGAAATGGCTGCGCTCCTCGGACCCGCCGCACAACCGCATGAAGCAGATAGGATTCCAACTCGGTGCAAGAAACCTCGCGTCGAGTGCATCTTTTTGAAATTAAATGCGTTTGGCCGACCGATCAGGTTTGCTGATGTCGAACTAAGTAGTTCGCGGAATCAAAAGAGCCTGGAGCGTCAGACTTGAACGGGCTTGATGGTGTCGACGCTGATTTCGCCCTCGATCACCCACGTTGGAGAGCACGTCGGGCATGGTCTCCGACCGGAACGCGCTCGCGTTGCTTGTTGTCACGCCCTCGGCCGGAGCTGAATCGATTTCCATGAAATCGAGCTCACGTTCGGCGGCGACGATGCACGCATCGCTTGTGGTATGCGCGGCAACCACCACTTCACCTTGGTACGGTGAGTTGTCCCACCGGGGATCGTTGGCGTCGGCTATGGGAACGAGGCGATAGATATTCAGAAGTTCAGCCTCTTTCCCCGCGGTGGTTGATGAGTCCAGGATTTGGGCGCGGCTCTCGACAGAGTGACCGAATTCGGTGGGACTGGTTTCATTGGAAGGGCCAAGGTGGCTCTGGTCGTTTGTTGCGTTCGACATCGGAGGGTTCCTTATGAGTTAACATTGTCGGAAGGGATCAGACGGGGTTGCTCGGCAGGAACGTCTCGACGTCCTTGCGCTCGGCATCAAGCAAGCTTTCCATCTCATCCCTCCAGAAGGTCTCATTGCAGTGCCTTTTGCCCACTCTCGGGTCGAGACGAGATTGTCGTCGCTCGGCGCTTGTCGCCGAGCCTAATGTATTCGGCGGCCAGATCTTTCGACCGATTGCCTGTGGCGCTCATCGTGTGACCCCGTACAAAAAGGCCAGGAAGCCAACCGCTACGGCAGCCGAGATCGGCTGCGCCCGTACCTTGCCGCGAAGTTCTTCCATCGCCAGACGCCCGGCTGCCGAGGCCGCTTCGTGAAGCGAATCCTGCGACCTGGCGACTTCCGACCGCAACGCTCTAAGCTCCTCCTGATTGTCGGCTTTCCGGTCTGTCGCCGCCAGCGCCTCGTCTCGCCGCCGATCCAAAGCTGCGCCAGCATCATGAAATCGGCGTCACCGTCGATCGGGCTGTCGGACGCTCTGGCCTACTCGATCAGATGTTGCATGAAGGCTTGGCGGTCGGTCGCGGTCATGTCTTCTTTCAGTTTCCAGATATAGTCCGATTTCGATATCGGGGCACTGGCGGCCTCGTTAGGTCGATCGGCTGTGAATGCAACTCGTCGCAGGGCGATACCGCTTCGTGCTAGAGGGAGTCTGACGAAAGACCGAGCCTTGCGGCCAGCTCATTTCATAAGGCCCGCCGCCCGGAGGGCTTTCTCGATTGTCTGCTGGATTCCCGTTCCTTTGTCGGAGGAATATGGGGATTGAAAGGTACTCGCTGGCGGCTCGTGCGACTTTCCAGAATCATGGTTCACCCGTTTTTCGAATGATGCGATCAAACCCCAGGAGCGCGCGATGTGCTGGGTCGAGGAGATGCCGACATCCAGCATATATGGACCAGCTTTACCATAGCCCGATGGAACGTCGATCGGTGTTCCATGCCCCATCCCTCTGAGCTGATAGAGCTCGAGGGCTTCGCGCCCGTCCGCATCTCTCCAGACGACCCTTTGATGGCGATCGATCCGTTCGGTTGCGGGCGAGTGCTCCGCGCCATGGACGCCTCGCCACTGCTCGATGATCGCGAAAGCGTTCGCGGGAACGACCGTATGGTCTTTGGTGCCTTGCCAGACCGATATCGTCGGCCAAGGTCCCGTATGGGGCGACGCGGATCGAAGAAGCGTCTGGAGACCATCCGGTCCGGGTAGGCCATGCCCACGCATACGGTCAAACGCTTCCGGAACCGTTGTCGCAGTACCATAAGGAAGGCCTGCAATGATTGCGCCACCTGCAAAAAGCTCCGGATGCGTTGCGAGCATCACGTTCGCCATCGCTCCACCTGCGGACAACCCGGTGATGAAGATGCGGCTTCGATCGATGTCGTAGCGCGAGGTCACCGTTTCGATCATCTGACGGATGGAAAACGCCTCTCCCTGATCACGCCGGATGTCGCCGGGCACAAACCAGTTGAAACAGGTGTTGGCGTTGTTACTCCGCGTCTGCTGGGGGAACAACACTGCGAAGCCATAGTCGTCCGCGAGGCGTGACCAGCCGGAGCCATGATCATACGCGCTGGCCGTCTGAGTACAACCATGAAGGACGACGACCAGTGGCGCGCGAGGCATGAGGCCCTCCGGGATGTGGATTTTCGCCTCAAGGGCACCCCGGTTGGAACCGAACGGGCCGAGATCGGTCAGCCTGTTTTCGAACAGCGGGGAGGGACTGTGGGCCAAGCGCAATTTGCCCAGTCTTTCAATCGTGTCGGAAATGGATCGCATCTGGTGCTCCTAGCGGCCTTAGGCGAGGACCGCCCGGTCCCCCAACGCACCATGCGGCAGAAGGTTGCTGCACTGCACAAATAATTAGCGGCATCCGTGACCTAGCGGCCAATACAGAACGTCGGCCACGAGAACGTAGACGCGGTAGCGTGCCGCCATCGGGACCGTGCAAGCCGTCGGAGGAGAGTGGTGGACATATTTACTCTCAATCAGTTGAAGCGCGAGACTGCGGGCTGCGATAGTATGCCAGTTCGGCCTATTCCAGAATCTTCGCCCTCAGTATCGTTTCCACTTGGCAGCCGGGCGAAGGTTGACGGAACCTAAGTTCCCGAGCGATGCAATTCCGCCAGACCTTCTTCGATCGGAATGTCATTTGTCGTCAACATGAGCTTCACATCATCGATGGTCTGGGCCTGCGAACCGATGGCGCGGCATCGTTTTCCAGGCGTGTCAGGTAGTAGTGCATGCCGTGTTTGGCGATACGTCTGACAGGTAACATACGATCGAGGGAGCCGATGTCGCGCGCTCTTCCTCTCCGCCTGTTCATCGCCGACTTCGACCGGGAGCGTCCCGTCGGGTGTGAGACCATCAACTGCCTGGGGAAGATCGCGCGAGCTGCTCATTAACTCGGCCGGCGGCCGCATGTTCCGTCATGAGATTGATGTTGCGGATTTCAAAAGTTTTTTCCCCCGGCGAGGCGGTGATTGGAACCTTCACGACCTTCGAAAGTTGTCTGGCCCGAGGATCACTCAACGATCCTGCAAGGAGACACACATGAAGAAACTGTTCATCGCAACGGCGGTCATCGCTTTTTCCGCAACGTCGGTTTTCGCACAGACGGCGACGCCAACACCGAACCCGGATGGCGACACTCCGGCAGTCGCGACCCCTTCCGACCAGAACGCCACCGCACCTGTCGAAGGCGCGAACAGCTTCACGGAGGGCCAAGCCAAGGACCGGATCGTCGAAGCCGGGTATGCCGACGTCACAGAGCTGAAGCTCGACGATAAGGGCGTCTGGCAGGGTAAGGCCACGAAGGACGGCAAGGCCGTGATGGTGTCGTTGGACTACCAGGGCAACATCGTCGCCAAGTAAGCGCAACCAAGAACAACAACAAGGAGAAACACCATGACGAAGACAGTCACAGGGCTATTTGACAACTATTCCGATGCGACATCCGCAGTTAACCAACTTAAGGCCGCTGGCATTTCCGACAGCGACATCAGCATCGTCTCGAACAATGCGGATGGCCGCTACAAGAACGACGATGTCGCAGAAGACGCAGGTGCCGGCGCTGGCATCGGCGCGGCCGTTGGTGGTGTCGGAGGCCTGCTGACGGGGCTTGGCATTATGGCCATTCCAGGTTTGGGTCCGGTCGTTGCTGCCGGTTGGCTGGCTGCCACGGCTGCTGGTGCTGTCGCTGGTGCGGTTGTCGGCGGAGCTGCTGGCGGCCTGATCGGTGCGCTGACGGATTCAGGCGTCGATGAGCGCGATGCCCACGTTTATGCGGAAGGCGTCCGACGCGGCGGTACGCTGGTCACCGCCAGGGTCGACGAAGGGCGCGCCGGCGAGGCCGAGGCCATCCTGCAGCGGTCGAACTGGGTCGACCTGCCGACGCGGCGGAGCGCGTACGAAGGACAGGGCTGGACGGGCTTCGACCATGCGTCCGAACCGTATAGCCAAGCGGAGATCGACGAAGAGCGCGCTCGTTACGCGGGCCGTGCGTCGTCGGTCTAATTCTCTGTGCTCAGGGCCGCCACGTGGCCCTGAGCACAGATCGCTATCGATGTTGCCGGAGGTGTTCAGTTCTTCTTTAGATTCTAAGCGTCGACAACGCTTTTAAGTAGTGAGGCATCCTTTTGTCGCCATCCGCGTTTGTCCGAGCACAAACAAATGAGGACAGGGTCATGATGCAAGGTGGCAGTAAGACGATCGGCAACCGGAATCATCCCGACCGTGAAAATGAACTAGACGAATATTTCGCGGACCTAGCTGACGATTCAATCGAACGAGATATCGCCCCTCAGCCGCAACCATCTGACGACGGAGGATTTCAGGAAGAACTCCGTCGGCCTACTGCTTACGTGTCTCATCTTAAGCGAAGCATATCGGATCTCGCGGACCACCGAGACTCTCACTAGAGACGGCGCGTCCGCAGCCGAACCATGCCACCATGATCGCAGGGTTAACGAGCGTATTCATTGTGGGCGTCGCGGTCGGAATGACCGCCCGCCCTGTTGGCTGGACGCAACTAAGCGGACCACTAGCACGCCGATACGAACCGCGCCGCTTGCTCCCAAACAAAGAAGCAGCATCTGGCAGCGTTGCGGCTGCCGAGGACCGACCTTTCTCCGTTGAAGCGCAATTTGAAAAGTAGGTGCGACGAATTGAAGCGGATAGTCAGTCATTTGATGTCAGTCGCTTGGGGGGCAGCCTTCGGGGCCTGATTTTCAGCCAACGCAGCGTGAAGTAGGCGACAAAGATCAGCGACAAAACCATGGATGCCTTGATAAAGAATAGTGCAACCGCGGGTCCATCGGGACAACGAGCTTAAACATACTCAGGTCCAGCGATGCTCGGGGATCGAGTTGGTTGAGTTTGCACAATCCCATGCGTGGCACCGGGATCGCCGAACCATTCGTAGACCGCAATACCTGCGCGGGGAAAGCGATCGAGCGCAGTCCATGTGTGGATTGATTGTCGCTCTCTTCCGGGTCAGGAGCGACGATGCTTTCAGCCCTGATCCCAAGTTGAAATCGATTGGACAGGAAGACAGCCAGATCAGACCGGTATTCAATGCCTCCCGCAATTGATGGGTTTTTTGAAGAGAGCAAACAGAAGGCGCAAGCCATTATCGAAGAAAATCAGGCCGCACGTCGCAGGAAAACCGAAGCACTGAGGGCTATGCGGTTGGCCAAGCAAGAAAGTGGGAGCGGCAATTCATCCGACAACGCGCTCGCTCAACAAAAGACAGGTTCAGGACCTCGGTGATTGGCGATCGGCATATGATCTGTCTGAAATGATGTGAGTATTTGCTTGGTTGCGAGCAGTTTGGCTTCGACGACGATCGGTCGCAAATTCGTCAGACGTCTTCAATGGGCGACAGCGATCTTGAACGGCTCAGTCGGTGAGCCGCGCGCACGCCTGCTCAATCGCTCGCTCCAGTTCCCGGGGTTCATATGGCTTTTGCAAAGTGAGTTCGTTGCGAAACTCGCTCGTCACGCCGCCGGCGCCGTACCCGGTCGCGAATATGAAGGGTATGCCACGTCGACGTAGAATTTCGGCGACCGGAAACGACTGTTCGCCACCGACGTTGACATCGAGTATTGCGAAGTCGAGATCCGCGTGATCCGCGAACTTCATGCCGTTGTCGATCCGGGCAATGCATGCCACCACGCAGTGGCCCATTTCCGAGAGAAGGTCCTCAAGAAGCATCGCCACGAGGAATTCATCCTCGATGATCAGAATCCGCCTCCCCTCCGGTGTGGCCACTTCGTCCTCCTAGTATTTCTTGGCCAGCGGGCAGAGGCGCGATGATCGTGCACTCAAGACCGGAGGACTCGTACTCAACGCGCACTTCGCCGCAGAGTTCCGCTGCCAGGGCACGCTCGATCAGGCGTGAACCGAAGCCCTTGCGTTTCGGCGTGGCCACCGGCGGTCCCCCGCTCTCTTGCCAATGCAGGACAAGCCCGCGGTCCGCACCGGTACCTTTGATTTGCCACACGATCGCAACGTGGCCTGTCTCCTTGGAGAGAGCACCATATTTGGCGGCATTCGTGCTGAGTTCGTGCAGCGCCATCGCAATCGCCAGTGCCGCACTCGGAGAAAGCCGAAGATCAGGCCCCTCAATTCTGAAGCGGTTTTCTCCGCCCGCATGTGGCTTGACCGTATCCAAGATAACTTCGGCCAAGTTCGCGCTCTGCCAGCTTTCGCGCGTCAACACATCATGTGCCTTCGCCAGGTTGATTAGCCGTGAGCCGAATGCCTCCCGCGCCTCGTCCAGCGTCGATGCGTGGCTAAGTGTCTGGGAAGCGATGGACTGGATGACGGCCATCGTATTTTTGACGCGGTGATTGAGTTCATCCATGAGCGTTTTCCGGTGCTCGTCAGCACGGCGGCGCTCGGTCATATCGCGTGCTATCTTGGAGGCACCGATGACATTGCCTGCGGCATCCTTCAGGGGGGAAATGGACAACGAAACCCAGACCAAGCCTCCGTCCTTGCGTCGGCGGAGCGTTTCGTAGTGCTGAATGTGCTCGCCTCGGCTGATCCGGTCGAGGATGTCCATCTCCTCGTCGCGTCGATCCGGAGGCACCAGGGTCATGATCGATCTGCCTAGGATTTCGTCAGACCCATAGCCGAACAGCTGCTCCGCTCCTTCGTTCCAACTCATTATAGTGCCGTCCAGGGTTTTGCTGACGATCGCGTCGTCGGAGGATTCGACAATCGCGGCGAGGCGTTCCGCAAGCGCTTCGGACCGCTTTCGCTCGCTGATATCCACCAGCATGTTGACTGCCCCCGTGACCTCGCCCGACAGATCGCGCAACGGGGTCGGGTAGGCAAGGAACGGCACCCGGACGCCGTTAGGCCGTTCGGAAATGGCTTCCGCACCCTGTATCTGCCTCTTCTCTTTCAGGGCGACCGCCATTGGGCATTCGTCATGCGGCAACGGTGTGCCGTCTAGCCGGTACATTCGCCAGGAGCCGCACCATGCATCCGTGCCCAGCTCCGGAGTGCGGCCCCACAACTCGGCGGCAGCGGCGTTATAAGAAGTGATCCGCCCTTCCGCATCGGTCGTATAGACCGCGCCCGGCAACGCCTCGATGAGATCCTTCAGACGCCGCTCGCTCGAGCGGACCGCATTCTCTCGTTTCCTGCGTTCGGTTATGTCCTCAATGGCCAGCAGGATCAACTCGTTCCGACCGCCTCCCTGGGAAAGCTTGCGGGCATTGAGCAAAATACAGCGCCGTCCGATGTTGCGAAATTCCTGCTCCAACTCGTAATCGGTGACTTCCTGGCCCTTCGGCAGCACCTCGTCGAGAAGTGTTCTCAGAGCCGGAATATCCCACTGCCCGTTGCCAAGGCCATACAGCAGGCTGCCCTCGGTTTCTCTCGCCCTAACCTTGAAGAGGCTAAGGAAGGCCGGATTGGCCGACTGGATGCGCAGTTCGGAGTCGAGGACAAGCAGAGGCTGCCGCACGGTCGCGACGATCGCCTCGGAATAGACCCTTGCATCATCGATCGCTTGGGCGGCCGCCTTCCGGTGGGTGATGTCGCTGAAGGCGATAACAACGCCAGCTATGTGGTTGTCGCGCGTTCGGTACGGGAGCATGCGCCGCAGGTACCAGCGGCCCGCATCGGACGTGACCTCGGCCTCGATGGTGGTGAGTTTCCGAAGCACAGTCTCGGCGTCCGACAGCAAGTTCTCATCAGCGAAGTGGGCGATCGGTCGACCGATATCCGACGTTGCGAGATCGAAAAGTTCTTTCGTCGCCGGAGCGAACCAGGTGATCGCCAGCTTGTTGTCCAGAAACAGGGTGGCCGTCTCTGACCCAGCAAGCAGATTGTTCAAGTCATTTGTGGTCCGTTCCAGTGCGGCGATCTTGTGCTGAAGCTGGCTGTTGACCGTGTTCAGTTCCTCGTTGAAGGACTGCAGCTCCTCCTTGGAGGTTTCCAGTTCCTCATTGGTGGACTGCAGCTTCTCGTTCATCGAGGTCGCTTCCTCATTCGACGTCTTCAACTCCTCGTTCGCCGTTTCGAGATGTTCAACGGTGTCGCGCAACTCAGCCCGCATCGCAGCCAGTTCTTCTTGAAGTGCTCGCTCGCCGGAGGTCGTTTCGCCGCGGTCCTCGCGAACAGGCGGCTGACTTGTCTCCGTGGTCAGCGACCGCGGCGCGAAGCTCACGAGGGCGAGTTTGCCGGCTTGCGGCGAGGCAGGCAGCGGCATGACCGTCATGGCCACATCCCGTGACGCGCCGTTTCCATCTATTCGGCCGTAGACCGTGACGCTTTTGTCGCCTTTCGAGGCTTCGCGCATCGCACCGCGAAGTTTCAGGGCCAATCCATCGCGCGCCATGACCAGCAGATCCCTGGTCGGTTCGCCGGGGGGCTGCTCCAGATATTCGCGCGTCGTGCCATGAAAATAGAGAACGCGGCCCTTCGGATCGATCAGCACCGAGGGAGGGGCGTACCGCTCTAGCAATGCTCGCCGCGCGATGTCGGCAACGGAGGCAGCCTCCGGGGGCATAGGTGGCGCGCCCGCTGTACGCACCCCGACCGATCCGCGCGACGGCCGATAGTCGATAAGATCGTGCCGGGTGGGTCCAATCCGGCGATAAATCCGCCATTTCTTGGAAACAGGTTCAAAGAGATCGTCATGCCGGCCGATCGTCTCGGCATTGCCAAGAAACAGATGTCCATACGGCCGCAGTGCGAAGTGGCATTGGGCGATGATGGACTGCTGTGCCACCGGCTCCAGATAGATCAGGAAATTGCGGCATGAAATGATGTCCAGCCGCGAAAATGGCGGATCGCGCAGCAGGTTGTGGGCCGCAAACACGACCACATCCCGAAGCTCCTTGCTGACCTGCAAGGAGCCGTCAAGTTTTTCGAAGAAGCGCCGCACCCGTTCGGGCGGAAAATCCGCCAACGCAGCCGTTGGATAGATGCCGTCGCGCGCCTTGCGAAGATTGGCCTCTTGCGCATCCGTGGCGAATACCTTCAGATCAAAGCGCTTTCCGGCGGCTTGCGCGTGCTCGGCTATCAGCATAGCGACGGAATAAGCTTCCTCTCCCGCGGCGCATGCGGGAATCCAGACCCGAACCGGTTCGCCGCTCTCGCGCTCAGCAACGAGAGGCGCGATTACCAGCTCCGCAAGCGCATTCCATGCCTCAGGGTCGCGGAAGAACCCGCTGACGCTGATCATCAAATCGGCGGCTAGAGTCGCGAGCTCTTCCGAATTGATCCGCAGGTCGTTGAGGTAGTCGTCGAGCGTGTCGATATTCCTAAGCCCCATGCGACGATGAATGCGTCGTCTGAGCATGTTGCGCTTGTAGCTTCCGAAATCGTGTCCGTCGCGGTCGCGCAGAACCTCCAGCACTCGTTCTATTGTCGGTTCGCCCTTTGGTGAGGCGGGCTCGATCTCGGTGGGGGCGGAGACGTAACCATGATGGATATAAGCGAGGATGGCCTCGGGCATTTTGTCCGGGGCAAGCACGTGGTCGGCCAGGCCCGCGGCAATCGCACTCCTTGGCATGCCGTCGAACCCGGCCGTTTCCGGCACTTGCACCAGGCTCATGCCACCTTGGGCCCGGATCTCCGTTAACCCATCAGTGCCGTCGTTCCCGGTCCCGGAAAGCACGATCGCGACCGAACGTTCGCGCTGCTCCATCGCGATCGAGGCAAACAAAACGTCGACCGAATGACCGCGAGGCTTCGACGGTCTAGATACTTTCAACTCGCCCTCCTCTAATTTGAGGTTGGTGTCGGGAGCGATGACGTAGACGTGGTCGGGGGCGAGCACCATTGCGCCCTCGACCTGCGCCACTGGCATCCCGGTGTGGTCACCTAGAATGCGAGCCATGTCGCTTTCGTGCTTGGGATCGAGATGCAGGACCACAACGAAGGCGCAGCCGCTGTCGGCCGGCATGGCATCGAAGAAGCTGCCCAACGCTTCGATGCCGCCAGCTGAGGCTCCGATGCCGACGACAGGAACAGCGGTGGCGACAATGGGACCGGCGCCAACCCCATCGTTGCCGCGCTCGCGCTTCGCTCTTGAAGCGTGCCCTAAACGGTCACCGTGTGTGTTTGGTTGTTTCGCCATGAGAACGCCTGTTGAAAGATGCACAGTCGCGATTGGCGACGACAGCCCGCACGTTTGCTGAGCGTTGCACAGATGTCGTCGCATCGCAACGAAAGCCGCTCCGCATCGGCCGTGGTAAAGATCTCCTTCGAACCGCACGTTTACCATTGGTCGGAGTTGAAAACGCCAGAAGTTGCGCTCTTTGCCGGTGCTGCCGGTAATCGTTCCAGGTGAACCGGATGAGCATGGGATCTGCGTAGCATGGATCGAATGACCATGATCAGCCAGCGCATCAGAAGGATCGAAGCCGAGCCAGACACACACGCCCGGGCAAACTAGACTGGCACTGCTCTATGCTCCACCATCCCGTGAGGCGAGGTCGGAGGCGCCCTGGGGGGCCGAACGGACCAGCGCGGCGCGTCTCACCAATTGAAGAGCGGCGATATCGCTGGGAGGCCATTCGGCCTCCCAGATTGCAAAGATGAATCTACTACGAACGACCGCCGCGGTCGCTGCCACCGGAGGACTGTCCGCCCTTCTTGCCGGCCTCAGAGGCCCGCTCCGGATCGTTCTTGAAGTTTCCACTTGATGCTTCGCCGCCCTTGGAGGCGGCTTCGCGCTGCTTGTCGTCATCCATCGAGGCAAAGCCACGCTTGGAAGTATTGCCGGACTGTTGGCCGCGCTTGCCTTGGCCTTGGTCGCGGTTGCCCGTTTGCTGGTTAGGCATCTGGTGTCTCCTCTTCAGTTTGTTCGTCGTCTTGTGGCGACGGGGGCTAACCATGTTTTTGGGGTTCGGTTCCCGACTTTTCTGCAATTTTTCTCGACTCTTTCTTGTGTTGACCAACGGGCATCAAAGAGCGAGCCATTGGGGCTGGCGCTTGGCCCTATCCGTGGTCTCCTTGCCCGGGCTTGGGATTTCAGTGTTGGACCCGTTGTTGCTGCCGGATGGCTGCCGCGCGGCGGGAACCTTTGCGGTGGCGATGCGCGCTCCATTACGGCGCGCCTTGGAGCATGGCCAGTTCATCACTTGTTATTCCATGCGATTGGAAGGCATAAGCGTGCGGCATAGAAGCCTCCTTGACGAGTAACAAAATTTGCGCTGGACTTAATGAAGTCTATGCGCGGTTAAGGACAGTACGGGAGAAGACGCTTTGCGGCGTCGCGTTTGAGCCGTGACGCATTATCGCACGCCGACAGACCGCCTAGGGGACGACAGACTTTCCGACCATCCTTTTGAGCCGCGCCTCTCTCAACGCGTCTGTCTTCTTTCTGTCTGCCGCAATTCGCACTTCCTCGGAACGGTTGGCGAATGCCTTGGCCACTTCGAAGTCTCCCCGGGGAGATGCTCCTTTCGGTCGCCGCTGCGCCTTGTCGGATTGAGTCAGGCCTGACGCTCCAAATGCTCGTTGAAATCCAATGCTTGTATGGCCCCGTGTATGGCGTTCAATACGGAGGCGTCATCGCTTGGCTTTGAGAGCCACGTGCCACTGGAGAAAATTTTAGGAGCATCAAGCTTTCCTGCGCCAGAACAGACAAGAAATGGAACGCTGCGGTTATGTAGCAGTGAAGCTACGGCTGTGGATGGTCCGTCTTTCAACTGAATGTCTAGAATTGCCGCTCGAGGATTTCGCGCCGCCAGCCATTCCATCGCCTCGGCAAAAGTAATGCAAACCATCGTTTTAAATCCTGCGTTCTCCAGCATATAATCGAGATCGAGCGCGATAAGGGGCTCGTCTTCAAGAATCAAAATTCTGTTGGATTGGGTGACGTTCACTTCGCGTTCCTCGTGGAGACGCTGCCAACGCCGATAATCAAGTTTACACCTAAATTAGGCAGCCGTAATTAAACAAAGACACCTTGCACCCCGTCGAGCCAGCTCGCAGCCGCCAGCCACAATAACGACAATCGTGGTCTTATGACGGCGTGTTGCGTTTTGGGTTTGTCGACCTCATGTAGCAAAGAGGTCCACACTTATTGTCAGCCCGACGCGTGCCACCGGAAAGCCATCAGCGTTGAGAACCTCGACGGCCGAGGCTTCGTCCGACGGACCGGGAAGCCCCTCCAGGGCCATCTCGCCGAGGACGCGCTTGGCTTCCGCAATGGCGGCGAACAGATCTGAAAATTCATAGCTCTCATCACTTGCCACATCGCCGTCCTGATCCCTGAACCGAAACTTGAAACTACACATGGCTGCGCTCCTCGGACTCCCCGCACAACCGCATGAAGGAGATAAGGTTTCAGCACGGTGCGAGAAATCTTCCCTTCGCCTGCCAGTCACGGCTGGATGCCGTGACTGTGGGGAACAACGCCGGAGGCCGAAGCCTCATTGCTTCTTCGCGTTGCGCTGCTTGCCACGTTCGGTGAGTTGGAGACCTTTCACGCGGCAGTCACCTGGCAACTCTCTCGGTGGATGCGGTGTCCAGTGCGAAGCTTTCCGCCCGAGCCATTCTCCAGGACTGCGCATAGAAGCCACCGTCCCCGCCATCTTCCAGAAGCTCGCCGGGCTTGAGGAACTGAAACAGCTGCGAGAACAGCTTGATTTCAGTCGATCCGGTCCGCCGCGCCAGATGATGCGGTTTGAGGTCGGAAGGATGATTGATGCGACCGAGGCGATGAGTTCGGCGAATGGGGGGACATCGCACCCGTAGTCGAGTTCCCGGATTTTTGGGCTCTGCGTTTCAATCACTCCACCAAGAAACTCCACCTTGGTCACGGCAGCCGAAATGCGAAGCTGTTTTCGTGAGGCAGTTTCATCCGCAAGATGTCCGTGGCTGAGTGCCTGAGTTCTGTGAATGCACTTTCAAGCTGCTCCTTGGTGATGGTCACCTGGAAGCCGCCGAATCCGTATTGTAGTCGAGCATGTTCAACGGAAGAGGGTAATAATCGTCGCCGAGACCCAAGAAGCCGCCGAACTCATCACGGCGTAGGCAACACGGCCACCCCGCTTTTCAATCTCGATGGATCCAGTGTGATTGCTGTTGCGGTCGTAGACAGTTGTCCCTACCACGTTGTCGGTGGAAATAACGTCGTCTCGGGTTTTCGCTGCCCCAAGCTCAGAACTTTTTGTCAGTGATATTCGAACCAACTCGGCTCTCAAAAGTTTCGTCTATAGTCCGCAGCAATCGGAGGAAACGAAGATGGATTGGAACCGTGTTGAAGGGAACTGGAAGCAATTCAAAGGTAAGGTCAAGGAGCAGTGGGGCAAGTTGACCGACGACGATCTTGACCGCATCGCCGGCAAGCGCGATCAGCTGGAAGGCACGATCCAGGAGCGTTATGGCATCGAAAAGGACCGCGTCCAAGCCGACGTCGATGACTGGTGCAATCGCCAGAAATGGAACTGATGGCCCAGAAACGAACCCCGCTTCGGCGGGGTTTGGGCGTGGTCATCGGTTCCTGACCGTTTTAATCGAGCAGACTTGGAGGGCGGCTAGCATGGCAGACCGCTCTCCGGAAGACATAATGGCCCAACGTGCCCGTCGCGCCGAACGCCGTCAAAAGCAACGTGAAGCGAATGTCTCCCGAGCGGAGAAAATGCACCAGGCCCGGATCGACGCTGATCAGAACACCCGCTGTCACCCTGATGAAATATCAGGCCGAATTTATATAGGCTGTTCAGGATGGTATTATTGGCATTGGAAGGGAAAATTCTATCCCACGGATACTCCCTCAAACCAGTGGTTCCAAATCTATCAAGCCAACTTCCAAACAGTCGAACTCAACGCTCCGTTCTATTCCTGGCCGACGATCGCTGCTGTCAAAACGTGGCTGCGCCAAGCAAAACGAAGTTTCGTATACACGATTAAGGTTTGCGAACTCATCACCCATGTAAAGCGGTTCCAGAAAACGGCAGATTTGATAGAGGATTTTGGTTATATCGCTGACCTGCTGGGGCCCCAAATGGGCTGTTTCCTTTTCCAATTACCACCCAGCGTTCGCTACGAGCCAGAAATGTTGCAACTTATTTTGTCGCAGCTGGACACCCGATCCCGGAATGTGGTGGAGTTTCGCCACAAGAGCTGGTGGAACGATGACGTGTTCGCTGCTTTCAAAGCTGCCGGAGCGATTTTCTGTTCTTGCAGTGGCCCGCGCTTGCCCGATGAACTGGTGCGCACCGCAGACGATGTTTATGTGCGCTTTCACGGCATCAAACAATGGTATCGCCACGATTATAGCGACGCGGAGTTGTTGGTCTGGGCAAATCGCGTACAGAAGAGCGGAGCAAAAACGACGTGGATTTATTTCAACAACGACCGAGATGGTTACGCAATAAAAAATGCTAAGCGCCTAGCACAAATCCTCGAAGGCGGGACCAGTCTGACGTAAACGTCCAAACCGGCATCGGAAAAGAAGGATCGTCGTCCAGGACCACTACACCGAGAACTGCTCGAAGCCACTTTCCCTTGCATTATTGGTGTACGAGATGCGCCCGGCCGGCCAAGGAAGGGGAGGCGGCATGGTCCAGTTTCACACCTCGAACGGAGCGACATCAATTTTGCCGCAGAATGCCAGCCTCCTTCGCCGCAGCCTCAAACGCAACACGCGCTTCCGCGCTCGGGACAATCCCCTTCGCCGCGTCCAGGCATGCCTTTCGAGCTCTTGCGTAACTCGCGCTCTTTGTCTCGGGCCAATGTGTCTTCAGGAATGCGACCGCCTCTCGAGCACTCCTGATGACGTGAAAACGCTCATCTATCTTCAACTCAACGTTTGCATCCCAGATTCTGATCATGGCGTCCTCCGTAGTCAGGCTCCCACAAACGTATATTAGCGACATCTGTTCCCAGCGAGCGATCCTGCCGGAATGAAAGGGTGGCAGCATAATGCAGACGGTTGTCGCGGATATTTGCGGAGGGCTTGTTCCAAGACAAATGGCCCTTCGGCAACGTGCAGCCACACAGCTTCGATTTCATCATGGCGGATCCGCATGCCAAGCCGCCAATTTGAAAGATAACGGGTTCCACACCCTGAAATGTGCTGTCATGTCCCGCTCTAAGCGCCCACGTCAATCTCGCCATTCAGGCTGATGACAGCCGGCGCTGTGTCGGTGACCGAGAACGGCCCGAATACCTTTTCAGCCGACAAGCTGGGCGTTGCCAAGAGAGCAAAGTGGCACTAAAGGTTATGGTGGCGATGCATGGCCACGGAAACCGAATGGGACAGACACGAAACCACTGATGTCTTGGATAACAACAGAAGGGACATCGCTGACCGACGGAGGCGTAACCAGTGGTTTGGCCGGCCGGCTCTTGTAGCAACAAATTGCCTAGGGTAACGTTTTGAAAGCGCTACGGTTCGCCGTTCGACGTCACAGAACATCATTAAACTTGATGTCGTCGTTTTACCGCAAACCAAAGAAAGTAGGGACTTCTCGAGCTCGGTAGTAAATGAGCCACATTTTGCTGGAATTGCCCCGATGCCGTTTAGCGACCCTCACCATCCTCTCTGGAAGCCAGAAAACCTGCGCCGAGCCATCCACGCAGCAGGGGTGGCGCTTTGGTCATGGGAAGTCACCAACGATCGGTTCGCAATGGACGAGCAGGCGTTCAAACTATGGGGTCTTGTCAAAAGTGGCGAGGTAAAATTCGAAGACCTCTCAGCCCATATCCACCCGGCCGACCGAGATCGGGTGCGTGCCGCATTCACGGCGACGCGCGGAATTGTCGGAGCCTACGAGATCGATTTCCGAATTATGGTCGGAGATGAAATCCGCTGGATATCGGCACGGGGGCTAGGCGATGATGACGCGCTCCACGAAGGACAGATGTTCGGGGTATTTCTGGACGTTACCGGACGCAAGCAGGCTGAAGAAGGCAACGAACTGCTGGCTGGGGAAATGAGCCATCGGGTCAAGAATCTGCTGGCCATTGCCATGGGCCTCACCACTATCACCTCGCAATCGACAATAACCGCTAAGGAAATGGCGCAAGAACTGACAGGGCGATTGGCGGCGCTTGGTCGTGCCCACGATCTTGTGCGCCCGATTCCCGGCAATCAGGGACATGCTGCCCTGTTGGGCGACCTCCTGTCGGTCCTGCTGTCGCCTTACGAGGATCTAGGCGCTTTCAAGGGGCGTATCCGGGTCGCGGTACCGCGCATGGGGGTAGGGGAAGCCGCTGCAACCGCGCTGTCTCTCATCTTCCACGAACTTGCGACAAACTCTTTGAAATATGGCGCCCTTTCCGTGGATAGGGGAACTCTCGACCTTTCAGGGTCTACCGACGATGACGAGGTTACGCTGACATGGACCGAGCGGGGCGGGCCGGCGGTAGAACCCCCAAATGAGGCTGAGGGCTATGGAAGCAAGTTGCTCAACCGGAGTGTATCCGGTCAACTCGGCGGGACGATCACATACGACTGGTCGCCCGAGGGGGTCGTCGTTCTTCTCAAACTGAGAGGAGAGAGATTGGCAAAGTGATGGTTCAAATCCCCTCCAGGCGCACAAGCTCTGGTTTGTGACATAATGCAGTCGATGCATATCGCCGCGGCCAACGGGAAGAAGTAGAATGAGTGCAGATTTCAACGATGGAAAATGGCTGAACGTGCCTATGAACTGGAATGTGGGCGACATCGGCCTGACCCTGACCACCGACGAAAAAACTGATTTTTGGCGGGAGACCTATTACGGCTTCACGCGCGACAGCGGTCATTTTCTCGGCTTTCCCACCGCCGATCGTTTTACCGCCGCAATCCGCATCAAGGGCGAATTCCGCAGGCTCTATGATCAGGCGGGGCTGATGGTCCGCATCGATGAACATCGCTGGGTAAAGACTGGAGTCGAATTCACCGACGGTGAGCTTTTCCTGAGCACTGTGATCACCAACGGAAAATCAGATTGGTCGGTGTCGCAGCCCTTCAAGGAACTTGAGGATTTCTATATCCGCGTGACGGTCGCCGAGGGTTCCATGCGGATCCAGGCCTCGCGCGACGGCAAGCTCTGGCCTTTGCTGCGTCTTGCTCCCTTTCCGATTGCCTCGGTTTATGAAGTCGGTCCGATCGCCTGCACACCGGAGCGAAGCGGCCTGACCGTCAATTTCTCCGAATTTTCCATCAGCCCGGCAATCACCACCGATCTTCACGATCTAAGCTGAGGGCGTACCCGCCAATAGCGATCCAGCAGGCGCCCGAAGTGCTGCCCGGAGACCCGATTGGCTGCAATGCAGCCAGATCCGACATAAGCCGGACCTATCGGACTTTCGGCTGGGCGCAGGTTTCCAGCGGTTTAAGCAGGCCTGGTGCCCGAGAGGCTACAGGTTCCAGTGTCAAGTTCAGATTTTCTTTGTGTCCTTGATGAACGCTGCCGTCGCCTTGCCGATAGACTGGTGCACCGGAGCGTGCCGGCGTCGCGCCTATGCAATCGCTATGTATCGGTCTGCCGAGGGGCAGGGTTTTGTTTGTCCGCTTCCTGTTCGAGCCGCTCGACTTCCGCCGCGATGCGCTCGGGCTGTTCGTGTTCGAGGCCGACGACCTCATTCCGGGTCTCACGCATTGACACGATGATTTCGTCGAGCTTGGCGTGGATTGCC
>UCOA01000009.1 GCA_900474095.1 Hyphomicrobiales bacterium | reverse complement strand
GGGGAGCCGGTACCGGTGAGGACGGCGACGGTGAGGCCGACACCCGCGCTTCGGCCCATATGCAGATCATGGTTGTTGTCGCCGACCACCGCCACCTGGTGGGGCTCGAGCCCGGTCGCGGCGCAGAAACCGTGCACCATGCCGGGCTGCGGCTTTATTCCGAAGCCGCTGTCGTAGCCCGCAACGTAATGCAGATAGCCATCGAAGCCGAAGCGTTTCGCGGTTTCGCGGATCGAGCGCTCGTTATCGCTGGAGGCGACGCCGAGCCAATAACCCTTGGCGTGCAGGCCGGCAAAAAAGGCGGCGAGATCGGTGACCGGCACGGCATAGGCGGCCGAGTTGGAAAAGAGCCCGTCAAGCTTCGCCGTCAGCTCTTCCACCGTATAGGGCGCTCCGGCGGCCACCATGCCGGCGGCGATTTCGACTGTATTACCTGCCGCGAGAAGGCTGTCTGGGGTCACATAGCCGGTGTCAGGATCCATGCCGCCCGCCACCAGCAGGCGCCGGGCAAGGTCTGGATCGCCGTCGGCGGCGATGCTGGCGACCTCGTAATTCACCGGCACCCAGCTTTTGACATAGTCGAGCAGTGTCCCGTCCTTGTCGAAGAGAATGCCGGATATCGCTTTGTCGGTCGTCATCGGACATGCCTTCGGAAAATCAGGTGTCGCTGCGCGGCTGCAGCCGCGCCTTCACCGTCAGAGGATTAATATAGGGCTCCAGCCCCCTGATGGTCGCCGAAAGCGCTCCGCGCATTTCATGCACGGTTTCGAGCCCGGCATCGATCATCTTGCGACGCACCTCGTCGTTGACGAGCAGATAGTTGACGCCCTTGGCCAGCATCTCGACATCGCGAATGATCTTGGCACTGCCGTTCTTGGCGAGCATCTGGTAGGTGTCGCGGAAATTCTGGACATTGCCGCCCGACAGGATAGCGCAGCCGAGCATGGCCGGCTCCAGCGGGTTCTGTCCGCCCTCGCCAAACAGCGAGCGTCCGACGAAGGCGACTTCGGTCAAGCGAAGATAAAGCCCCATCTCGCCGATCGTGTCGCCAAGGAAGATATCCGTCTCCGGCGTGATCGGATCATTGCGCGTGCGCCGCGCGACGGTCAGCCCCTTGGCGTTCAGCATCGCCTCGATCGCATCGCAGCGTTCCGGATGGCGCGGGACGATGATCGTCAGCAGCCCCGTGCGCTCCTTCAAGGCGCGATGGACGATGCCCGCGGCATTCTCCTCGCCTTCGAAGGTCGAGATCGCAGCCCAGGTTTTGCGATCGCGGATCTGCTGGCTGTAGCGTTTCAGGACGTGCCCGTCATGCGGAGGTGCATCGGTATCGACCTTCAGATTGCCCGACACCATCACCGGCAGCGCGCCCAGCGTGCGGAACCGGTCGGCGTCGAGATCCGACTGGGCGATGACCAGTGCCAGGTTCTCGAACAAGGCATCGGCAAGCCACGGACGCTTCTTCCAGCGGCCGAAGGTGCGATCCGACAGGCGGCCATTGACCAGCACCTGGGGAATATGGCGCTCACCGAGCTCGACGATGGTCATCGGCCAGATTTCCGATTCCGCGATGATCGCCAGGTCCGGCTCCCAATAGTCGAGGAAACGGGCAACGGCCGGCTTGAAATCGAGTGGCACATATTGGTGGATGACACTGGATCCGAGCCGCCCGGCGGCAACGCGCGCCGACGTCGTCGTTCCCGTCGTCAGGACGACGGCAATGCCACGGCGTGACACTTCCCTGATCAGCGGAATGACCGCCGTGGTCTCGCCGACGCTTGCGGCATGAAACCAGACCAGCGGCCCTTGCGGACGCGGGGCGCTGGCATGGCCATAGCGCTCCTGGCGGCGGGTTGAATCCTCCTTGCCCTTGGCGGCGCGGGCAGCAAGATAGGACCAGACGAGCGGATAGATCGCCGTGCCGATCCAGCGGTAGCTGGACAGCGCCACCCGGGCAAGCATGCGGCTCATGAGAAGACGTCTCCGCTTTCGCGTTCAGGCCTTGAAACCCCAACGTTTCCAACGGCAGTCCTTGCGGATGCCATGGCCTGTACGAGCCCGATTGGCATTAAGCCTGTTCCGGATCGAGCAGTCGGTGCATGTGCACGATGAAATAGCGCATATGGGCGTTGTCGACCGTCAGCTGCGCCTTGGATTTCCAGGCGGTGAGCGCCGTGTCGTAGTCGGGGAAGATGCCGACGACGTCGAGCTTCTCCAGATCGCGGAACTGCACGCCGGTTAGCGTCGTCAGTTCGCCGCCGAACACGAGGTGGAGCCGCTGTTTCTTTTCCGAGTCCTGAGCCATCTGACCTTCCGATTTTCTTGACGTATTTTGCTCGTGGTTTGCGGCATTCAGCCGGAAAGGTCAATGGCTCTCCAGCCCCTGTGACGCGGCAATCAACGCCGGCAAAGCAGGCATTGCCGCAGCGCACAGGACGGTATGGCGAACATTGGGGCGATTGTAGGAAAGCGGCTGCCCGTCGAGGCCGAAAAGCGCGCCACCGGCTCGCTCCAGGATCAGATCGGCGGCTGCGAGATCCCAATCGTGCGAGTTTTTCTTGACGACGGTGCCGTCGATGCGCCCATCGGCGATCATGGCGATCCGGTAGGCAAGCGAAGGCACATGGGCGATGCGCGAAACACCTGAGCGGTAGCCATGTTCGAGCAGTCCGATCGTCTCTTCCGCAAGTGCGATCCGCAGCACCGCATCCTTCTGCGTCTTCACCCTGACCGGCACGCCGTTCTTCAAGGCCTCGCCGGTCAGCGTCGCCTGGAATAGCTCGTCAAGGGCTGGGGCAAACAGAACGCCGGCCACCGGACGACCGAGATGCACGACGGCGACGCTGACGCACCAGACGTTCTTGCCGGCGATGAAGGCGCGGGTGCCGTCGATCGGATCGACGACGTAGACGGTATCGCAGCCGAGCCGGGCTTCGTCATCATCGGTCTCCTCCGACAGCCAGCCATAATTGGGGCGGGCCGTCAGGAGTTTTTCCTTCAGTATGTCATTGGCGGCATAATCCGCTTCGCTGACGGGCGAGCGTCCGCCATTCTTCCATTGGACGTCCGGATTCTTGCGGAAATAAGACAGCGCCCTTTCACCCGCGGCCTTCGCGGCCATCGTGATCAATTCCAGATCGCTGGCCCATTGTTCCGGCGACGGGTGGACGGCATTCATGTTCAGTCTTTCCATTTCCCGCGGCCGTCGGCCGCGTAAGATTGATTACGGATGGCGGCTCACTTGCCCGCGAGGGTCATGCCCTCGATGGCAAGCGTCGGTGCGGCGACACCAAACTTGCGATCGATGTCGTCTGCCAGCGTGAGGCCGAAGAACATCTGCTTGAGGTTCGAGGCGATGGTGACTTCCGAGACGGGGAAGGTCAACTCGCCGTTCTCGATCCAGAAGCCCGAAGCGCCACGGCTATACTCCCCTGTCAGCATGTTGACACCCTGGCCGATCAATTCTGTGACATAAAAACCTGTTCCGACGTTGCGGATCAATTCCTCGCGGGAAATATCTCCGGGCTCCAGCGCGAAATTGGTCGACGACGGCGACACTGCGGGGCCGCTGCGCATACCGCGTCCGTTGGTTTCCAGCCCGAGTTCCCTGCCGGTGGAGGTCGAAAGGAACCAGTGCTTGAGCGCGCCATCCTCGATCATCGACAGTTTCTGCCCGGTCACGCCTTCTCCATCGAAGGGACGCGACGAGGAGCCGCGCACCACCAACGGATCGTCGGTGACATGGATGCCCGCCTTCATGATCGGCTTTCCCATCATGTCGCGCAGGAAGCTCGTCTTGCGGGCGACCGACGCGCCGTTGATTGCGCCGGCGATATGCCCGGCAAAACCCCGGGCCATGCGCGGGTCGAAAACGACAGTGACATTCTTCTGGGTCGGTACCTGGCGCGGGCCGATACGGGCAACCGCCCTTTCGCCAGCCTTGCGACCGATTTCGGCGGACGATTTCAGGTCGGCGAAATAGAGGCGGCTGTCGAAATCATAGTCGCGCTCCATCTTCGTGCCATCGCCGGCAATGGCGCTGACCGAGCGGCCGAAGCGGGTACCCATATAGGCGCCGGAAAAACCGTGCGAGGTGACCAGAACCATGCCGCCCATGCCGGCCGACGCGCCGGCACCGCTGGAGTTGGTGACGCCGCTCACCGCAAGGGCTGCCTCTTCCGCTTCGAGTGCTGCCGCCGAGAGCGCATCCGTCGATACCTCCGTCGGATCAAAGAGATCGAGATCAGGATAGGATCTCGCCAGGCGCCCGGCATCCGCGAGGCTCGCGAAGGGATCTTCCGGCGAGGCCTTGGCCATGGCCACCGCACGTTCGGCCAGGACCTTCAGGTCGAAGCCTGGATTGGCCGAAACGCTGGCGACGCGGCGGCCGACAAACACGCGGAGCGAAAAATCATCGCTTTCCGACGCCTCGGTTCCCTCGACCTTTCCAAGCCGCACCGAGACGGAACGGGACCGGGAGCGAACCGCAACTGCATCCGCCTCGTCGGCGCCAGCCTTCAGCGCCAGATCGACAAGCTCGGCCGCCCTTTTCTGGAGAACGCCGGAATCGATAATATCGGACATGATTTAGCCTTTCATTCCTGCCCCATTTATTGTGCACTGGGGCGGGCATCAAGGGCATATCCTGATTCTTGGCCGCAGCCCCGCCGAAATACCCCGATCCCGGGCAATCCCCTGCCCATAGAGAAGATGCGATAACCCGTGGGAACCGCCACGGGCAAGAAAGAGCAGACATGTCGACGACACCCGCCCTCACTTCACAGGCCCTGTTGCTGCTCGGTGGCGCCGTCGTGGCAGCCCCGATCTTCAAGAAGCTCGGGCTCGGCACCGTTCTCGGCTATCTGGCTTCCGGCGTCATCATCGGTCCGCTGCTGCACCAGATCACCGAGGGCGAGCAGATCCTGGGCTTTGCCGAACTGGGCATCGTCTTCCTGCTGTTCATTATCGGCCTTGAGCTGAAGCCCTCGCGCCTGTGGAAGATGCGCCGCGACATCTTCGGGCTCGGCACTGCTCAGGTGCTTCTGACCGGCGCGTCTCTCTCGGCGATCCTCTACGAGGTGGGACTGCTCGACTGGAGCGGCAGCGTCATCACCGGGTTCGGGCTCGCGCTGTCATCGACGGCCTTTGCATTGCAGATCCTTGATGAGAACGGCGGCACCAATACGCGCTACGGCCAGCGCGCATTTTCGCTGCTCTTGCTGCAGGACCTGGCGATCGTGCCGCTGCTGGCTTTGATCCCGCTGCTTGCCCTGCAGGCGCCGGAAGATACCAGCCCACCGCTCCAGGACTTCGGCATCGCCGTCGGCGCGATCCTGATTATGGTGGTCGCCGGCCGCTATCTGCTCAATCCGTTGTTTCAGATCATCGCCCGAACGGGTGCGCGCGAAGTCATGATCGCCGCGGCGCTGCTGATCGTGCTCGGTGCCGCGACAATGATGCGGCTTGCCGGCCTGTCGATGGCCATGGGCGCCTTTCTCGCCGGCGTTCTACTCGCCGAATCCTCCTATCGGCATGAATTGGAAGCCGATATCGAACCGTTCCGCGGGCTGTTGCTCGCTCTGTTCTTCATGGCGGTGGGTCTGTCGCTGGAAATCGACGTCATCCTTCAGAACTACCAGTTGATCCTGCTCGCAGTACCATTGCTGATGCTGGTCAAGGCGGTGATCATCTACACGCTCTGCCGAGCAACCGGATCGCCGCACAACGACGCGGTGCGCATCGGGCTGCTCTTGCCGCAGGGTGGCGAGTTCGGCTTCGTGCTCTTCACCGCCGCTGCCACCGCCGGCGTGTTTTCCGCCGGCTGGGCGTCGCTGCTGATCGTTATCGTTACCTTGTCGATGGCATTGACTCCCGCCGCTGCAGCGCTCGCCGGCTTGCTGATGCACGAACAGGAGGAAATCAGAGAGGAGTTGGAGGAGGATTTCGACGGCGCCGGCGCCGACGTGCTGATGATCGGCTTTTCCCGCTTCGGCCAGATCGCGTCGCAGATCCTGCTTGCCGGCGGCCGCGAGGTGACGATCATCGATCATTCCGCTGCCCGCGTCCGACAGGCGGCGACCTTCGGATTCCGCATCTATTTCGGCGACGGCACGCGGCTCGACGTGCTGCGCGCGGCCGGCATCGAGCGCGCCAAGATCGTCGCGGTCTGCACGCAGAAGATGGAGATCACCGACAAGATCGTCGACATGGTGCAGACGGAATATCCGAACGCCCGCATCTATGCCCGCTCCTACGATCGTCTGCACACCCTTTCGCTACGGGCGCGCGACGTCGACTATGAATTGCGCGAGACTTTCGAGTCCGGTCTGTTGTTCGGTCGGAAGACGCTGGAGGGGCTCGGCGTCGGCGACAACGAAGCGCAGGAAATCATGGACGACATCCGCCGGCGGGACGAGGCTCGGCTGGCGGTGCAGGAGGCCGAAGGCATCACCGCCGGCCGCGACATGCTGCACTTCGAACCTGTCAAACCGGAGCCGCTGATAAAGCCGAGACGCGAGGCGGCACCTTCGCTGGAACCCGGAGACGATATCCTATCAGCCACGACGACCATCAAGGCCGAACCGGAAAACGATGTGGTGGCCGGCGCCGACTGATCTTTCAGGCGCCGCGTTTCGCCTGAAAGGCCGCATCAAGCGCGGCCTTGAGCTGATCCTTGACCGGCGCGGTCGCAGCCAGCACCTCCTGCGCCTTGAGAAAGTCCATGACCCGGAAGCGATTGACCTCGGGCCGGAGGAGGATGTCCGGTGGATGTGCCTTCATCTTCATGGTGATGATCGACTGCATCAACAACTGGCTGGCGCCGAAGAGGCTGTCACGCCAGCCAGGAATGGTCTCGCCGTCGCCATCCGGCCCGCCGACGACATCGACGGCGATGACAATATCGGCTAGCCCTGCTAGATGGTCGAACGGCACCGGATTATAGATGCCGCCATCGATCATCACCCGGCCGTCTATCCGCACCGGCATGAACAGGATCGGAATCGCCGCCGAAGCGGCAAGCGCCTGATGCAAGTCGCCGGACTGGCAGACGCGCTCGGCCTGGCCGTAATAATCGGTGGTCATCACCTTCAGCGGGAGTTTGAGATCACTGAAATCCTTCGGCACGCTTTCAGGCAGGAAAGCCGGCAAAATCCGTTCGATGTTGAACTGCCCAACCCGGAAGCCCTTCGTGACCGCTTGTTTCAAGCTCGCGGGACGCAAGCTCCACAGGCGGTTGACGATCTCCTTGCGACGACCGACGGTCGCCATCGTATGATCTGCAATTTCCGCGCCGCTCAGGCCGGCTGCCATGCCCGCACCCATGATCGCACCGATCGAGGAACCGGCGATCGCGACCGGTTGTATGCCAAGTTCGTTCAGTGCCTCGATGACATGAATATGGGCGAGACCACGCGCACCGCCGCCGCCGAAGGCGACAGCCACGGTCGGATCCGCTGATTTTTTCACTGTTTCGGAGCCTTGCGTCATGCTCAGCGCTTTCCGGTATCACGCGGCGCGGTAACGATAGAAATGCATCTTGGTATCGCCGAACAGGCGGTCGTCGATCACCTCGAAACCATCCTGCAGCACGGGCTGAACATCGGCCCGCTCTTCGAGAATGGCAAGAGCGCCCGGCACCAGCCATCCGCCCTTTGAGGCAGAAGCGAGCGCCTTTTCACCAAGCCCCTTGCCATAGGGCGGATCGGCAAAGACCAGATGGAACGGCTCGACCGTGCCGGCCGGTCCAAGATCGGTCGCGTCACGGCGGAAGATCCGCGCCCGGCCGGTTAGGCCGAACGCCTCGATATTGGTGCGCAACAGGCCCCTGCCCTCGGCACTCTGCTCGACGAACAGCGCCTGACGGCAACCGCGCGACAGGGCTTCGAGGCCAACCGCGCCGGTGCCGGCGAAGAGATCGAGGATGCGGGTGCCGTCGAGGGCCTCCGCATGGGCGTGGCTCAGGATGTTGAACAGGCTTTCGCGCGTCCGGTCCGTCGTCGGCCGGATGTCATTGGACCTGGGCGTTGCAAGCCCGCGCCCGCGAAACTCACCACCGACGATCCGCACCTTCCCTTAGTTCCCGCGTCCGCGCGGTTTGCCGCCGCCAACAGGACGTCCGCCGGAAGGCTTGCCGCCGCCAGGTTTTCCGCTACCGGGTTTGCCACCACGCGGGCCGCCGCTTTTCGCGCCGAAGGACTTGCCGCCGCCCGGCTTGCCGCCAAAGGACTTACCGCGTGGTTTGTCACCGACCGGGCGATCGCCACGTGGCGGGCGGTCGCCGAAATCCCGCGGCTTGCGATCGCCATCCTCACGAGAGAAGGACTTTTCGCCGAACGGCTTGCGCGGGCGGTCACCTTGCGGCCTATCACCCGGGGGCCTATCACTCTGGGGCTTGGCGCTTCTCGGCCGATCGGAGGACGAGCGTGCGCCCTCGGCGCGCGGTTTGCGATCACCGAACGGCCTGTCGCCGCCTTCGCGGCGCGGTGGGCGGTCACCGCCCTCACGCCGGGCCGGACGATCACCGAAGCCACGTGCATCGCGGTCGCCGCCACGCTTGCGGTCGCCGCCGCGGCCTTCATCCCGGCTCGTCTCTTCGCTGGCCCTTATCCAGTCGCCATCGTCATCGGCCCGATTGACCACGACACGCGGGCCGCGATCAGGGCGGTCGTAGACGGTCGCCTTCTTGCGGTCCGGGTCGAATTTCTTGTTGGACTTCATCGGCAGACCATCCTTGGTCCGGCCGTAGCGCTTGGTCGCCGGCGCGCCTTCCGGGCGCTCACGACGTACGGGCTTTTCAGCCACATCCGCTGCCTGCGCATCCTTGGGTTTCTTTTCGGCGATCGGACGGGCGCCGGGCGCCATCCAGACATTGGCCTTGCGGGGGCGCTGGGCGGGTTCGCGCTTCGGACGGTCGTCGAATTTCGCCTCCGCGCCACGCTCGTTGCGGTCGCCACGTCCGCCGCTTCTGTCGTCGCGCTTGGTATCGAGCCGCGAGAGTGCCCTTTCACGCTTGTCGCCTGCCTTTTCACGGAAGGCGCCACGTTCCCTGGTCTCAGGCTTTCCAGCCGACCATTCGTTTTTCGGCGGCTTTTCTTCCTCAGCAGGGGCGGCGTCGAAGATCGGCGCGTCAAAATTCGCCTTCGCATCCTCGATCAGGCGCGGGCCGAGCTGATCGCGCAGCGTGCGGCCGCGAATTTCCTGGGCATGACCTTCCGGCAGCTCGCCGAGCTGGAAGGGGCCATAGGAAATACGGATCAGACGGTTCACGTCCAGGCCGAGCGCGCCCATGACGTTCTTGATTTCGCGGTTCTTGCCTTCGCGCAGGCCCATGGTGATCCAGACGTTCGAGCCCTGGACTTTGTCCAGCGTCGCCTCGATCGAGCCATAAAGCACGCCATCGACGGCAATGCCGTCCTTGAGCTTGTCCAGTGCTGCCTGGTCGATCACGCCGTGGGCGCGGACGCGGTAGCGGCGCAGCCAGCCGGTCGCCGGCAGTTCGAGAACGCGGGCCAGACCGCCGTCATTGGTGAGCAGCAGCAGACCTTCGGTATTGATATCGAGGCGGCCGATCGACAGCACGCGCGGCAGATCGTCCGGCAGGTTGTCGAATACGGTCGGACGTCCCTCCGGATCGGAATTGGTCGTCACCAGGCCGGACGGCTTGTGATAGAGCCAGAGCCTGGTGCGCTCGATACCGCGGATCGGCTGCCCATCGACCTCGATCGTGTCGGCCAGCGTCGCGTTGACGACCGGCGTGTCCAGCACAGTGCCATTGAGGCTCACTCGGCCTTCCATGATCATGCGCTCGATATCGCGTCGCGAGGCGACGCCAGCCCGCGCCAGAATCTTGGAAATGCGCTGCGGCACGTCCGCATCGACGGTTTCCACCGCAGCTCTTGGCTTGCGCGGCTTTTCCGCTTCGGTCTTTTCAGCACCGGAATGCGCGGCTGCGGCCTTGCGCGCGCCGGTATAGGGCTTCTTGTCGCGGCCGGCCGGCTTGCCGCCGGGCCGCTGGGGCTTGTCTTTGAATGTCATTTGTGTTGCCTGCCTTTTGAGGCTGTCCTATCAGGTCGCAGCCCAAGGGTTAAGAGAAATTATCGCGGGTTCCAACGATGGCTGAAACGAACCGCTTCATGGATTTGGCCTTGGCAGAGGCCCGGTTGGCGGCGACACGTGACGAGGTCCCCGTCGGCGCCGTGCTCGTCCTCGATGGCGAAGTCATCGCAAGTGCCGGAAACCGGACCCGGGAACTCAACGACATCACCGCCCATGCCGAGATCGAGGTGATCCGCGAAGCCTCCCGCATTATCGGCGACGAGCGGCTGCCGGGCGCCGACCTCTATGTCACGCTCGAACCCTGCACCATGTGCGCCGCGGCCATCTCGTTTGCCCGGCTGCGGCGGCTCTACTATGGTGCCGAGGATCCGAAAGGTGGCGGCGTCGACAACGGCGTACGCTTTTTCAGCCAGCCGACCTGCCACCACGCCCCCGAGGTCTATTCGGGTTTTTCAGCCCAAGCGGCGGCTGATATCCTCAGGCAGTTTTTTGCAGAGAAGCGTTGAGCAGGCGGACTTGAATTAACCGGCGGCAAAGCTTTCGAGCGCCGCTCCGGACAGGCGATAGCGCGTCCATTCGGTCAGCGGCTCGGCACCGATCGCCTGATAGGCCTTGATCGCCGGTTCATTCCAGTCAAGCACGCTCCACTCGAACCGGCCGCATCCCTTTTCAACCGCGATCCGTGCCAGATGACGCAGCATCAGTCGCCCGGCACCGGTTCCGCGCTGTTCGGGCGTGACATAGAGGTCTTCGAGATAAAGGCCGTTGCGGGCCTGCCAGGTCGAATAGCTGAAGAACCAGACGGCAAAACCGACAGGAACGCCATCGCGCTCGCAGATCGCCGCATGCGGAACGGAATTCGGACCGAACAGGGATTGGGCGACGGATTCGACCGTCGCTTCGACTTCGTGGCCGGCGTTTTCATAAATTGCCAGTTCGGTGATGAAGCGCAGGATGGTTCCCGCGTCGGCTCGTGTCGCCTCGCGAATATCAAACATCGGCGATCAGAAGATATCCCACCACTTCTTGCCGCTGTTGGCAATCGCGGCTTCCTTCTTGCGGCGGCGCGCCTTGACCTGCTCCGGTTCGCCGAGATCCGCCACTGCCTCTTCCGGCATCTTGCGGTATTCGAGCGGCGGATCACTCAGGAACCGGCGCTTGTCGGCATAGGCGCCCATCTGGATCTTGCGGGCTTCGCGATAGGCTTCCTGCTGTTCCTTAGCGGTCAGGCGACGGCTATTGGCGCTTGATTTGGCCAGCGGCGAAACGTAGGTCGGGCTGTCGGCATTGGCATCGGCCTCGTCGCGCAGGCGCTGACGCGTTTCCTCCGGTGATTCGAGCCATTGCGGATTGTCCTTGGCAAGGTTCTGCTGTGGCTGCACCAGCGCGGCCGTCTCGCTCGATGGCGGCAGGACGAGGCCGGGGCGGGGCTGGTACTTGAGGTTCTTGGGCTTGGTCGTCTCACCAATGCTGACGGCACTGCCGAGGTCGTCCATCAGGTGTTCGCCGGCGGTCTTGTCCGTGCCGTAGGTTGGGCCGCCAATGCAGCCGGTCAGAACGAGGCTGCCAGCCACAACACCGAAAATACCGGCATACAATCGAAACTCTCGCGTCATTCCCATGAAAACCCTTCCAGCAGCGCCGGCACGATCAATGTCTGAGGCGGCATTGCTGCGCCCTTGACGGATAAATCCGTCGATTTTCAGGCAGGTTCTACCGGATGAGCGGCAAAAGAGCAATTCACCCGGCAGACAATCCCTTAACAAGCGACACCTTAAGAAGCGAAGCCGAGCTCGTGGAGAGCCGCCGCATCGCGGGCAGATACGTCCGGGAAGGCCGGATCGGAGCCGACATCGGCGGTGATGCGCCAGGAGCGGGCGCATTTGACGCCTTCCGCCAGTCTGGGCTCGACGCTGACCGTCGACAGGTCGTCCAGCTGGAAAGCGCCTTCCGGCCCCTTGCCATCGACGATGGTGACGCCGGAGGTGATGCAGATCTCCGCGAAATCCTGGCCTTCCAGAGCCTGCAGCAGACCCGCGTCGGCGATGTAGACCACCGGCGCAGCCTCGAGTGAGGAGCCGATACGCTTGTCGCGGCGTTCGACCTCGAGGGCACCGGTAACGGCGCGGCGCACGTCACGGACCTTCTTCCACTTCTCGGCCAGAGCCTCGTCGCGCCATTCCGCCGGCACGATCGGAAACTGCTCCAGATGGACGGAAACCGCCGACGGATCGCGCGACAGCCAGGCCTCTTCAGCCGTGAAGGGCAGAACCGGCGCAAGCCAGATCACCAGGCAGTCGAACAGCTTGCGGATGACCGCGAGGCTGGCGCGGCGGCGCAGGCTCGACGGCGCATCGCAATAGAGCGCGTCCTTGCGGATATCGAAATAGAAGGCCGAAAGCTCTACATTCGAAAAATCGATCAGCGCACGGGCGATGCGCTTGAAGTCGAAGGCGTCGTAACCATCGCGCACGATCCGTTCGAGTTCGGTCAGGCGATGCAGCATCAATCGCTCGAGTTCGGGCATGTCGTTGAAGGCGATGTCTTCTTGCCTGTCATGCGCCAGCGTGCCGAGCATCCAGCGGATGGTGTTGCGCAGTTTGCGGTAGGCGTCGATGTTGGTCTGGATGATCGTCTTGCCGACCCGCAGATCTTCCGCATAGTCGGAGGTCGCAACCCACAGGCGCAAGATATCGGCTCCGGCGTCCTTCATGACCTCCTGCGGCGATGTGACATTGCCCTTGGACTTCGACATCTTCTCGCCCTTCTCGTCCATGGTGAAGCCATGGGTGATAACGGCGTTGTAGGGCGCGCGGCCGCGCGTCGCGGCACTTTCGAGCAGCGAGGAATGGAACCAGCCGCGATGCTGGTCGGAACCTTCGAGATAGACGTCGGCTGGCCATTTCAGGTCGGGGCGGTCTTCCAAGGTGAAGGTATGCGTCGAGCCCGAGTCGAACCAGACGTCGAGGATATCCATCACCTGCGTCCAGCGGCCATGATCATGGTCGTTGCCGAGAAAACGCTCCTTGGCGTCTTCGGCGAACCAGGCATCGGCGCCTTCCTTTTCGAAGGCTTCGAGGATGCGGGCGTTAACGGCCTCATCGACCAGCACTTCGCCCTTCTCGTCGGCAAAGACGGCGATCGGCACGCCCCAGGCGCGCTGACGGGAAAGCACCCAATCCGGACGGTTCTCGATCATGGCGCGCAGGCGGTTCTGGCCGGCTGCGGGCACGAAGCGGGTCTCGTCGATGGCAGACAGCGCGCGCGAACGCAGCGTCTTACCGTCGGCAAGCTCCTTGTCCATATAGACGAACCACTGCGGCGTGTTGCGGAAGATCACCGGCTTCTTGGACCGCCAGGAATGCGGATAGGTATGCTTCAGGCGGCCACGGGCAAACAGCGTGTGGCGGGCGATCAGCGCCTTGATCACACGATCATTGGCATCGCCCTTCTTGCCCGTGTCGTCGATGACGCGGGCGGCCCCGCCCTCGGCGTCCGGACCGAATCCGGGCGCATCGACGGTGTAGAAGCCGGCGTCGTCGACAGGGAACGGGATCGTCGAGGAGATGCCGCGCGCTTCGAGCGCCCGCGCATTCTCCATCCAGGCATCGAAGTCCTCGCGGCCGTGGCTGGGAGCCGTATGTACGAAACCGGTGCCGGCATCGTCGGTGACGTGGTCGCCGTCGAGCAGCGGCACCTGGAAGTCATAGCCGCCACCGAGACCGTGCAGCGGATGGGCGCAGGTGATCGCAGCCAGTTCGTCGGCGGTTACCGGCCGGATCAGCTTGAATGTAACTTTCGCCTTGGCCGCGCACTCCTCGGCAAGACGCGTGGAGAACACCAGCTTTTCGCCCGGCTGCGGGCCGAAGTCGTTCTCGGCCCTCTCAACTTCGAAAAGGCCATAAGGGTAGCGCGAAGAATAGGCGATGGCGCGGTTGCCCGGGATGGTCCAGGGTGTCGTCGTCCAGATGACGACGAAAGCGTCCTTCAGGCTTTCCGGCCCTTCCGCCACCGGGAACTTCACCCAGATCATGTCGCTCTCGACGTCCTGGTACTCGACCTCCGCTTCCGCCAGCGCGGTGCGCTCGACGACCGACCACATGATCGGCTTCGAGCCGCGATAGAGCTGGCCAGACTTGGCGATCTTCAGGAGTTCGCCGGCGATGCGGGCTTCGGCGTGGAAGGCCATCGTCGTATAGGGATTGTCGAAATCGCCCTCGATGCCGAGGCGCTTGAATTCTTCCGACTGGATCTTGATCCAGTTGGCCGCGAATTCGCGGCACTCCTTACGGAACTCGTTGACCGGAACCTCGTCCTTGTTCTTGCCCCGGGCGCGATAGGCCTCCTCGATCTTCCATTCGATCGGCAAGCCGTGGCAGTCCCAGCCCGGAACATAGTTGGCGTCATAGCCGCGCATCTGGAACGAGCGGTTGATGATGTCCTTGAGGATCTTGTTCAGCGCATGGCCGATATGGATGTTGCCGTTGGCATAGGGCGGGCCGTCATGCAGCACGAATTTTTCGCGGCCGGCAGCCGAAGCCCGGAGCTTTTTGTAGAGTTCCATCTTCTGCCAGCGGGCAACCGTTTCCGGTTCCTTTTGCGGCAGGCCGGCGCGCATCGGGAATTCGGTCTCGGGCAGATAAAGGGTCTTCGAATAGTCGAGCTTTTCAGCGGTATCGGTCATGGCTTTTGCAATCGTCTCTGAGCGCGTTTCGCCGCGCATGCGAACGGGATATCTTCAAGGGATAGCGGAGGCGCTTCTGTCAAACGCCGAAAACCCGGACCTTCCGGCGGCAATCAACGCGCTGGGAAGGCCGGGCCAATAATTCGCTGATCTATCATCAATCGACGATATCGGGTCATGGTGGCGGTTGTTTAAGACGTTTTCGGGCGAAAAGGAAGAGGCTTGCGGCTGGCGCTGCAGTTTGCCCAACCCCCGTTGCCGTGCCGCCGTCAGCGTGCTTCCTGCCTATTCGGGCTCGACGCAATTTACGCGCCGGGTTTGCCCTGCATCACTGCTCGCAACGCGTCGTTGATGCGATCCTGCCAGCCCGGCCCATCCTTTTGAAAATATTCGAGCACGGCGCTATCGATCTTGATCGACACAAGCTCCTTGGTCTCCGGCAAAGCTCGCCTTTCGACCGCAGGCGCTACCGGCTTTTTGGCCGGCTTGAACAATGCTTCAGCGGCATCCATCGGATTTACGGGTCGGCGCGGCGTATGTGCCATCGATCTATCGTTCCTGTTGGGTTCACAATCGCCGCAGGGTGCGCTCCTGCGGCTGGTGTCAGGCAGTACGCGACCAATTTGGTCTGAGCGTCAAGCAGGTCGCGGCTTAAAACGCAATCCGCAAGTCGATCTCGCTGAGCGGCCGCACACCGGCAAGCAGCGCCCGCGCCTCCGCATCATCCTGTTTCATCTGCACCACCAACGGATCGAGACCATCGAACTTCAACTCGTCGCGCAGATGGCCGAAGAAGGAGACGGAACAGATTTCGCCGTAGAGATCGCCCGAAAAGTCGAAGACGAAGGTTTCGAGCAGGGCGACGCCATCGCTGTCGACGGTCGGGCGCTTGCCGAAGCTGGCGACGCCGTCATGGATGCTGCCATCGGCGCGGCGGAAGCGCACGGCGTAAATGCCGTTGCGCAATTCGACTTCGGGGGGCAATTGCATGTTGGCTGTGGGATAGCCGAGCGTGCGTCCGAGCTTCTTGCCGCCGATCACTTCAGATTCCACCGTATAACGATATCCGAGCATTCCGGCGGCCTGAGCCACGTCACCCTCGCCGAGCAGCCCGCGGATATGGCTGGAGGAGATCACCGAGGCGTTTTCATCGCGAAAGGCATCGACGAGCGTGACGCCAAACCCGTTTTCGCCGCCGGCCGCCATCAAGAAGGCCGGACCACCTTCCCTGCCCTTGCCGAAGTGGAAGTCGAAGCCCGTCACGACGTGGCCGGCATGCAGCCAGTCCATCAGCACGGCGCGGATGAAATCGGAGGCGGTAAGCTCTGAAAACGTGCGGTCGAATGGATATTCGATCACCGCCGAAAAGCCCATGCCCTCGAGGATGCGGGCCTTGAGCGGTGCCGGCGTCAGACGGAAGACCGGATGGTCCGGGCGAAAGACCGTGCGCGGATGCGGCTCGAAGGTCAGCACCAGGGCCGGCACGCCGCGCGCCCGCGCCTCCTCAAGCGCCCGGTTCAACACCGACTGGTGCCCACGATGCACGCCGTCGAAATTGCCGATGGCGATGACGCCGCCCCTCAAGGCTTGCGGCAATGGTTCGCGGGTCTCGTTGCGATGGAAAACCGTCATGTCCGCCACACCCAGTCTCGTCTCTACAGCGCCCGCGCGCCTCTTCAGAAACGCAAAGGTCGCTGTAATACCTTGAAGTTCTGCATAATTTTATCCTTTGATCGACCCCGATTTAAGGAATTACGCAGTAGGCTAGTCCGCCAAGCAAGTCCTTGGCCCGCGTCTTTTAAACCAATCTGGGCATCCACCATTTCGGCGTGGCACCCTCGTCTTTCAGGAAAGCTGCAAGTTTCGTCTCGTCCGTCTTTTCAGCACTCATATATTCGAGCGCATGGATGCCGGCGCTGATATAGAGAATGTCGAGGCCGAAATCCTGCGCACCCTTCACATCGGTCGGCATGCCGTCGCCAACGGCGATCACCCGCGACAGATCGAGCCCGCCGCGCATGGCCTTCGCTTCCGACAGCGAGGCGCGATAGATCGGCACGTAGGGCTTTCCTGAAATCCGGGTTTCGCCACCCAGTTCCGCATAGACCTTGGCGATGGCGCCGGCGCAGGGGATCAGCCTGTGACCCCGTTCGACGACGAGATCCGGGTTGGCACAGATGAACGGCACCTTGCGCCGGGCCAAGCCGGAAAGCGTGGCACGATAATCTTCGGCGGTTTCCGTTTCGTCGTCGAAAAAGCCGGCGCAGACGATGATTTCGGCCTCTTCCGAGGAAACCATCTGGACTCCGAGACCATCGAGCAGCGGCAGGTCGCGCTCCGCGCCGATGAAATAGATCTTGTTCGGACCAGCTGAAATCAGCGCGCGGGTGACGTCGCCGGAGGTGACGATCCGGTCATAGGCGCTATCCGGCACGCCGAGGCCGCGGATCTGGACAATGACGCCGGGATGCGGGCGCGGCGAATTGGTGATGAGGACAACCGTCAGCCCTTTGGCTCGGGCTTCCGTCAGCGCCTCGCAGGCTTCCTTGAAGGCCGCGACACCATTGTGCAGCACGCCCCAGACATCGCACAGAACGACATCGTAACGTTTGGCGATGTCGCGAAAACTGTTGATCCGAACGGCCATGCTGGCTTCCCGCAGAAAAAATATTCGGGGTGACATCGCAGGCAAGAGCCGAAAACACAAGACTTCCTGCGGAAATTGGCGGCCAAATCCCAAGGATTCGGCGGGGAAAGGCCGATCCGCCCGTTAAAAGCTGCTGATCAGCCAGCCGGCGGCGGCGCAGACGGCAAGCGTGGTGAGGATCCCGCGTTTCAGCTTGAAGAGCAGCAGGGCTGCCAGAAGCGTCAGCAGGAATGCCGCCTGCTGAAACGTCTGCCAGGCCGGAAGCGGCATCGAGAGCGGCCCCATCGCAAACCGGCCAACCTCCGCGAAAAGAACGTGCAGGCCAAACCAGAGCGCCAGATTGAGGATGACGCCGGTGACCGCCGCAGAGATCGCCGCCAGCGCGCCTGAGAGCGCCCTGTTGTTGCGCAAGGTCTCGACATAGGGCGCACCGAGGAAAATCCACAGGAAACAGGGAATGAAGGTGACCCAAGTCGCAAGCGTCGCCCCCAGCAGGCCGGCCCAAAGCGGATCGAGCCCGAGCGGCGTGCGAAAAGCGGCCATGAACCCGACGAAGGAAAGCACCAGCACGAGGGGCCCAGGCGTCGTTTCGGCGAGCGCCAGACCATCGAGCATCTCGCCGGGCTTCAGCCAATGATAGGTGTCGGCCGCCTGCTGGGCGACATAGGCAAGCACGGCATAGGCGCCGCCGAAGGTTACCACCGCCATCTTGGAGAAGAACAGGCCGATCGCGGTATAGACGTTGTCAAAGCCGACTATCGCGCCGATGACGACGAACGGGGAGATCCAGAGCGCCGCCCAGACGCCGAAAACCCGGACCGCCCGGCCCCAGGACGAGACAATATCCGGGAAATCGCTGTCGATGACCGAGGGCCGATCGGCCAAGGCTTGCTTCTCTGCTGCCGCGGTTCTCCCTTCCGCCGATTGCGCATGGGTGGCCACATAGCCGGCCACGCCCGCCGCCAGAACGACCAATGGAAACGGCAGATCGAAGAAGAAAAGCGCAGCGAAAGCGAGAACCGCGACGATCACCGAAAAGCGGGTCTTCAACGCCCGACGGCCGACGCGGATGACCGCCTCGATGACGATCGCCAGTACCGCCGCCTTCAATCCGAAAAACAGCGCGGCGAGCCAATGCGTCTCTTGGAATAGCGCATAGGCCGACGACAGGCCAAGGATGACGAAGAACCCCGGCAGCACGAACAGCGCGCCGGCGACGATGCCGCCGCGCGTGCCGTGCAACAGCCAGCCGACATAGGTAGCAAGTTGCTGCGCTTCGGGACCCGGCAAGAGCATGCAGAAATTCAAGGCATGCAGGAACCGGCTCTCGGAAATCCAACGGCGCTCCTCCACCAGTTCCCGGTGCATCAGGGCGATCTGGCCCGCCGGGCCTCCGAAACTCAAGAGCCCGATCTTCGCCCAGACCCTGGTGGCCTCGGCGAATGTCGGGTGCACTGGCGGAGCGTTTATCTGCGCCGCCTCATTCATTGTCTCTGGCCTTCTTCGCGACGTGCGACACCCATTCGTGTTTCTCCTGTGTGGCGTCACGCGCCCAGCGATAGAAGGCGTCGTAGAGCGTCATGCCCGCTTCCAGTTGCTCCAGGTCGTCGGCAAACATCCGCGAGAGGCCGAGCGACGCCGCAAGCAGTCCTGCGGCTTCTGGAACGAGATCGAGCCGGTCGGTATCGGCGGCGCGGACAATCAGGGAGAGATGCTGAAGTGCCGGAAATGAAAGACCAAATTCCTTGACCATCGTGTCGAAGGTGCAATCCTCGCCCCTGTGGCTCCAGAAGACGTTCTCCACATCGAACGGCGTCGCGCCGAAACGATCTGCGACGGCTTCGACTTCCGGGGCCGCGACGAAGAGAAACGTCGCTGTCGGATCGACGAAGCGGCGGATCAGCCAGGGGCAGGCAATGCGATCGATCTTGGGACGAGAGCGGGTGACCCAGACCGTTCCGCCATTGGCGATTTCACCCGGCAGGGCAGCGGCCGGAACGAGCGGCAGGTGAGCCGCCTGCCAGGCTTCAAAGCCGCCCTCCAGCGTTTCCGCCTCGGCCCCGGTATTTCGCAGCCAGGCGGCGACACCTTCGCTGAGCTTCTTGCCCTTCTGACAGACCACAACGACCCAGCGGCCGCCAAAATCCGGCCCCCATTGCCGCACGTCGTACGGGCGCCGGAAAGACGCGGGCAGAAGGAGCGGCTGAGCGGCGAAATCCTCATCGTCGCGCACGTCGATAACGACCGGGCCCTTGGGGGTGCCGATCAGGCGGACGAGCTTTTCAATGGAAATAGCGTTATACGAGGCCATGGTTTACGTCCTTTTCGTGGGATTGGACGCGAAGTGATGGCATGACGCCTCGTGGGGCATTCGCAGACCCCATGTGCAAATTAGACAAAAAAGCAGGAACCAAGTCAATCATTTTCGCCGCAAAAGAATCTGCCGGCCCATTCTTGACTCAATCGGCGGCCATCCTTATCTCCGGGTCGCTAGCACTCACACAACAGGAGTGCTAACATCCATCCATCGGGTCGGTTCACGATCCGTGAAGTCATTTGATCGAGGGATTAGACAATGACAAGCACCAATTTCCGTCCTCTGCATGACCGCGTCGTCGTACGCCGCGTCGAGTCTGAAGCCAAGACCAAGGGCGGCATCATC
>UCOA01000145.1 GCA_900474095.1 Hyphomicrobiales bacterium | reverse complement strand
CCGCTGGCGGCAGCCGCCGCAGGGCGGGCAGAGCGCCAGCTTCTCGGCAATGACGGCAACCTCGAGGATCTTGCGCTGGCCGGCCATGACCATGTGGCTGATCGCGGTCGTCTCGGCGCACCAGCCCTCCGGGAAGGACAGGTTCTCGATATTGGCGCCGGTGTAGATCTTGCCATCCTCGGCGCGAATGGCAGCACCGACCGGAAATTTCGAATAGGGTGCATGGGCCTTCGCCATCGCCTCGCGTGCGGCTTCGAAAAGCTCGTTTTCCATGATCAGCGTTCCTTCACATAGGGTATGCCGCCAGCCTTCGGCGGAATCGCCTTGCCGATGAAACCGGCGAGCAGGATGACGGTGAGGATATAAGGCAGCGCCTGCATCAATTGTACCGGCACCTGGCCGATGAACGGCAGCGGATTGCCCTGGAGGCGGATTGCCAGCGCGTCGAGGAAGCCGAACAGCAGGCAGGCCATCATGATGTTGAACGGTCGCCATTTGGCGAAGATCAGAGCGGCAAGCGCGATATAGCCCTTGCCGGCCGTCATGCCCTTGACGAAACCGGCGCTCATGGCAAGCGACAGATAGGCACCTGCAAAGCCGCACAGGATGCCGCAGCAGATGACCGCCCGATAGCGCAGCCAGATCACCGAGATGCCGGCCGTATCGACCGCGCCCGGATTTTCCCCGACGGCTCGCAGGCGCAAACCGAAGCGCGTGCGATAGAGAACCCACCAGCTGAACGGCACCAGGAGAAAGGCGACATAGGTCAGGATGAAATGTCCGGACAGCAGGTTGGTATAGATTGGCCCGAAGATAGGTACGTCCTTGACCGCATCGGCGAAGGGGAAGGTGACGGTCTGGAAGCGCGCGTCCGCCCCGAGCGCCGGCGTGCGGCCACCCTGCCTGAACCAGGCCTCGCCGAGAATGACAGTCGAGCCGGCGACGATGAAGTTGATGGCGACGCCCGAGACGATCTGACTGCCGCGCTGGGTGATCGAGGCATAGCCGTGCACCAACGAGAGCAGCACGGAGATCAGGATTGCCGCCAGCAGACCCATCAGCACGGAACCGGTCACCGCAGCCACCGCGCCGGCGGCAAAGGCGGCGCCAAGCATCTTGCCCTCAAGACCAATGTCGAACACCCCTGCCCGCTCGGTGAACAGTCCGGCAAGCGCCGCGAAAATCAGCGGCACGGAAACGCGGATCGTCGATTCGAGGATCGCCACGATCGTGTGGAAGAACTCCATGCTCAGGCTCCCCTTGTCTGTGCGGCGACGGCAGACCGGCCGATCCTTGCAAATGCGTTGCCGATCGCCGGGCGGAACATGTTTTCAAGTGCACCGGCAAAGAGAATGACAAGGCCCTGAATAATGACGATCATGTCGCGCGAGATGGACGGCATCTCGAAGGCGATCTCGGCGCCGCCCTGATAGAGCATGCCGAACAGGATCGCCGCCGGAATGATGCCCGCCGGATGCGACCGGCCCATCAGCGCCACCGCGATCCCGACGAAGCCCGCGCCCTGGACGAAATCCAGCTGCATGCGGAACTGCTCGCCCATGATCGGGTTCAGCGCCATGAGACCGGCGAGGCCACCGGAAATCATCATGACGATAACCGTGATCCGCGCCTCGCCGATGCCTGCGTAACGCGCGGCGGACGGGCTGTGCCCCATGGTTCGCATCTCATAGCCGAACTTCGTGCGCCAGATCAGCACCCAGACGCCGAACGCTGCAAGCAGCGCCAAAAGGAACGAGACGTTGAAGGGCGCATTGCCGACATTGAGGCCGAAGATGGACAAGAGCCAGTCGAGTTTCGGCAATTGCCCGCCCGACTCGAAGGTGCGGGTTTGTGTGGCCATCGATCCGAGCGGCTTCATCACCCGGGTCAGAAGATAGACCATAATGCTCGATGCGATGAAGTTGAACATGATCGTGGTGATGACGATGTGACTGCCACGCTTGGCCTGCAGCCAGCCGGGCAGAAAGGCCCAGAGAGCGCCGAAAGCAGCCGAACCGATGATCGCGACCGGGAAGACGACAAACCAGGGCATGGTCTTGTCGAGCCACAGACAGGCGAGCGCCACGCCGATGCCGCCAATATAGGCCTGGCCTTCACTACCGATATTGAACAGTCCGGCATGGAAGGCGACCGCGACGGACAGGCCGGTGAAGATGAAGGTGGTGGCATAGTACAGCGTAAAGCCGATATATTCGCCGCGGCCGAAAGCACCATTGATCATGTGATAGGCGGCTTTCAACGGGTTCTCGCCGACCAGCAGCACGACGAGACCCGCCACCAGGAAGGCGACGACGAGGTTGACCACAGGGATCAGGCCGTATTCGGCCCAGCCTGGCAGTTTTGCGTATGGATTGCTCATTCGGCGGCCTCCTTGCGGCCCTCGACACCGGCCATCAGCAGGCCCAGTTCCCCTTCGGTCGCATCCGGTCCCCGCTCACCGACGACGCGACCGGCGAACATGACGATGATCCGGTCCGACAACGCGCGAATTTCATCGAGTTCGACGGAAACAAGCAGCACGGCCTTACCCTGATCCCGCATCTCGATGATCCGCTTGTGGATGAATTCGATCGCGCCGACATCGACACCGCGCGTTGGCTGGCCGATGATCAGTACGTCCGGACCGCGCTCCATCTCGCGCGCCAGCACGATCTTCTGCTGGTTTCCGCCGGAGAAATTGGCGGTCTTCAGCCGTGGATTGGGCGGCCTGATATCGTATTTCTTGATCTTCTCCTCGGCATCGGCCTCAATCGCCTTGGTGTCGAGGAAGACGCCGTTCAGGTAGCGCTTGTCGTGGTGGTAGCCGAGAATACCATTCTCGGCCTCTTCGAACGCCAGGACCAGGCCAACATGATGCCGGTCTTCCGGCACATGGGCGAGACCCCTGTTGCGCAAGCCGCCGGGATCGGCGTAGCCGGTGACATCAACCGGCTCGCCGTTGAGCAGCACGCTGCCACTGACGGCCCTGCGGATACCGGAAATCGCCTCCAGCAGTTCGGACTGCCCGTTACCGGCAACGCCGGCAATGCCGACGATCTCTCCGGCGCGCAGAGTGAAAGCGACATTGTCGACCATGGTCACGCCACGGCTGTCGCGGACCGTCAGGTTTTCGACCGAGAGCTTGACCGCACCCGGATTGGCCGCGCCCTTGTCGACACGCAGCAAGACGCGGCGGCCGACCATGAGCTCGGCCAGTTCCTCGACCGACGTTTCCTTGGTGTGGCGGGTCGCCACCATTTCGCCGCGGCGCATCACGGAAACCTCGTCGGTAATCGCCATGATCTCGCGCAGCTTGTGCGTGATGAAGATGATCGTCTTTCCCTGCTCCTTCAGCTGGCCGAGGATGCGGAAGAGGTGATCTGCCTCCGGCGGCGTCAAGACGCCCGTCGGCTCGTCGAGAATGAGGATATCGGCCTTGCGATAGAGGGCCTTCAGAATTTCGACGCGTTGCTGCAGCCCGACCGGAAGCTCTTCGATCAGCGCATCTGGATTGACCTCCAGCGCGTATTCGCGCTCGAGCCGCTTCAATTCGACGCGCGCCTTGGAAATGCTGGTGTTGAGGATCTGGCTGTCTTCGGCGCCGAGCATGACATTTTCGAGCACGGTGAAATTCTCGACCAGCATGAAATGCTGGTGGACCATGCCGATGCCGCTGGCGATCGCCGCGTTCGGATCCTTGATCGTGACCTTGTTGCCATCGACGACGATATCGCCGCTATCGGCCTGATAGAAGCCGTAGAGGATCGACATCAGGGTCGACTTGCCGGCGCCGTTTTCACCGATGATACCGTGAATGGTGCCCTTGCGGACGGTCAGATTGATGTTCTTGTTGGCATGGACAAGGCCAAAGCTCTTGTCGATGCCCCGCAATTCGATGGCAATATCGTTCATATTGACCCACGTTCCCCAAGTCGGCCGGTTTTCTCCACTTTGACAGCGGTAGCCCGGGCATCGATTTTTTTACCAATTGGTATAGGTTTAGCATCGATTTCCGGACGCGGAAGCCTAAAAATCACCGGTTTGCCTACTCTTCCCAGTTCAATCGGGAGAGTCCAGCGCGATTTACGCGCTTCCGAGCGAAACGCACTATAGCAGCGCCGGAGCCTGTATCCTTCATGAGGATATGATAGAGGATGCACTCACAATTGCGCGATGTCCCGAGGAATCCAATGAGCGAAGACAGCGAACGTATCACCCGTCTCGAGGAGACGGTCGCCTATCAGGCGAAGACGATCGAAGACCTGTCGGATCAGTTGACAGAACAGTGGAAGATCGTGGAGCAGACCCGCGCCAAGCTCGACCGCCTGACCGAGCGGTTCCTCAGTCTTGAGGAACAAAGCCTCGACGCACCCGCAAATACGCGCCCACCGCATTACTGAACCGGCTAACAGTCCAACATGGAAAAAAGCCGCTGATCCAAATCGGACCAGCGGCTTTTTCATTTAATCCCGAGAGATCAGTAGGCGCAGGACTCGGTCGCCATGTAGTCCTGAACCTGGATGGTGCCGGCAATGATATCGGCCTTTGCCTTGTCGACGGCCGCTTGCATTTCCGGGGTGATCAAAGCCTTGTTGTTGTCATCGACCGCGTAGCCGACGCCATCTTCCTTGAGGCCGAGGTTGGAAATACCGACCGCGAACTTGTCATCCTTGGCGGACGAGAAGGCGTCATAGACAGCCACATCGACACGCTTGAGCATCGAGGTCAGAACCTTGCCCGGCTGAAGGCCGTTCTGGTTCGAATCGACGCCGATTCCGAGCTTGCCGGCATCGGCCGCTGCCTGGAGCACACCGACGCCGGTGCCGCCGGCCGCATGATAGACGACGTCCGAACCCTGGTCGAATTGCGACTTGGCAATTTCGCCGCCCTTGACCGGGTCGTTCCAGGCGTCCGGCGTTGTGCCCGTGTAGGCTTCCAGAACCTTGACATCGGGGCCGGTGGACTTGGCACCGCCGATATAACCACAGGCGAACTTGTGGATCAGCGGAATATCCATGCCACCGATGAAGCTGACGGTCTTGGTCTTCGAGGCCATACCGGCCAGCACGCCGACGAGGTAGGAGCCTTCCTGTTCCTTGAACACGACCGACTTCACGTTCGGCTTATCAACCACCATGTCGATGATGGCGAACTTGATGTCCGGATATTCCGGAGCGACCTTTTCAAGGGCTGCGGCCCAGGAGAAGCCGGCCATCACGATCGGGTTATTGCCGTCGCCGGCGAAGCGGCGAAGCGCCTGCTCACGCTGCGCATCGTTGGCGATTTCGAACTCGCGGTATTCGATGCCGGTTTCGGTCTTGAACTTTTCAGCGCCGTTGAAGGCCGCTTCGTTGAAGGATTTGTCGAACTTGCCGCCGAGATCGTAGATGATCGCCGGCTTGATGTCGGCGGCGAGCGCCGTAGCGGACATCATCGAGAAGGCGAAGAGACCGAGGAGGGTTTTTTTCATTGTGCAGCCCTGTTGTTGTATTGATCTTGTTGGGTCCTCCCGCAAGCTCCTCTTTCGGGAGCGTGTCTGCGGAACCACCACTCCCTTTTTAAGGGTATGTCTGGCTGGCGCGCATCCTTGCATGCCTCACATCAAAATTCACCCGAAATTTTTCAATTGGTAAAAATAGGTAAATGGCCCAAAAGCCGGCAAAATCATCGGGTTTGCGGGCACATGCCGCCCATATTGGAGCTGTGGGAAACGTCGAAGGCCGAGGTGCTCTCGCCGCGGCCTTCGGATCGCAGACCGAGCCTACCAGGACTTGCTGACCTTCAGCGTCACGGTCCGCTGCTCGCCATAGCCGCAGGTGAAGAGGCCCTGGCAACCCTTGACATAGTCCTTGTCGAACAGGTTCGTCACGTTGAGCGCGGCACCCCAGCCGTTCTTTTCGTAGCTGATCGCCGCATCGGCAACCACGGCGTCCGGAACCTTGGCGGTATTGGCATTGTCGGCGAAGGATTCGCCCTGATAGCGCGGGCCGCCGCCGATACTGACACCTTCCAGCGCTCCCTCCGTCACCAAATATTCCAGCCACAGCGCGGCCTGATGTTCCGGGATCAGATAGGGCCGGTTACCGATCAGGTCGGCGTTCAGGTCCTCGGTGATTTCCAGATCGTTGTAGGTGTAGGAGCCCAGTAGCTTCCAGTTCTGGGTGAGATTGACCTTGCCTTCGAGTTCAAGTCCGGAGGAGGCTACCTCACCCAACTGTTCCTGCAGGAAGTCGGGCCGGGTCAGAGCGACGTTCTGCTTGACGATATGGTAGACCGAGGCGGTGAACAGTCCGTCGATGAAGATCGGCTCGTACTTGATGCCGCCCTCGAACTGGTGGCCCTCTTCCGGCTTGAGCGGGCTGCCGTCGAAGGCCGTGCCGATCAGCGGATTGAAGAAGGTCGCGGCCGACACATAGGGCGTCACGCCGTTGTCGAATTCATAGGCCAGCCCAGCCCGGCCGCTGAGCGCATCGTCGGTCGCTTGGTAGCTCGTGCCGATCGCTGCATCGGATTCCGTGTCGACGTGATCATAGCGGCCGTTCAGGGTGACGAGCCAGCCGTCACCGAAGCGGACCTGATCCTGCGCATAGACGCCGACCTGCTTCAGCCGCATAACCTGGTCGAGATAGGTGAAATAGGCGGGGAGATCGCCTCCGTAGACCGGATCCGTGAGTTTTGTTAGCCCAGGCGACGCATTTTTTCAATTGCTGAAACGGCTGCAAAGTCCAGCTTTTCCGGTCATTGTGACCTTTTCGCCATGGGCCATGCCGGTGATGCACCCTGCACCCGCAAAAGGCCCGCCGTTTCGGGCGGGCGTCTCGAATCCGGTAGCTGCGGGTGCCGGGAAGCCTCTCACAGGGCCTGCGTTTACCCTGCCGCACAGGGTTGTTTGCGGAAACCTCATCGCCGACAAACCGCGGCGGTCTCGGGGCGGGCGTCGCATTCTTCAATCTGCAGGAGCCATCCGGCAATCAGGCGGAAAAGCGACCGGCGACCGGCGGTCGCTTGTAACCGATCATCCAGAGCAGCAGCGCGATCAGCAGGAAAAACGCGAAGGCCGGCTGCTGCAGCGACCAGCGGATCACCGGATCCCAGAACGCGCCGCCAGCATGCGGCCTTTCCAACGCCTCGACCAACGACTGGGTCGAACTTCCGCCGGCCGAAAGCGCCGTTGCCAGCGAGGTCAGGACCGGTTGCGAGGCAGAGACCGACTGGATCGCGTCCACCGACGCCACCAGAACACCGGCAACGAGCGCCAGAAAACTTGCAAACCGCAGCAAAAACCGCATCCCGTCTCTCCGCCCATCGGCCAGCTACCGTATCGATCCGGCCGGATTTGACCCGCTCAGCAAGAAATAGGCAGAGGCCTCAGGAAGTGCAATGCCGCACTTTTGCTGCCGCTCATGACAAGAAGTCAAAAAACTGTCAGAAACCAGTTGATCCCACTGGGTTCATCGGTATATATCGCGCCGGTCCGCAGGTTTTGCACTTGCCGGGCATCCCGATTTGGCCTTGCCGAATGGGTTTCAGGAGAAAGCAAGCGCTTGTCTCTGATCCACCGGACCCAACCGCCGGTGCGATTGACAAAACGGACAGGTGGCCGAGTGGTTGAAGGCGCACGCCTGGAAAGTGTGTATACGTGAGAGCGTATCGCGGGTTCGAATCCCGCTCTGTCCGCCATTTTCTTCCTACTCACAGACTACGGTTCATCGCTACGACAGGAAGCTGTGTGATGGATCCCGCGACCGGTTTCCCGTCATGGACTTGACGGGGCCCGTCTATTGTGTGCGGAGTCGAGCCCGCAAGCTGGGCTGTTTGCGGCGTGTTGCTCGGGGAAAAAGCTTGGTCATGAGAAAAATGTCGAATGGCGTCCCGGCGACGCCACCAACGGCGAAACGCAGTTGGCGGTTTGCTGTCGCATTGTCGCTCTCCATGGCGCTTTCGGGCTGCGGCGGCCATGTGAAGGGCGTCATGGAGCCGCTCAACCTTGCCGAGGCGCCAAAAGGCAATGCCGTCGTCGACATGCTCGTGGCGACCAGCCGGCGGCCGTCCGACAATCCGGCCACCCTGTTTTCCGGCGAGCGCAGCACAAATCCCTCCGTTACCGACGTTGCCGTCTCCATTCCGTCGAACAAGGAGCGCGTTGCCGGCACCGTGCAATGGCCGAAGAAGCTCCCCCCCAATCCGGAAACGGACTTCGCGGTGGTGCGCGTCCAGCCGATCGAGACCGTCCAGCAAGCCCATGAATGGGTGCGCCGGCATTCGGAGGGCGGACATGCCATGGTGTTCGTCCACGGCTTCAACAACACCTACGAGGATTCGGTCTTCCGTTTTGCCCAGATCGTGCACGATTCGGGTGCCGACGTGACGCCGATCCTGTTCACCTGGCCATCGCGCGCTAAAGTGTTCGACTATAATTACGACAAGGAAAGCACCAACTATTCGCGCACGTCGCTGGAAAGGGTGCTGAAGGCGCTGGTCGACGATAAGAACGTCAAGGACATCACCATCCTCGCCCATTCGATGGGCACCTGGCTGGCCATGGAATCGATTCGCCAGATGGCGATCCGTGACGGATCGCTTCCGAAAAAGATCGAGAACGTCATTCTCGCCTCACCGGATATCGATGTCGACGTCTTTGCCCGGCAATGGAGCGAGCTGGGCGACAAACGGCCGAACTTCACCATTTTCGTCTCCCAGGACGACCGGGCGCTTGCGCTCTCCCGCTATATCTCCGGCGACGTCCAGCGGCTGGGCCAGATCAATCCGGCGGAGGAACCCTACAAGACCAAGCTGGAGGCGGCCGGGATCACCGTCGTCGATCTGACCAAGGTGAAATCCACCGACCGGCTGAACCACGGCAAGTTCGCCGAAAGCCCGCAGATCGTGCAGCTCATCGGCCAGCGGCTGTTAACCGGTCAAACGCTGACGGATTCCGATGTCGGCCTCGGCGACGGCATTACCGCCGTGGTCGCGGGGACCGCGAGTAACATTGGCAAGGTGGCCGCCACCACGGTCGCGACGCCGGTCGACATTCTCTCCGGAAATCTCAAGACATCGCCGAAAAAGAGACCGGGCGATCTCGACACGACGCTTCAGGGTGAAAACGCGCCACTGAATTAAGACTGAGCGTCGACGCTCCTGAGGGAACGCGAGACGTCCCTCGGAACCATCAGCCACCAAACTCGTTATCCTCCCCACAAAGGAGGATCGCTATGCCGAAGACCATTCCCGTTCCGCCGCCTGACGAAATGCCGCGCGGCCCGCAACCGACGCCCGGGGTGCCGGACCCTGCGAAGGACAAGCCTGCCACGCCGCCGGCTACCGGCAAGGGAGATAGGAAAAATCCCAAGGATCCCTCAAAGGATCCCTCACTCGACCCGGCGCTGCTGCCGATCGGCGATCCGGCTGGGATGGCCTGAGGAGACGACAATGTCGACCGACGACACCAATGCGACGCCCGAGCAGAAAAAGCCCCGCGATGTCCACAGACCGCCCGGCCAGCCGTCGCGTGCCGACGAGCAATCCAAGGCGCCGCCAATGGTCCAGCCTCCCGGCGCCAAGGATGAAAGCGAAAAGCCGGTGGTGAACCCTGTTACCGGCGGCGCGCTCTGAAGGAGACCTGTGATGACCGCCTCCGAAATGCAGAAAAGGTCCGCTCACCGCGAATATCGGCAGCTGATGTTTCGCCAGTTTCTGATGTGGCTGTTTGGCGTGTCGGTGCCAGCACTGCTGCTGATCTCCCTGTTTAGATAGTCAGGCGGGTTGCAGGCAGGCTGACGACAGACGGTGGCGCCCTCGAGGGGGGCGTTGCAAACTGTCAGTGGTCTCGCACTTCCAGCCGGTTCTCCACCAGATGCACGCCGATCACCGAAGCAGCCGCTTCCTCGGCACAGCCGATCTCCGCCTCGCTGGCGACATAACCGCTGAGGATGACGGCCCGGCCGATGGCCGTCACCGAAAGCCCCGATGTATCGATCAGTGCGGCATACTGGAGGTAACGCAGAACCTTGGCGGCGAGCTCGTCGCCCGTCAAATCCGGGTGATCGTCCTGATGCGCGTAGAAATGCTCATGCATTGCCTGCTATCCTCCCAGAGGACAACGCAAGCGTTTCCCGAATGTTCCCCTTTTTTAAAGGTTCTCCTGCCGACCACGGAAGCGCGGTGGGCAGCCGAGGACGACGGGCTGTTGCCTCGTCAATCATCCCCTGTCGTCATGCAGGAGCCGGCGTGAAATATGCGGCCCGTCGAATCTGTGCTCCTCTTCGGGTTGCGGCACCACGTCGAATGGGTCTATGGCGGAAGCTCAACTCGCCAAGAGGCAGCACCCGATGTCCGATGTCTTCCTGAATGTCGTGCCGATTTTCGTCCTGATCCTGCTTGGCTGGCTGATCGTACGGATGAACTATCTGAAGGCGGCGGTCGGCGAAGCGCTTGGTGATTTCGTCTTCCGCGTCGCCGTGCCGGTTCTCCTGTTCCGCACCATTGCCGAGGCCGACTTCAAGGAAGGTTCGCCATGGCCGCTGTGGGTTGCCTATTTCTCCGGCGTTGCTGTCGCATGGACGCTCGGACATCTCGCAGCCACATTGTTTTTCAGGAAGGATGCGCGTGTCGGCGTGCTCGCCGGAGTTTCCTCCGCCTTCGCCAATACGGTCTTCATCGGCCTGCCGCTCGTCTCCCGCAACGTCGGCGAGGATGGGGTCGTGGCAGTGTCCATCCTGCTTTCGGTACACCTGCCGGTCATGATGATCGCCGGAACGATCCTGATGGAGCGGGCCGAGCGAAAGACGAGCGGCAAGCCCGGCCAGAGCCCGTTGCGGCTGCTGAAGGGCATTCTGCGCAATCTGGTGCGCAACCCGCTGGTCATCGGCCTTGTCTGCGGCGCGCTCGTTCATCTCTTCGGCATGCCGCCTGGCGGACCGGTCAAGGTCGTGGTTGACCAGCTCGCTTCGGTCGCAGCCCCCGCGGCACTCATCTCGATCGGCATGGCACTCGACAAATATGGCCTCGTCGGCAATACCGGGCTTGCCTCGATCACCAGCATCCTGAAGCTCGTTGTCCTGCCGGCAACCGTCTATGGTGCCTGCCAGCTGCTCGGCCTCAACAGCAACTGGACGGCCGCCCTGGTGCTGACCTCATCCGTGCCGACCGGCGTCAACGCCTGGCTGATCGCCAATCATTTTAACGTCGGCCACGGGCTCGCATCCTCGACGATCACCATCACGACAGCCCTCGGCGTCATCTCGGTTTCGGCCTGGGCCTACATCCTGCTCTGAGGCTGGGTCGAAGCCGGCACGAAAAAGCCCGGCACGTGGCCGGGCTCTATTCTCATATCTGTGTGGAAGCGACGCTCAATGGGCCGGGGCAGTTTCCGTGGCCGGCTTCGTTGCTTCGGCGTCGGCAGCAGGTTTTGCTGCGTCGCCTTCAGCGGCAGGCGTTGCGGCTGCGGAAGCGTCTGGCAATGCAACGGGCGAATCAGCCTGTTCGCGCAGCCAGGCAATCAGATTGGCGCGCTCTTCCGGCTTCTTGACGCCGGCAAACCCCATCGCGGTGCCCGGAACATGCTTCTTCGGCGCTTCGATGAAGAAGCTCAGGTGGTCGTAGGTCCAGGTCTTGTTGGCTTCGGCGAAGGTCTTCATGCCGGCCGAGTAGCTGAAGCCTTCATGCGAGGAGATCGGACGCTCGACGATGCCCCAGAGATTCGGACCGACCTTGTTCGGCCCGCCCTTCTCCGAGGTGTGACAGCTTGCGCATTTCTTGAAGACAGTCGCGCCGGCAGCCGGATCGGCCGATGCGAGCAGCGGCTTGATATCGACTTCGGCTTCTGCCGCGCCGCCGGCACCGGCTTCGGACGCGCCTTCCTCGGCGATGATGGCGAAACCTTCCTTCTCGGGAGCCTCCGAATGGAAAATGCCTTCCGACGCAATCGATACGGACATCAAAACAAAGACCGTACCAAGAAAGGCACCCACGCCCATGTTCACATATGAGTTCATCTGCAAACGCTCCCCTTGCAACCGGCGCAAACAAAACGCCAGCCTATCTTGAAATCGCGCGGAACCTATGTCTTTTGGCTTTGCGTTGCAACAGACATTATAAGCGCCGGACTGAGACCTTTTGACACTTTTCCGGCGCGTTTTGAAGGCCTAAGCATGAATAGCGACAATTTGGACAAAACCCTCATTCTCATTCCTGCCCGCATGGCCTCGACGCGTCTTCCAGGCAAGCCGCTCGCCGACATTTGCGGCCTGCCGATGATCGTACAGGTCGCCTTGCGGGCAAGGGACGCGCAGGCCGGACGGATCGTCGTCGCCGTCGACCATCAGGACGTATTCGATGCGATAACCGCGGCCGGTTTCGAGGCGGTGATGACTCGAGTGGATCACCAGTCCGGTTCCGACCGCATTTATGAGGCGCTTCGGAAGAGCGATCCCGAAGGCAAGGTAGAGATCGTCATCAACGTCCAGGGCGATCTGCCGACGATCGAGCCGGAGACCATCCGCGCAGCACTCAGGCCGCTGGAAAACCCGGATGTCGATATTGCCACGCTGACGGTGGAGATCGAGGATGAGGAGGAGAAGCTCAACCCGAACGTCGTCAAGGTCGTCGGGTCGCCTCTGTCAGAGACACGTCTGAAGGCCCTTTATTTTACCCGCACCACCGCGCCGCACGGCAAGGGCCCGCTCTACCACCACATCGGCCTCTACGCCTACCGGCGCACGGCGCTGGAAAAATTCGTATCATTGCCGCCTTCGGCATTGGAAAAGCGCGAATCGCTGGAGCAGTTGCGCGCACTCGAAGCCGGCATGCGCATAGATGTCGAAATCGTCAAATCCATTCCGCTTGGCGTCGATACGCCTGCCGATCTTGAAAAAGCCCGGCGCCTTCTTTCCGCAAAAGCCTGATCGGAACCCGCGATGATCACCAAGACCAACCGCATCTCCTTCCAGGGCGACTACGGCGCCAACTCGGACATGGCTTGTCGCGACATGTTTCCGGACATGGAGCCACTGCCCTGCCAGACCTTCGAGGACGCTTTCCTGGCGGTCGAGAACGGCGAGGCTGACCTTGCCATGATCCCGATCGAGAACACGATTGCCGGCCGTGTCGCCGATATCCATCATCTGCTGCCCGAATCACGGCTGCACATCATCGGCGAATATTTCATGCCGATCCGCTTCCAGCTGATGGTGCTGCCGGGCGTGTCTCGCGATGAGATCCGCACCGTGCACAGCCATATCCACGCGCTCGGTCAGTGCCGCATGATCGTCCGCGCCAATGGCTGGAAGCCGGTGGTGGCCGGCGATACGGCGGGTGCCGCCAAGCTGGTGGCGGAAAAAGGCGACCGGTCGATGGCAGCCCTTGCGCCGCGGCTCGCCGCCGATCTCTACAAGCTCGAGATCATCGCGGAGAACGTCGAGGACACGGAAAACAATGTCACGCGTTTCGTGGTGCTCTCGCGCGACGCAAAGGAGATCAAGCGGCAGTCTGAAAAGGACGTCATCGTTACAACCTTCGTCTTCAACGTCCGCAACATTCCGGCCTCGCTGTACAAGGCGCTCGGCGGTTTTGCGACCAACGGCATCAACATGACGAAGCTGGAAAGCTATCAGCTCGGCGGCAAGTTCATCGCAACCCAGTTCTATGCCGATATCGAAGGCCATCCGGACGATCCGCACGTGCGCCAGGCCCTGGACGAGCTCCGATATTTTTCCGAGAAGGTCCGCATCCTCGGCTCCTATTCCGCCCACCCGATGCGGCTCGTCCTGTAGGAACGCCTGGGCCGGATTTAAAGGGCCAGAACTGAGGGCTATCCTTTGTGGCCGGATGATGGTTATTTTGCGAGGACCTCAGCGGTTTGTTTGACGCAGAATGCTCGTATTGCTTCGACGATGCGCCACCATCATGTCCGACAACACTTCATGCGCATTCCGCCTTCCAAAGGCACGCGCCACAAAGGTTAGCCTATGACAATCAAGACCCTCCTCCTCGGCTCAGCGGCTGCATTGGCGGTCGTAACGGGCGCTCGTGCAGCAGACGCCATTGTTGCTGCGGGACCGGAACCCATGGAATATGTTCGTGTCTGCGACGCCTTTGGAGCAGGCTATTTTTATATCCCGGGCACGGAAACCTGCCTCAAGATCAGCGGCTACGTGCGATCCGATTCAAGCTTCGGCGAAGACCCCTATAGCGGCGAGGATCTCGGCTGGGCGGGCTTTGCACGCGGAACCATCAGGCTCGACGCCCGCAATGATACCGAATACGGCACGCTCCAATCCTTTATCGAACTACGCAGCCAGGCGTCCGCCGACAGCGGCTCGACCTATATCAACAGCGCCTATATCGAGCTGGCCGGCTTTCGCGCCGGCTATGACGATTCGCGGTTCGACACATGGCTCGATTCGGCTGGGAACATCATCAATGATGATGTCATCGACTATACCGGTGATCGCACCAACCAGGCGAGCTATGTCTATGACGCCGGAAACGGCTTTTCCGCCCTGATCGGGCTGGAGGAAGGCGCCGGCGACTACGACACAGGCTTTGCTCCTGTCCCGACCGCCTCTTACAGCGGCGGTGATGCGCCACATGTCATCGGGGGCATGAAATACGAGCAGGACTGGGGCGGCATCGCAGCTATTGGCGGCTATGACACCTATGCCGATGCCTTCGGCGGCAAGATCCGCGTCGACGTGAAGTTCAACGATGCGTTCTCGGTTTTCCTCATGGGCGGCTATCAGTCGGATTGGGACAATGACAATGGTCCCGGCGGCAGCCGTCAGCGGAACTACTATGGCCCCTGGTTGGGCGATTGGGCGGCCTGGGGCGGCTTCTCCGCGACGCTGACAGAAGACGCATCTTTGAACGGCCAGCTTGCCTATGAGGAAGATGGAACCCTGGCGGCGGCGTTGAACGTCGAATATGCGGTGGTACCCGGCCTTACAGTGCAGCCGGAACTCAACTACACCGATTTCGGCGGCGAGCGCGGCAGTGGCGAGGCCTTCGGCGGCATCCTACGCATCCAGCGGAATTTCTAGAGCAGAAACGCCCGAACAAGAGAACGGCGTCTGCCTGCCAGCGAGTGCCGATTTTCATCTATCGCGGCCAGTCCAGCCAGTCGCGCATCAGTTGATGGGCGATGGCGCCCTTCGGCGGCGGACCGAGTTCGCCGGCGGCCAGCGTCACGCCGGTATTGCGCGCCAGCATTGCGGCCGTTTCCTCACGGGTAAACCAGCGGCAATCCTCCAGCTCCTGCTCGTCGCGATGGATATTGCGGGACTGGGCCTCGGCGTAGCAGCCGATCATCAGCGTGTGCGGCATCGGCCAGGGCTGCGAGGCATGGTAGCGGACGCGGCCGACTCGGATGCCGGCTTCCTCATGGGTTTCGCGCCGCACGGCATTCTCGATGGTTTCGCCCGGCTCGACGAAGCCCGCGAGGCAGGAATACATGCCTTCCGGAAAGTGCGGGCTGCGACCAAGCAGGCAGAGATCTCGCTCGACATCGATGGTCAACATGATGACGACCGGATCGGTTCGAGGGAAAACCATGTGGCCGCAGGCAGTGCAGGCGCGGCGGTAACCGCCGGCCTTGCCCTCCATTGCCGAGCCGCATTTGCCGCAGAAACGGTTCGCCGCATTCCAGGTGATCAGGCTCGACGCCTGGGCGAACTGGCCGAGCAGTTCGTCGGGCAGCATTTGCTGGCGATAGAGCGTGCGACCGTCGGCAAGCTTGAATGGTTCGGGAAGCGTTTCCTCGGTCAACCCGACCGGCACAGCCAGCCGCGGCTCGCCGTTGGCCAGGAAGCCGAGCAGAATGGCATCGTCGAGTTCGGGCTCGAGGCCCGCGAGCTCATAGGGCGCAAACAGCGGATCGATGATCTTCTCGTCATGCTTGACGACAAGCTTGCCGCCGGAAAAGGCGAAGACATGCGCGCCCTCCTTGCGGAAGGCGACTTCGACGCAATCGTCGGGGCGATGTTCGGATTGCCGGTCCAGATGATTCTCGGCGAAGGCAACGAGCGTGCTCGGCTCGGGGTGCGGGCTGTGCAGTTCGAAGATCGATTTCGTCATGATCAGAGATTTTCCAGTATCCGTGCTGCGAATGCCTTGCGCTCGGTATCGTCCCAGGGTTCGGCCGTGCCAAAACCCCACACCGGCCCCGGCCAATTGGCATCACCTTCGCTGCGGGCAATGACATGGACGTGTAGCTGGCGGACGATATTGCCAAGCGCGCCGACATTGATCTTCGTCGCCCCCGTCACCTTTTTCAATGCCGAAGCGACCATGTTCGTCTCGAAAGTCAACATCGCCTGGTCGAGCGGCGTCAGGTCGAAGATCTCCGACACGCCGTCGCGCTGCGGAATGAGCACCAGCCAGGGCCAGCGGCGGTCGTTGTTGATGCGAAGCTGGCAAAGACCAAGCGTGGCGATGAGAAATCCATCGCGTTCCAGGCGTTCATCGATGTCGAAGGCAGGCAAGCGGATCTCCCTGAACGGTGATTTTGCTTTTGTTTGCACAACGATAGCAGTTTTTTGAAGGCGTGGCTTGCTTTTGGTTTCGATATTGCCGATATGAGAGCCGGGAGGTTGGTGGTGGACGAGCCACTCGCCAACCGGGTCAGGTCCGGAAGGAAGCAGCCCCAACGAGCCAGGCACGGGTCATCGTGCCAGCCTCCCACCCTTTTCCTTCTGTCCTGTCTGGACACGACTTGGTGCCAAGCGGCAGGGGCGATGAGCGAAGATACCCTAATCCCGACATCCGAAAAACCCGCCGCCTACCGCGTGCTTGCGCGCAAGTACCGCCCCAAGGATTTCTCCGACCTGATGGTCGGGCAGGAACCGATGGTGCGCACGCTCACCAACGCGTTCGAGACCGGCCGCATCGCCCAGGCCTATATGCTGACCGGCGTGCGCGGCGTCGGCAAGACGACGACGGCCCGCATTCTTGCCCGCGCGCTGAACTACAAGACGAGCGAAATCGACAAGCCGACCATCGACCTCAAGATCCCTGGCGAGCATTGTCAGGCGATCATGGAAGGCCGCCATGTCGATGTCATCGAGATGGACGCTGCTTCCCATACCGGTATCGACGATATCCGCGAGATCATCGAGCAGGTGCGCTACCGCCCGGTTTCGGCGCGCTACAAGGTCTACATCATCGACGAAGTGCACATGCTCTCGACCCAGGCCTTCAACGGCCTGCTGAAGACGCTCGAAGAGCCGCCGGAGCATGTCAAGTTCATTTTCGCGACGACCGAAATCCGCAAGGTTCCGATCACGGTGCTGTCGCGCTGCCAGCGCTTCGACCTGCGCCGCATAGGCGCGTCGGATCTCGTCGGCCTGTTCACGACCATTCTCGGCAAGGAAGGCATTTCGGCCGATCCCGACGCGCTCGCAATGATCGCCCGCGCGGCGGAAGGTTCTGCGCGCGACGGCCTGTCGCTGCTCGACCAGGCGATCGCCCATGGCGGCGGAGTGGTCGAGGCCGAGGCCGTGCGCTCGATGCTCGGACTTGCCGATCGCGCCCGCATTGTCGATCTGTTCCAGCATATCGTCAAAGGCGATGTCGCAGCCGCGCTCGAGGAGTTCAACGGACAGTACGAAGCGGGTGCCAGCCCGTCCGTGGTGCTGACCGATCTTGCCGACTTCACCCATCTCGTCACCCGGTTGAAATACGTTCCGGATGCAGCCAGCGACCAGTCGCTGAGCGAAATCGAACGCACCCGCGGTGCCGAGTTTTCGTCCGGCATCGCCGTGACGACACTGTCGCGCTTTTGGCAGATGCTCTTGAAGGGTATTCCGGAAACGGAAAGCTCGTCGCGTCCGGCCGGCGCGGCCGAGATGGTGTTGATCCGCCTCGCTCATGCTGCCCACCTTCCTTCGCCGGAAGATGCAGCCCGCCGGCTGCTCGAACTGTCCGGCGGCGAACCGCAGCGGCAGCCTTCCGCGCCGAACGGCGGCAATGGCGGCGGCGCGCCA
>UCOA01000242.1 GCA_900474095.1 Hyphomicrobiales bacterium | reverse complement strand
CGGCCCGCCAATGCATGCTGCTGCCGGCCGTGCCGGAAGGCTCCGGACCTTTCCCTCACGCAAAGGCGCGATGGACTTGCGAAGAAGATGCATTGACGGGCGCGGAACGTTTCGCCGTCGTCTCCTTCTACCTGGCAATGATGAGCGCGACGTGCCTCGATCTGATCGGCGCTGAAGGGGAGATCGTCGTCGAGGGGCCGTTTGCCGCAAACCGAACCTTTTTGGGTATGTTGAGGGCGGCGACAGGAAGACCGGTGCTGATAGGCAGTCAGAGCGCGACGGGAACGAGCCTTGGCGCTGCGTGCCTCGCCGATGGCACTCGTGCGCAGGTCCACACGAAGGAGTTCGGCGGCTATGCAGCCGAGAATTACAGGGCTTATGCCAAAAAATGGCGAGCTGAAGCCGGCCGGTCTGAAGCAGCGTGAGAAGAAACAGCTCGACGTGAAGCAAAGTCAGGCGTGAAATCTACAACGTGTGGGAAGATTTCGAAGAAATTCTTAAAAGACCCGCGAATTCATTGACTTGCGGTCTTCTTCGATATTGAGGAGCATGGAGATCGCTGCCAGTGTCAGCGTGGCAATCAGCGTAGCACTCAGTCCAAGAACAATCATTGCTCGTTCCTTCTACGGCATCCTCATGATGTCGCTTCAACGTGGCCGGCTATGCTTGTGCATGGCTTGCGCCGGTCAGAATAGGCTGTAGTTAACGAGCGGCGCTCGTAAGATCAACTCTCAAGTTTTACCATTCAGAACCTGTTGTTTCTTGATCACATGCAAACCGCGGGGCGGCATGCGGTTGCGGCCGGTTGCGCCAATATGGCGCGAATTTTAGCGAAAGCCGAAGGGGAGTATCAACCGTTAACCTTCAAGCAAGGAATTAACCATAAACATGATCGGACACGTCGGAGTGGGAAACTCTACTTCCCGACAAGGCATGATGCCGCACCGACGAACCGGTTCCGATCCGGTATGCACCTCACCGGATATCTTTTGGGAACGAAGCGGCCGAATGCCGTGGCCGGATGGCGTCGCCGCCGTCTCCACGCGCATCTTGCAAGTCGGCGCGCTTGGGCATCGCCCCTTCAGTCTATCCGTCGGCATGAAAGGCACCGCGCGCCGTCAAGGCCTGTGGGAGGCACTGCAACAGTTCGAATTCTAGAAATACCTCTGAAAGCCGCGCCGGTTTTCCAGAGTTGCGCACCGGACCGGGGAACAGCGTTGAGGCAGGATACGTCGCCAGATCAGACCAGGAAGGCGCAGGCGGGCAGTCTGCTCGAACGCTTGCGGTTTGCCGGGCTCGATGATGGCCAGACCGATGTCCTGCGCAGGAACCGTCAATCCCTCGGCGCCCAGGTCGAGCTGGCGCTGCGCGATCTCTTCCAGCGTCTGCAGACCTTCCCCGAGGCTGCCCGCCATTTCACCAGCGATCGCCAGATCGACCGGCTGCATGATCTCCAGTCCTCGCATTGGAGCGTACTGACTGACGCCCGTTTTGACAGCCTCTATGCCGAGCGCGTCAAGGTGCTTGCGGATGCCGAGAGCAAGATGGGGCTTGATCCACGCTGGCAGATCGCCGGCCATGCGATCGTTCTTGAACGCCTGATCTGCTCGATGATCGAGGAGTTGTGGCCGAAATCGGTTCTGCCGCTCGGCAAGTCGCGCAGACAGGAACTGAACGATCTGGTCGCCGCCCTCGTGCGTACCGTGTTTGTCGATACCGAAATCGCAGTTTCCCTGCGCTTCAACGAACAACGCCACAGCCATCAGCGCCAGCTCGCCGAGCAGCGCAAGGCGGGCGAAGCCGAAGCGCTTGCGCTCTTCGGCGATGTGACCCAGGCGCTTGGCCGGGGCGATCTTTCTGTTCGCACCCCGCCTGCCGTTTCCGCTGCCTACCAACCGCTGGCACAGGAACTGAACGGCGCGCTCGACGTCCTGCAGCAACAGGTCATCGGCCTGTCGGATCAGGCGACCAGGATGGAATCCTCGTCGCAGGCGCTTGCCGGCCAAACCGGTGGGTTCGTCGCAAGGGCGCAGGAGCAGTCCGAAGCGCTCGGAGACACCCTGGCCTCGCTTACCGCCATTGTCGATCGTGTCAAACTGAATGCCGCCCAGACGCGCGCGGCCGAAAAGAGCGTTGCGGTTACCCGACAGTCAGCCGAGCACAGCGGCGAGATCGCCGGCCAGGCGATTTCCGCCATGGCCGACATAGAGGCTTCAGCCGAAAAGATCGGCCAGATCATCGGCGTCATCGACGAGATTGCGTTCCAGACCAACCTTTTGGCCCTCAACGCCGGCATCGAGGCGGCGCGCGCCGGCGAAAGCGGTCGTGGTTTTGCCGTGGTGGCGCAGGAAGTCCGGGCATTGGCGCAGCGCTCCGGCGACGCGGCTCGTGAAATCAAACAGCTCGTCTCGAACACAAAATCCCAGGTGGAGGCCGGCGTCGAGCGGGTCGGTCGCACACAGGACGCGATCAGCAGCATCGTCGAACAGGTCCGCGGCATCAACGACGCCATCGCAGGTATCGCAGACGAAACCGCAGAACAGGTTTCCGGCTTGCAGTTGGCGACGTCCGAGCTCGGCCGAATTGGCTCGGAGATCGGCGTCAGCGCGGGACAGGCCCTCGGCGCAAAGGAAACGTGCGACAACCTTCATACGGTGATCCTCGAACTCGGCCAGACGATCCGCCAGTTCCATGTCCAGCGCCAGGCGCCGAAGGTGGTTCCGCCACGCGCCATAGCCCCGCTGGCGGTCGCGCGGCAGGACGAGGCCGACGAGGCAAAGGACAGTTTCGACGACGGTTTCGGCCTTCAGGGTCGCCTCGCCGGATGGGGGCGCTGATGATGAGCCGCCAGAAACACCGTCAGCCCGTCGCGGCGATCTTCGAATTCCGACGCGTCCAGCGCCGGGCCGAAAATCCGTTGAACCATCCGTGTAAATTACTCCCAGTCAGACAAGGAAAGTAGAGATGGCAACCAGGAAGGCCGCTCCGAAAAGTTTAAGTCTCGCGCCGGTCCTCGATCTGAACGAGGCCAACGCTCTGCACAGCAAGTTGATGGGTTTGCGTGGCAGCAATCTCGTCGTCGACGCTTCCGCGGTGGAGCGCGTCGGGGCGCTCTGCGTTCAGGTGCTAATGGCCGGAGCGAAAAGCTGGGAAGAGGATAAACACTCCTTCGCCTTCTCCAAGGTGTCGGACGCATTCACGAAAACGACGCAGCTCATCGGGGTGAACATCGATCACCTGATGGCAAAGGAGATCTGAGACATGAAAAAGAAAGTTCTCACGGTTGATGATTCCAGAACCATCCGGAACATGCTTCTCGTCACGCTGAACAATGCCGGTTTTGAAACGATCCAGGCGGAAGATGGCATCGAGGGGCTTGAAGTCCTCGAGGATGCCAATCCGGATGTCATCGTTACCGACATCAACATGCCGCGTCTCGATGGTTTCGGCTTCATCGAGGGTGTGCGCAAGAACGAGAAGTTCCGGGCCATCCCGATTTTGGTGCTGACGACGGAAAGCGACGCGGAAAAGAAAAACCGCGCCCGCCAGGCTGGCGCGACCGGCTGGG
>UCOA01000008.1 GCA_900474095.1 Hyphomicrobiales bacterium | reverse complement strand
CGCCGGTGTCGAGGCGGCTCGCGCCGGTGAAGCCGGTCGCGGTTTTGCCGTCGTCGCCCAGGAAGTGCGCGAGCTGGCGCAGCGCTCCGCCAATGCCGCCAAGGAGATCAAGACGCTGATCAGCGCCTCTGCCTCGGAAGTCGAAGGTGGCGTCTCGCTGGTGCGGGCGACGGGTGATGCCCTGCTGGAGATCGAGAAGCTTGTCCTGCGCGTCAACGACCATGTCGACAGCATCGCCACTGCGGCGCGCGAACAGGCAACCGCGCTTGCCGAAATCAACACCTCGGTCAACCACATGGACCAGATGACGCAGAAGAACGCCGCCATGGTCGAGGAGACGACGGCTGCGAGCGAGACGCTCGCCGAAGAGAGCCGCCAGCTGCAGACCCTGCTTGCCCGCTTCAAGCTCGAGGAAGCAAGCCGCGTGTCGCATTCGCAGCCGCAGCAACGCACCCGCTATGCGGCCTGAGCGATCAACCGGCCAGCAAACAAGAATGAGGGGAGGACGGCAACGTCCTCCCCTTGCGCATTTTGTGTAGTCGCGCTGGAAGGCGCCGGCCTCACAACCGCCCGAAAGGTGGACCGGGTAGCGTTCAGGTCGTAGAATGAAACCTTCCTTGTGGGCTGAGGCTTCAGGGCAGGAGGCGCATATGGCTATATTCATGGACCGGCATGACTTTTCGGCAATCACCGCGGCCGACGCCGCCGAGGCGCACCGCAGGGATATCGAGATACAGGATCGGTATGGGGTCAAGTTCCTGACCTACTGGTTCGACCAGCAGCGTGGGACCGTGTTTTGCCTCGTGGATGCGCCCGACGCGGAAACTGCCCAATGCGTGCACCGCGAGGCGCATGGCTTCATCGCCGGCGAGGTTGTTGAGGTCGCGTTGTCGGCGGTCGAGGCGTTTCTCGGCCGAATTCAGGACCCCGAGCAGGCCCCCGGACAATCCTCGGGCGAAATGGACTGCGGCCATCGGGCAATCTTGTTCACCGACATCGTCGGCTCGACGGCGATGACATCGCGGCTCGGCGACCGCATGGCGGCCGAACTGGTCAGGGCGCATGATTCTCTCGTGCGCAGATGTCTTGGCCAAGCCTCGGGCCGCGAGGTGAAGCACACCGGCGACGGCATCATGGCGACGTTCGCCGCGACATCCGCGGCGGTCGATTGCGCAATGGCAATTCAGCGGGAATTCAAACGGTACAACCTCGGCAACTCTGAGCCTATTCATGTTCGCATCGGACTGGATTGCGGCGAGCCCATCGAGGACAGCCGCGACCTGTTCGGCTCCACGGTGCAGCTTGCCGCTCGATTGTGCGCTGCGGCCTCCAGCGACCAGATTCTGGTGTCGGAGAACATTTTTCGAGAGTACGGCGCCGCCGATGTCTTCGGTCACGCGACCCGCCGGCGGCTGAAAGGATTTGCGAAGCCTATGCTGGCCTTCCAATGCGACTGGGCTGATGCCGGGGTTTAAGTCTGCCAGCGTCAGCCCGACGCCCCAGGGACGACGACCTAAACTTTTCACGAAAAAATTTCACCGGCATGTCGATTTTGCCGTCATGCGTTCGTCGTATGATCAGGAAGGCCATTGTGGCTTCCGTCATCAGAGGAGAAAAGACGATGCGTGTCATGGTTATGGTGAAGGCGACGAAGGAGTCAGAAGCGGGGATCATGCCCTCGACCGAGCTTCTGGAGGCGATGGGCAAGTTCAACGAGGAACTGATCAATGCCGGCGTCATGCTGGCGGGTGAGGGGCTGCATCCCTCGTCGAAAGGCAAGCGTATCGCCTTCGACGGCCCCTGCCGCACCGTTATCGACGGCCCGTTCGCCGAGACCCGCGAACTGGTCGCCGGTTTCTGGATCTGGGAAGTGAAGGACATGGCCGAGGCGGTGGAGTGGGCGAAGCGCTGCCCCAATCCGATGCCAGGCCCGAGCGAACTCGAGATCCGCCAAGTGTTCGAGGCCGCCGACTTCGGCGATGCGCTGACGCCGGAGCTCGCCGAACAGGAGGAACGCCAGCGCGAGAAGCTGGCCGGCCACTAGAGCGCGATGACTTCAGGTCGAATCACGGTACACGACAGCATCGGGAATACCCCCTTCTGTCACTTCATGACACCTCCCCCTCAAGGGGGGAGATCGGAGCAGGAGGCCCGCCCCACCAATCTCCCCCCTTGAGGGGGAGATGCCCGGCAGGGCAGAGGGGGGTGAGACGCCACTGTCGTTTACCGTGAGGTCGAATCGACCTGAAAGCTGAATCCGCTCTGGAAACAAAGAAGGAGAGCAGGATGCCGAAAACCGCTTGCACTTTCGGCATCATGCTCTGACGCCGCGCCGTCGCCACTGCCGCTTGACGTCGCCCTCGCACCTCCCGTAAGCGGGAAACATGGCGGCGACCGAAACCCATCAGACGATCGAGACGGTCTTCCGGATCGAACAGGCCAGGCTCATCGCGGGCCTGGCCCGAATGGTGCGGGACGTTGGTTTGGCCGAGGACCTGGCCCAGGACGCCCTGGTGATTGCCCTCTCCGAATGGCCGAAGACCGGGGTTCCGAGAAATCCCGGTGCCTGGCTGATGGCCGCTGCCAAGCGCCGCGCCATCGACGGGTTCCGCCGCAAGAAAATGTTGGCGCGCAAGCATGCCGAGATCGGCCGGGACCTTGAGGGCGAAAGTGTCGATCCCGTCGCGGATATCGAGGCTGCCATGGATGACGATCTTGGCGACGAACTGCTGGGCCTGATCTTCACCGCCTGCCACCCGATGCTGTCGCCCGAGGCGCGCGCGGCGTTGACGCTGCGCCTGATCGGCGGGCTGACGACGGGCGAGATCGCCCGCGCCTTCCTTTCGAACGAAGCGACCATCGCCCAGCGCATCGTCCGGGCCAAGAAGACGCTCGGCAAGGCCGGCCTGGCCTATGAAGTGCCGCGCGGGCCGGACCGAAGGGAACGCCTCGCCTCGGTGCTCGAGGTGATCTACCTGATATTCAACGAAGGCTATGCGGCCACCACCGGCGAGGACCTGATCCGTCCGGCTCTGTGCGCCGAGGCCCAGCGCCTTGGCCGCATCCTCGCCGGGCTGGCGCCCGGTGAGCCCGAGGTTTTCGGTCTTCTCGCGCTGATGGAAATCCAGGCCTCGCGCCTTGGCGCCCGAATTGCGCCGGACGGATCGCTCGTTCCGCTGACCGAACAGAACCGCACCCGTTGGGACCAGCTTCTGATCCGCCGGGGTTTCGCTGCATTGGCGCGTGCCGAAGCGCTCGGCGGTGCGGGCGGACCCTACGCCCTGCAGGCAGCACTCGCTGCCTGTCACGCAAGGGCGCGCAAGGCTGGGGAGACCGACTGGCAGAGGATCGCCGCGCTCTACGACACGCTGCTTGAGGTGATGCCGTCACCGGTCGTCGATCTTAATCGGGCCGTAGCCCACAGCATGGCCTTCGGGCCGGAGGCAGGTCTGGCGCTTGTGAAGGCGATCGAGCAAGCGGGGACCCTGCGCGACTATGCCCCGCTGCCGGCAGCCAAGGGGGACTTCCTGTTCCGGGCGGGCAGGCTGTCCGAAGCCGGGGCAGAGTTCGCGCGCGCGGCCGCGCTTACCCGCAACGAACGCGAACGAGCCTTCCTGCTAGGACGGGCGGCAGCCTGCGGCGGCTGACCTCAACGCCCTATGCGCCGTCCGCCACACGTTCTGGATCGCATGAGAATGCCGAACCCGAAGGGGCGTTTGGTGGCGGAATGTCCAGCGTCCTCTCGTCCCCCTATTCCCTTTGCCGACTGCGACACGGCTTACCTCTGACCTGGGCTCATAATTGTCGTGCCGTCCTGCCGGATGGATTTGAAACTGGACGGTCGTGGAATGGCGCGACGTCGGACGCGGGTGAGCATTTTGGGGCTGGACAAGACGTATGTAACTTTATAACAACAAAAATGTTACGTTATTACATTAACATTTGTAGGAGAGTTTCATGCGGATCCATCTTGGCACGCCGATGCAGGCTGCCGCCGTCGCGGCGTTGACGGCGCTGGCCCCTTTTTCAGCCCTTGCCGATGACGGCAAGGAGACATGGAGGCTGTTCGTGGCCGATCATACGCAGCCGGTGGTGCGGGCGCTGGATGCGGCAAGCGGCAGCGAGCTCGGCAGGTTCGACATCGGCGGCTTTGCCGCGCTCTCCTTGAGCGATAGTGGCAGAACCGTCTTTGCCGTGCAGGGTGACAAGGACACGGTGCAGGTGATCTCGTCCGGGATAGCCCTCTTGGACCATGGCGAGCATCGCGACATCGAGGTTATCGAGCCGAAACTGCTTCCTGTCGTGATCAACGGCAAGAAGCCGGGCCATGTCGTCACCCATGGAGACGACGTCGCTGTTTTCTACGATCGCGGCGGCAAGCTCGATCTCTTCCGCGAGAGTGCGCTGATCGAGGGCAGCGCCGATGCTGCAAGCCTGGACACGACCGCGCCGCATCATGGCGTGGCCGTGCCGCTGGAAAAGAACATTCTGGTGTCGGTACCCGATATGAAAGCCGAAGTGAAGGCGGACGACCTTCCCCCACGGCTTGGCCTGCGCATCGTCGATCGGTCAGGCAAGCAGCTTGGCGATGTCGCCGCCTGCACGGGCCTGCATGGGGAAGCGACGTCAGCGCGCCTCGTCGCCTTCGGCTGCGAGGAGGGGGTTCTTGTCGCCCGCCCGGGAGGGATCGATGGGCCGAAGCTCGAGATGATCGCCTATGGCGACGACCTGCCTGAAGGCAAGGTGTCAACACTGCTCGGCGGCAAGTCGATGCAGTTCTTTCTCGGCAACTATGGCGAGGACAAGGTAGTACTGATCGACCCCGACAGCTCGACACCCTATCGCCTCGTGGAACTCGCGACCCGCCGCATCGACTTCATTCTCGATCCGGCCAATCTTCGCAACGCCTATATCCTCACCGAGGATGGCAAGCTCCATCTGCTGGATGTCGTCAGCGGCAAGATCACCCGTTCCGCGACCGTCACCGAACCCTACAGCAAGGATGGACATTGGCGCGATCCGCGCCCGCGGCTGGCGGTCGCCGGCGATCGGATCGCCATCACCGACCCGCGCCACAGCCTTGTGCGGATGATCGATAGCGATGGCCTGGAGGAAACCGCAACCATCCCTGTCGAAGGACAACCCTTTGCGATCGTGGCGGTCGGCGGCTCCGGGGCAACGCACTGATATACGGGCCTGTCAGCCCACCAGTTTCAGGCCGATGCCCCAGGGGTCGATGAGCGAGACGGTGGCGCCGTTGCGCGTCACCGGAATTTCCAGCTCGTCGAGCTTGGCGACGGCCGCCTGCAGCTTGGCCGGGTCGTTGAAATGCACGGTGTAGTCGGCAAGGCCGGTCATGTTGCCCTGCCGCTTCGGAGCACCGCGCGAATTCCAGATATTGGCGCCGACATGGTGGTGATACTTGCCCGAGGCAAAGAAGCTGGCGCCGGGATAGGTGGCCATCAGGTCGAGCCCCAGCACGTCGCGGAAGAAGGCGTTGGCCTGCGGAATGTCCGACACCTGCAGGTGGATATGGCCGATCGCCGTCCCATCCGCCATGCCGTCCCATTTGTCCTTCGGCGCCGTGTCGTAGAGCGCCTGCAGGTCGAGCGGCAGCGTTGCCATCTTCACCATGCCGTCCTCGATATAGTTCCATTCCTCCCGCGGACGGTCGCGATAGACCTCGATACCGTTGCCTTCGGGGTCGCCGAGATAGATCGCCTCGCTCACCAGATGATCCGACGCGCCCTGCAGCGGCACGTTGTTGTGGGCGACATGGGCGAGCCAGCGGCCAAGCTCGGTGCGATCCGGAACGAGGAAGGCGGTGTGGAAGAGGCCGGGCGCGTTGCGCGGCGCCACCGCGGCATTGCCTGCGGTCGTCAGCGTCAGAAGCGGCCGTCCGGCAACGCCAAGCGTCTCTCCGCTCGCCGTCCTGTCCATCGGCGTCAGGCCCATGATCTGCTGATACCACGACGACACCATGGCCAAGTCACGCACCACCAGATGCGAGTGATCGATATAGGCCGGCATGCGGACTGCGTGTGTGGCGGTTTGCTCTGTCATCCTCGTGCTTTCTGCCCGTGCCGTGGCTGCGGCCGTTCCCGTTGCCAGCGCTGTCGCCGACAATTTCATGAAGGTCCGTCTGTCGAAGCCGGCCATGGCGCAATCCCGTTTGAAACTCTTGCAGAACTATATGGCGCGCCTGCGGCGTCTACGAAAGGGGGCGGATTGGGGAAGTACCGTTCTCAGCCTGTTGACAATCGCCTGCGACCGCATGCCGGGTTGTGACTTTTTCCCGCGCACACCTATATTCTATTTATCCGCGCCAGGCAGCGAGGGTTGGTGAAAACAGCGGCCATGAGGCAGGACGTCTTGCCTCTCTGCCGGCGCGGCGAACCCGAGGAGACAGTCATGTATTCGAGAATCATCGTCCCGATCGCCATGGACCAGTTGGAGCACGGTGAAAAGGTCCTGGAGCGCGCCAAGTCGCTGCTCGACGAGGGTGGCGAAATCATTCTGTTGAATGTGGTCGAGGATCTGAACGCCTATGCGCAGGGCTACATGATTGTCGACTTTCCGCTGGAAATGATCGAGGCGTCCCGCAAGCACGCGGCCAACACGCTGACCGATCTCAAGCGCAAACACGGCGTCAAGGGCCGCGTCGAAATCCGCGTCGGCGGCGCAGCCGGCATCATCAATTCCTTTGCGGAAGAGATGGAGGGCGACCTCGTGATCATCGCCTCGCACCGGCCCGGTCTGATCGACTACTTCATCGGCTCCACCGCAAGCCGCGTCGCCAGCCATTGCAAATGCGCGGTGCTGATCGATCGCTGAAGGTCGACATTTTAAGCGTGATGGCAAGCGAAAGCTGCCGACGGCGGCTGCGGGCAAAGTCGGCGTGCTCGGCATCTCGCTCGGGGCGCAGATTGCCGCAGCAGCTCATGACAGCGCAGCCGACTTCCTCGCATCGCAATTGTTGCGACAATCTAGGATTTTCGCGAACGATCGACCTTGAGGGACATGATCAGCGAGTTCGCGTGAATTGTGGGCATGATCTCGGTCTTCTCTTGGCCTGCGATCTTAAAACCCTGCTTCGTATAAAAGCTCAGTGCCGGCTCGATTGTCGACAATACGCGAATTTCAAAACGATCACTGTTTGAAGCGGATGAAACGGCTTCCAGCAAAAGCGTCCCGACTCCTCCTCGTTGGTAGAGAGGGCTAACGTACATGCCCCAAAGGTATGCCGTGCCGCCACGATCCGCAAAGATCGCACTCCCCACAATCGCATCATCCACAACCGCGCAGTAACCTTGCTCACCATTGTCTGGCAACAATGCAGAGGCACCATGGGCGTCAAGGTTGGATAGCATAGCTTCCAAAGCATCCGCGCCAAGGGTTTCCCTATAGGTAGCAATCCATGTTTGCCGCCAGAGCTCAATCAGAGCTCCAGTGTCTTTCTTTAGGATGGGCCGCGCCGAATACATGCTTACCTCTGCCACTGCATTGGACATTTGCGACGTCGCAGGATAGGGATTTTTGCAATACTGGCAATGACTGAAACGGCGCAACTCTCTGCCATTGGCGTTCGCCATCAACCTAGCCGAACCCAAAAATCCTGTCGATCGCGCTCTGCTTCTGCAGGCCGAAGCCGCCGTCGATCGGGCCGGAATAGAGTTTCTGCTCTACAAGATGCCGTTGCAGCGCCTTGCGAAAGGTCGGTGACCAGTTGTCGGAATTGTCGCGCATCTGATCGCGGCTGTCTCCGGGGAGCAGCGGTGAACGCCTTCCGATGAGATGTCGATCTGTTGCAAAGTTTGATCTTTCCGGCCCTTTTTCGGTTCGCCTGCCTGTGTCAAATTGTAGGGCTGCCGCGCTTGCGCGGTGGCGGTATGGTGCTGCGAACTATGGTGGGCATTTGTTGGCAGCATCGTGAAACGAAATGAAGTGTCGAGGGGCTCTGGTGGAAATCAAGGGCATCAAATGGAACTATGATCGCTCCGAACTTATTGCCGATGGTGTCGTCCACGGGATCGGCCTTGCTTTTGCCCTGATCGGCGTCACGGCGATGATCTTCTATGCGACCCTCTGGAGTACGTCGGGTCAGCTCGCGGCTGCCTGGGTCTACGGCGCCGGGCTCGTTGCGACGCTGTCTATCTCCTTCCTCTACAATCTCTATCCCGTGTCGAAGACGAAATGGTTCCTGCGCCGCTTCGACCATTCCTCGATTTTCGTCTTGATCGCCGCAACCTATACGCCGTTCCTGCAGCGCGGCTGGGAGGACCCCTATCTGTTTGGCATGCTGATCGGCCTCTGGGCGATCGCCTTCGTCGGCGTCTTCATCAAGTGCGTCTTTCCCGGCCGCTTCGACAAGGTCGCGATCCTGCTTTATCTCGCCATGGGCTGGAGCGGCGTGTTTGCCGCCGGTCCCCTCCTGTCGCAGCTGACGGAAACGACGCTGATCCTCATCCTGATCGGCGGCATCATCTATTCCTGCGGCGTGATCTTCCATGTCTGGGAAAGGCTGCGCTTCCAGAACGCCATCTGGCACGGCTTCGTGGTCACGGCCGCGGCCGTGCACTATTCCGCCGTCCTGACCTGCATCAGCAGCGCTTCGGCCTGAGAACTCATCGAAAATGTCCGCATTGTGACGGCGCACGTCAATTCTGTGCCGCACCGTGGGCCGTCTGGGGCGCCCGATCGCCTCCCGTGGCGAGCCGCAGGGGATTTCACCATCCGGCCGATCGTGCCGTTGAGCGTTTCCAAGCCATCGCGCGGACACAGTAAGATGTCATCAGGCGATCGGTCGTTTCATTCGAGCCGGAGTGCGCCGGAAACTTATTCGTTGCGAATCGCAAGAAAAACACGATGGGTTGAAGCCATCTTTCGACTAAAACCGCAGAGGGCGCTCAGGGTGAGCGCTGTGCGGGTAACGATCTATTAGCAAAATCGAAGACTTTGCCGGGAAAGCCTGTATTCTGTGTCAAAACGGTGGCGACACACCGAGGAAGAGGGAGAATGTCCGAGCCACGGAATGCCGCAAACCGCAACGTCTCAAGTGAGCGCCCGGACTACGGCGTCGATGACAAGGGCGTCCCCCTTTGGAGCGAGGCGGACGAGGAGATGACATCGGGCCGCAACTGGTCGGTCATACTTGTCTTCCTGTTCGTGCCCTTGATGGCACTGGTCGTGCTCGTGCTCTGCCTTTACGCTCTGTTTGCCCATGTCTTCGGCCTGCCGTCCGCTCCGGAGGCTATTTTCGAAAGCACCGGACAGCCATCCTGACGCTGTGCGCGGTCAGGCGCCTGGCCGGCGGGCAGTTCACTCCTGCTCGAAGGTCAGCGCAACACCGTTCATGCAGTAGCGCAGGCCTGTCGGCGGCGGGCCGTCGAGGAAGACGTGGCCGAGGTGCGCGTCGCAATCGGCGCAGCGGATTTCCGTCCGGCTCATTCCATAGGACGTGTCGTGATGTTTGGTCACGGCGCCGGGCGAGATCGGTTCGTAGAAGCTCGGCCAGCCGGTACCGGAATTGAATTTTGCCTGCGAGCGGTAGAGCGGCCGGTTGCAGCAGACACAGTGGTAGACACCCTTCTTGCTCAAGTCGAAATCCGGGCTTGAAAAGGCGCGTTCGGTGCCATGCTGACGGGTGATGCGATATTGTTCCGGCGTCAGCTGCGCACGCCACTCCTGATCGCTCTTGAATATTTTCAAGGTGCTGGTGTCGTTCATCGGTCTCTCCTCGATTTGCTGCAAGGATATAGGAAGGTCAGGGCGTTCCGGCAATCACCTTATCTGCAGGTGCACGCATGATCTGCAGATGAGCAGCCATGCCGGCGGCCGTGACGATCTGGGGAGAGGCGGCGATTTTGCCGCCGTAACCTTGAGTTTGCTCATCGCTTGGCTTATCCCGAAGATTGTCCGCCGTCGACATCGTCCTCTGTGCCTCCTTGCCGTTTTCTGCCGCCCGCAACCCTTGAAAGGAACAATCGGACCCATGGATGTCGCCGGTCTGACATTTCTGGCACTCCTTTTGCCATTCCTCGGCGCAATCGTGGCGCCGCTCCTGACGCGCATCCTCGGTCACAAGGCCGCCTGGGTGCTGGCGCTTGTTCCCGTGGCTATCTTTTTGCATTTTGCCGGCTTCTCGGCCGAGCTTGCGCGCGGCGAAGTGGTGACCGGTGGCTATGTCTGGGTGCCGTCCTTCAATGTCAGCTTCTCCTGGCTGATCGACGGGCTGTCGCTGACCTTCATCCTTCTGATTTCCGGCATTGGCGCTCTGATCGTGCTTTATTCCGGCGGCTACCTAAAGGGACATCCGCATCAGGGCCGGTTCTTTTCGTTCCTCTTGATGTTCATGGGCTCGATGCTGGGACTGGTGGCGTCCGACAGTTTCCTGATGCTGTTCGTGTTCTGGGAACTGACCTCGATCACCTCGTTCCTGCTGATCGGCTTCGATCATCAGCGCGAAGCGGCGCGGCGCGCAGCCCTGCAGGCACTGGTGGTGACGGGCGGTGGCGGGCTGTTCCTGCTCGCCGGGCTGATCATCCTGTGGAACATCTCCGGCATCACGCAGTTTTCGCTGCTTAGCGCCTTCGGCCCGCAGGTCAAGGCGAGCCCGTTCTATCTGGCGGCGCTGGTCCTCGTGCTGGGCGGCGCCTTTACCAAATCGGCGCAGTTTCCCTTCCATTTCTGGCTGCCGAACGCCATGGAAGCGCCGACCCCGGTCTCCGCCTACCTGCATTCGGCGACCATGGTGAAGGCCGGCGTCTATCTTCTGATGCGGCTTTACCCGGTGCTTGGCGGTACGCCCGCCTGGCAGGTCATCCTGCCGGTCTTCGGCGCAGCGACGCTCGTCATCGGCGCGCTTTTGGCGGTGCGCCAGACCGACCTGAAGCTGATGCTCGCCTATACGACGGTGTCGTCGCTCGGTCTTCTGGTTCTCCTGACCGGCTTCGGTGTACCCTACGCGATCGAGGCGGCAGCGCTCTATCTGGTGGCACATTCCCTGTTCAAGGGCGCGCTGTTCATGATCGCCGGCATCATCGATCACGAAACGGGAATGCGTGACGTCACCCGGCTCGGCGGCCTGCGCTCCGCCATGCCGCTGACATTTGCCATTGCCATGGCCGCCGCGATCTCCATGGGCGGTCTGCCGCCATTCTTCGGATTCCTCGCCAAGGAAGAAGTCTACACGGCGCTGTCTGCCTTCGACATGCGCTCGATCACCTTTGCGGCGCTGGCCGTTGCCGGCAATGCGCTGATGTTCGCCGTCGCCTTCGCCGTCGCGCTGAAGCCGTTCATCGGCAAACGGATCGAGACGCCGCAGGCCCCGCACGAGGCACCGGTCCTGCTCTGGCTCGGTCCGGCCGTGCTGGCGCTTGCAGGCCTTGCCGCCGCTTTCCTCTCCGGCCCCGTTCACAGCCTCATTTCGTCGCCCATGGCCTCCGCGATTGCCGGCGAAGCGCGGACTGTTTCGATCTCGCTTGAACCGCATCTCGGCGTACCGCTCATCCTGTCGGCGCTGACCGTCGCTGTCGGCGTCGGTTTCTATCTTTGGCTGACGCGCCTTCGCGCGGTGATCGCCGCCGTTATCGCCGCGATCGGCTGGGGGCCGGATCGCGGCTTCGACCAGGCGATGCGCGGCCTTGTCCGCCTGTCCGCCACGGTGACGCGGCGGCTGCAGAACGGCCGGCTCGACACCTATATGACGGCAACCTTCGCCCTGTTGGCGATCGTCCTCATCGCGGCGCCCTTCCTCTACGGCGAACTGGCGCGGGCACCGGTCTTTCCGCAGGACATTCCGCTGCACGAACTCGCCATCATGGCGATCGCGGCGATCGGGCTTGTCGCTGTCGTGCTCGCGAAGGACCGGCTGACGGCGATCGTTTCGCTCGGCATCCAGGGCTTTTCGGTGGCGGTGATCTTCCTCATCTACGGCGCGCCGGACCTCGCCTTCACCCAGTTCATGATCGAGACGCTGGCCGTCGTCATCCTGGCGCTGGTGATGACGCGGCTGAGGCTCTCGCCCTCCGATCACCGGCCGTTTCGCGAGACGCTGCCGGATGCGGCCATCGCTGCTGCCTGCGGGCTCGGTGCGACGCTCTTCCTGCTCAAGGTTACGGAAGGACCGTTCAACACGGCGCTCAGCGATTTCTTCAACCAGTATTCGAAGACGATCGCGCACGGCGCCAATGTCGTTAACGTGATCATCGTCGATTTCCGCGGCACGGATACGCTGGGCGAAATCGCCGTGGTGATGATCGCCGCCCTGGCGATCCTGTCGCTGGTGAGGCTGAGGGCCGGCTCGCTCCGGCACATCGCCGACAATGATCCAGATGCGGAGGAGGCGAGCCGATGAGATCGCTGATCTTGCGCACGGTCGCGCCGCTGATCGTCGGTCTTATGGTGCTGTTTTCGATCTTCGTGCTTCTGCGCGGCCACAACGAGCCGGGCGGCGGCTTTATCGGCGGGCTGATCGCGGTCGCCGCCCTGTCGATCTACGGCATCGCCTTCGGCGTCGAGACCGTGCGCCGGGCGATCGTCTTTCATCCGCTGGCGATAGCCGGGGCCGGGCTGCTGCTCTCGACGCTGTCGGGCCTCCTGTCGATGGTGTTCCATGTGCCGTTCATGACCGGCCTTTGGGTCTATCCGGTCATCCTCGGCGAAGAAGTGCCGCTGTCGAGCGTCATGACCTTCGATATCGGCGTCTATCTGGTCGTCGTCGGCGCGGTGACCTCCGTCGCCTTGTCGCTCGAGGAAAGGGGTGAGGATTGATGGAACCCGTTTTCGCGCTCCTGACCGGCATCTTCCTGACGATCGCCATCTATCTGCTTCTGTCGAAATCCATCATCCGCATGCTGCTCGGCGTCGCCATCCTCGGCAATGCCGTGAACCTTCTGATCTTCACCAGCGGCCGGATCATGCGGGAGGTGCCGCCGGTGATCGGGCCGGGTCTCGACGTGCCGGCCGGGCCGGTCGCCAATCCGCTGCCGCAGGCGTTGATCCTGACGGCGATCGTGATTTCCTTCTCGTTCTTCGCCTTCCTGCTGGTGCTTTCCTGGCGCGCCTACAGCACGCTTGGCACCGACAACACCGATGAGATGCGGGTGGCAGAGCCGGAAGACGCCACGCTGCCGCCGCTGGGATACTGACGCGACATGGCCGTTTCCTCGCCCTCCGCCGACCTGTCCGCAGCGCTGGTTCTCCAACCGGTGACCGCGCTCGACTGGCTGGTTATCCTGCCCGTCGCCTGGTGCATCGGCATCGGCGCCATCCTGATGATGGTTCGGCACCGGACCGGCCTGCAGCCGCTGATCGCCATTGCCGCGCTCTGCGTTCTTGCCGGGATCGACGCTACGCTTTTGTGGCATGTCTCGCAAAACGGTCCGGTGACGATGGTGATGGGCCGCTGGCTGCCGCCTTTCGGCATCGCCTTCACGGTCGATCTCACCGGTGCGCTGTTTGCGCTGATGGCGGCCGTGGTGGCGCTCGCCGGCGCCATTGCCGCCGTCACCGACATCAACGACAGCGGTCGCCGCTACGGCTTCTATCCCTTGCTGATGCTGTTGATGGCCGGCGTCAGCGGCGCCTTCCTGACCGGTGACATCTTCAACCTCTATGTCTGGTTCGAGGTCTTGCTGATCTCGTCCTTCGGGCTCCTGGTGCTCGGCTCGGAGCGCGAGCAGATCGACGGGGCGGTGAAATACGGCTTCCTCAACCTCGTCGCCACCACGCTGTTCCTGATCGCCACCGGTTATCTCTACGGGATCTTCGGCACGCTCAACATGGCCGACATCGTGGTCAAGGCCCGCGAACTGCGGGACGCCGCGCCGCTGACGACGCTGATGGCGCTCCTCGCCTTTGCCTTTGCCATGAAGGCGGCGGCCTTCCCGGTGAACTTCTGGCTGCCTGCCTCCTATCATACGCCGCGCATCGTCGTGTCGGCGCTGTTTGCCGGGCTGCTGACCAAGGTCGGCATCTATGCGCTGATCCGCGTTTCCGTCATGCTGTTTCCGGTCGAGCGGCAAGAGCTCAGCTTCGTCATCGCGCTTGCCGGCGTGCTGACGATGATCACTGGCGCGCTCGGTGCGCTGGCGCAGACCGACACGCGGCGCCTGCTCGGTTACCTCGTCATTTCCGGCATCGGCTCCATGCTTGCCGGTATCGCCGTCGGCGGACCGGGCGGCATCGGCGGCGCGGTCTTCTACGCACTGCATTCCATGGTGGTGATGACGGCGCTCTATCTGGCGGCCGGCCTGGCCGCCCGTCTCGGCGGCGGTTTCTCGCTGTCTTCGCTGGCCGGGCTCTACACGCGCCATGCGCTGTTTTCGGCGTTGTCGCTGATGCTGTTCTTCGCTGTCTCCGGCCTGCCGCCCTTTTCCGGCTTCTGGCCAAAGGTGATGCTGGTCAAGTCCGCCCTCGACACCGGGGCCTGGTGGCTGGCGGCCGCCCTGCTTCTCACCGGCTTCCTGACGACGATCGCCACGGCGCGGCTGTTCCTGCTCGCCTATTGGCGGCCAGCCGGCGCGGGCGCGCCGTCGGGAGAGGTCGCCCTGCCGGCAACGCTGCTTGTGCCGTTGATTGCCCTGACGGCGGTGAGCATCCTGATCGGGCTGTTTCCCGAGACCCTGCTCGGGCTCGTCCAGAAGGCCGCCTTGACGCTCAACGAGCCGTCCCGTTATCTCAATTCCGTCTTTCCGGCCGGGAGCGCGCCATGAGGTTCATCATCGCCAATCTGCTGTTGACCCTGGTCTGGGTGGCCGTCACCGGCAGCTTCACCCTCCACAATCTGGCGCTCGGCTTCCTGATCGGCGCCGTGTCGCTGCTTTTGGTGCGCGAGCAGTTGCCGGCCAGCCTCAATCGCGCCCGCCCGGTGAAAGTGCTGCTGCTGGCCGGATTGTTTTTCAAGGAACTGACGCTGTCGGCAATCAAGGTCGCGTTGATGGTGCTGCGGCCGAACATGCGGTTGCGGCCTGGTATTTTCGCCTTTCCGCTGACGATTACGCGCGATTTCGAAATCACCCTCCTCGCCAATCTGATCACGCTGACGCCCGGCACTCTGTCGGTCGACGTATCGGACGACCGCAAGACGCTCTATGTGCACGCACTCGATTGCCATGACCCGGCCGCCGAAAGGCGAGCGATCTCCACCGGCTTCGAGCGCCGCATCCGGGAGGCTTTCCCGGCATGAGCGCGTCCGCCATCCTTTCCTTCTCGACCACCTTCGCGCTTGTCACCCTGTCGCTCGGCTTGTTGCTGACGGTGGCCCGGATCGTGCGCGGACCGACCCTGCCGGACCGGGTGCTTGGGCTCGATATGCTTGTTGCGATCGCCATTGGCTTCATCGCCGTCATCGCCATCCGCAGTGGCTTCAATCTCTATATCGACATCGCGATTGCGCTGAGCCTCGTCGGCTTTCTGGCAACCGTGGCCTTTGCGCGCTTCATTCTGGCCCGCGGCTTGTCGCCCGAATCACGCGGTGGCCGGCTGGAGGCGCCGAAGCATGGCAAGGCCGTAGCCCCGGAGCGGCGCCGGAAAAAGGGAGTCCGCCAATGAGCGCCGGTCCAGATATGGTGGTGGCGATCGCCGTCAGCGTGCTCTTGGTGGTTGGCTCGCTCTTCAGCCTGTTGGCTGCGGTTGGACTTCTGCGCTTTCCGGACCTCTACACGCGAATGCATGCCGCCTCGAAAGCGGGCACTGTCGGCTCCGGTTTGCTTTTCCTGGCCGCGGGGCTGCACGCGCTCGATATCGCCATCCTGCTCAGAGCGCTCGCCGGATTTGCCTTCTTCGTTCTGACGGCGCCCGTTTCCGCCCACCTTCTTGCCAAGGTCGCCCACCAGGCGGGATACAGGCTCACCAATCTGTCCGTTACCGACCAATTGCCATTGGCAAAACGGCAGTCCGGCAATCTCTAGAGCATGTCGCGCGCAGCGCTGTAATGCGGTAAGCGGATCTGAAAGATCGCGACGCACTTTAGTATCCGCTATGACTGCAGCAGATCGCACGTAGAGAATCGCTCACCCGCCAACACAAAGCCGTGTCTTTTTTTAGATGTAACGTAATGTTTCCATCACGCCGACGGTTGGCGCCACATTTCAAGATGAGTAGGCTAGATCTCGCATAAATTATTATTGGACTTTTCTTTGATCGGTGTTAATCGAGTAAAGGCAAAGTGTCCGTATCCATATTAATTCGTTATAAAATTCCAGCATGGGTTGTGAATATTGGTTGTTGCTTTGAGGTGTCTGGAAATTCCGGCGCTTTGGCGACGTATTCAAACTCCGGAATTTGGAGTAATATGAGAGCTTGTCGAGGTTTTACGGTTTCTGTCGAGGGAAATCTTCGGATCAGAGCCGTTTACCGCGCTTTTCGGACATTTTCTTCGCATGTTTTAGTTGTGTGCGCGATCCTGTCGCGTGCATGTTGGAAGAATTCCGATAGGAGAAAGAAAGAATGACGGATCTAACGCTTGGCTCGGGCCATGATCTTCTGGTTGAACTTACCGCAGAGATCGTTGCAGCCTATGTCAGCAATCATGTCGTACCGGTCGCCGAACTGTCGACGCTGATCGGCGATGTGCATGCCGCCCTGAACAACACCAGCAGCCCGGCTCCGGTGGTTGTTGCCATCGAGAAGCCGAAGCCGGCCGTGTCCGTGCGCAAGTCGGTTCAGGATGACCAGATTACGTGCTTGGAATGCGGCGGCACCTTCAAGTCGTTGAAGCGCCACCTGATGACCCACCACAGCCTGTCGCCGGAAGATTACCGCGAGAAGTGGGATCTGCCGGCCGACTATCCGATGGTGGCTCCGGCTTATGCCGAAGCGCGTTCGCGCCTCGCCAAGGAAATGGGTCTCGGCCAGCGCCGCAAGCGCCGCGGCAAATAAGGGCTGGGCGCTTCGGCCCTTTAAGAAGCAAACCGGCCCGGCGAGACCTGGCCGGCTTTTTACCACCCGCGCCGCAACAGACCGACATCAGATTTGCGGGCGGAGGAAAATATACCTATTTTCTTAGGAAAAATAACTAAAAACCTCGCAAAAACAACGCAAGGTTGCAAGCAGGCTGTTCCTTTCGTCCCCGTATTCGCACTAGGGTGTATGAATTAATTCCTATTTAAAGGAGTAACTCATGCATCTCTTCAAAGCCGATCCGCTTTCCGCCCTCCATTTTATGCCGCCGAACCGCAGCCTCCCGGCGGTACGCCGGCGCCAGCGGCTGGAAATCAAAGCGGCCGCGCCGCCGTCCGCTAGCGGTTCCGTCACTCTCGTAGAGCCCTGGGGGCCAGCTCTGCCCGTCGCCGCCCATCTGCGCTGCCGCGTCGTGCGCCAGCTGACGGCGGAGATGGTGATGCTGGTCGGCGAGCGGGTGCCGCTCCGGCGTGACCGTCGGCGCACCAGCTGCCATGTCCGGCAGATCTCCATGTATGTCTGCCATGTCGTCCTGCAGGTTTCGCTCACCGATATAGGCTACGCCTTCGGCCGCGACCGGACGACCGTCAGCCATGCCTGCAATGTCGTCGAGGACCGCCGCGACGATCCGGCCTTCGACGATTTCATCGCCTCGGTCGAGCGTGTCGTCACTTCGGTCTTCGGTGCGCCGGGAGGCCGCGAGCATGAGTGATGCCGCCGCGAGCATGGGTGATACCGGTCACAAGATCATCGTTCGCCTTGTCCGGTATGCCGCAGGTCATCCGGCGGTGTTCATCGAGTCGGTGGAGGGGGACGTGGCGCTCTCTTCCGGTGCTGGGCAGCCGCCGCGGTATTTTCCGCAAGCCGCGCTGGAGCGGGCCTGCGCCCTGGGCCTCGTCGTCCGCGACAGCGACCGCATTCGCACCACTTCCGAGGCGCGGGCCTTTTTGCGCCGGGCTCTGCTGGCGCCGGAAGAGGCGTTTCAGGAGCAGCATCGGGACACTGAAAACCGCACCGTTTCCGTCGATGGCATCCGCAAGACCGTGCGGGTCAACGCGGTGGAATCACCGCTCGGCGCCATTGCCCGGCTGAAGGAGAAATCCGGCCAGGCCTTCTTGGGCCCCGAAGCGCTTGCCGCGGGAGAGCGGCTGCATGCCGATTTCACCCGGGCGCAATTGCAGCCGCGCCTGACCATGGCCTACGAGCCGCGGCTTGCGTCGAACACCAGGGGAGGGGCCGGCGGCACGGTCGATCTCTGCGACACGGCGCTTGCCGCGCGCATGCGTGTCGGCAAGGCGATGGAGGCGATCGGTCCGGAGCTTTGCGGCGTCGCGCTAGATGTCTGCTGCTTTCAGAAAGGATTGGAACTCGTCGAGCGGGAACGGCAATGGCCGGTGCGCTCGGCCAAGCTGATGTTACGCGCCGCCCTCATGGCGCTTGCCCGTCACTATGCGCCGCCGCGCACGGCGGGCAGGCAAAGCCATGTCTGGGGAGCGGAGGGGTATCGGCCGGATGCGAGCGGCCTGGCGACCGGCCTTGTGACCGGTATCTGACCGGTCCTAGGCCGACAGCCGCCGGGCAGCCTCGTCCTTGATGCGCTTGACCATCGAGCGCAGGCCGTTGGCGCGTTGCGCGGTCAGGTATTCAATGAGGCCCATGCGGCCGAACAGGTCGAGCGCGTCGATCTTGATGATGTCCGAGGCGGGCTTGCCGGAGAAGATCGACAGCACGATGGCGACGAGGCCGCGCACGATATGGGCGTCCGATTCCCCCTCGAAGGTGAGGATCGGATCGCTTTGGGCGCTGTCGGCATGGGTGACTAGCCAGACCTGGCTGGCGCAGCCCTGCACCTTGGTCTCGGCCGTGCGCTTTGCCTCAGGCATCTCCGGCAGCTTGCGGCCGAGCTCGATGACATAGCTCATCCGATCCTGCCAATCGTCCAGGTAGGAGCAATTGTCGATGATTTCGGCAAGCGGCGTGATCGGCGATATGTTCATCTGGTCCATGCCCTTCATATAGGCGCGATGCCGGGGAGTGTGAAGCGTTTTTGCGCAATACGGCGCGTTGTTGGTGTCGCGCCGTCGTAAAATTGTCCCCCGCAGCCTGCGTCGCGGCGCACGAGCAAGTCCTAAAACACACGGGAACGACCGTGGTTCTGGCATCATCATTGCGTCTGGCTATCCCAGACCTTGACTGTATCGCACTTGAGATACATATAGGTTGACCATTAGCTGACCAATCGCCATTGAGGTGAGTGGCCGACAGGTAGCTAATCACGGCATGGGAGTGCTGATATGGCTGCTAACACAAAAATGATTCACGTTCGGGTCGATGACGACATCCGCGAAGAAGCTGCGTCGGTTCTTGGATCGTTCGGTCTTTCGGTTTCAGAGGCCGTTCGAGTGTTTCTTCATCGTGTCGTCGCAAGCCAGAGCTTTCCGCTTGAACTCAAGGTCCCCAACGAAACGACCCGTGCCGCTCTCGCAGAGGCTCATGAGATCAGGAAAGCCCGCAAGGCCCGCTTTGCGACACCAGAGGAGCTTTTCGCTGATCTCGATGGTGAGCAGGAACTAGCCTCGACCCCAAGTTCTGCGAGAAAGCAACTTGAAAAAACCAAGCGCCGCTAGGCGAGCCTCTCTTCCGAGAGCCTCTGAGTATACCAAGCAATTTCGAAAAGACTGGGACCGGTACAACAAGGCCGGCAAAATGGACATGAATCGCGTCATCGAATTGATGACTGAGATTATTCTGAAAAAGCCGCTTGGAGCAGAGTGGGCTGATCATGAGCTTTCCGGTAATGAGTGGAAAGGCGCAAGGGAAGCCCATATTGGAGGTGATTTTCTCCTCGTCTATGATGCAGATGACGACTTCGTCGAATTTGTCAGGCTGGGCACGCATTCTGAGCTTTTCGGACGGTAAAAAGGGCGGTCGTAAGACTGTCCCTCTGTATGACAGCGCATCATCTATTCAATAGGTTCGACTGTTCAACAGGTCCGGGAAGACATTCGCTCGGTGTCTGTCTGCTCTGTTTTACCGCGCAACCGCCGCCTTCGGATTGAGGCGCTTTTCCGGCACGGGAATCTTGTTGAAGAGCGGCTCGGTTTCGGCGGAGGCGGGTTCTTCCGTCGTGACAGCCTCGGCCGGGACGGGAGCGACGATGGTGCCGGTCGTTACCGTGTCGCTCGGCTCGGCGAATTGCTGGTCGAGGAAGAGATAGGCGATCTTTGCGCCTTCGCGGGCCCGGTGGCCGAGTGCCACGAAAGTCTCGGCGCCCTTTTCGCAAACATCCGGCTTCTGCACGCAGAGCGCGCTGATATAGCCGAAGGCCTCGGTCGCGGCCGACATCGTGTCGCCGACATCCACCTTCGGACCCTTGTCAAGCGTCGCGCTGCTCGACGGGTCGAGAAACGGCAGAAGCACCAGCACCAGCGAAAACCAGAATGTTCCCTTGATCAGAAACCACATTGTTTTGCCCAATCCTTTGGTCCGGCCTTTGGCGCGGCCTTTAGTCCGGCACCTGACGTCCGGCCCTGCCGGATAAGCTTCTTGGCGCCTTGTCATCACACCTTAGGCAGGGATTCGGAACATGCCTTTGCCAAAACCGTTCGCATTTGCAACGTCTTTTCGTAAAATTGTCGATATCGGCATTTGAACGGTATTTGATGCGCATTTTAACGGTCGCCATTAAGGATCGTGGCGGTGCTGCCGGCAGCGGTCCCGCAAACGCGGGGTGCGTGGAAGGGGTGCGCTGCCACAAAGGTTAACAGGCGGGGAAAAACCGCCTGAAATCCGTTGCTTACACCCCATTAACCACAAAATAGAAAGCCGGACCGATTTGTCCCGGAATGGGATTTTCCGGCGATTCCGCCGGTCTAGCGGCAATTTGATTTATCCTTTCATTAAGCCGCCGGTGCGAAATTCGGACAGGTGAAGTCATCTTCCGGTAAACCCGTTTTCGGGCCCGAGATCAGGACCTCGCATAAGGACGGAACCATGATGGAGTCCGCAAAAAGAACGAGCGTACAGGGTCAAACGTGAGCGTATTGCGTAACATTGCCGGCAGCATGGCGTCCCGCGTGGACGACGTCGCACGCCTGTGGCTGCCTCGCCGGGTGGCCGGCGAGCCGGAGAGAAGCCGAGAGCTCGCCGTCGTTCGTGCCGTTGCCGCCACCGCCCTCGTTGCTTTCCCCGCCGTTCCGCTGGCGCTCTCCGTTGCCCTGCCGGTTTCGCTGTCCTTGCCCGTCGGTGCGGCACTGGTCGCCGCCGCCGCGCTGATGACGGCGGCAGGCGGCATAGTCTTCGTGCGCAACCGGCCGGTTGCCCTGCCAGTGGAAGAACCCGCGCCCGCCGACAACGGCGCGCGCCATTATGATTGCTTCGCCGGCCTCGTCACGATCCACGATATCAGGGGCTCGGTCACCGCCATTCACGGCCGCGACGCGGAGTCCTATGTGGCTTGGATGCGCAATCCGCTGGGCCGCGGCTTTATCGAGCAGATTCACGTTTCCGACCGTATCCTCTTCCTGCAGGCGATCGATGAATTGCGCCAGGGCAATCGCCAGGAGACGATCGATATCCGGTTCGAGCGGCCCAATGTCTTTGCCGAGGGGGAGCAGTTCGTGCACATGCGCTGCGAGATGACCGCGCTCGGCAGCGATGGCGGGCGGCTTGCGTCGATTGTCGTCCAGTCGCGCGACGTCTCCGAGGAGGCGCGCCTGCGTGCCGAGGCCGTCCAGAAGACCCGGCTCGCCGAATCGGCCAATGACGCCAAGACCCGCTTCCTGGCGGCCGTCAGCCATGAATTGCGCACGCCGCTCAATGCCATCCTCGGCTTTTCCGACATCCTTGCCGGCGAATATTTCGGCAAGCTCGAAAACGATCGCCAGCGCGAATATGTGGCACTGATCAATCAGTCGGGCGCGCATCTCCTGTCGGTCGTCAATACCATGCTTGACATGAGCAAGATCGAGGCTGGCCGCTACGAACTGATGCCGGAACCGTTCCGGGTGTCGGAGGTGGTCAATGCCTGCGAGGCGATGCTCGGGCTCCAGGCGCGTGAGAAGGGCGTGCAGCTGACCAGCCGCATCATGCGCACGGTGGGTGAGGTCAATGCCGACCAGCGCGCCCTCCAGCAGATCCTGATCAACCTCGTCGGCAATGCGATCAAGTTCACCGACCGCGGCGGCCTCGTCACCATCGATGCGGAGGTTTCCGGCAGCGATCTGAAGCTGACCGTCAGCGATACCGGCATCGGCATCGCCGAGAGCCAGCTCGCGACCCTCGGGCAGCCCTTCGTGCAGATCCAGAACGACTATACCCGCAGATATGAGGGAACCGGCCTTGGCCTGTCGCTGGTCAAGGGGCTGGTGGCGCTGCATGGCGGCCAGTTCGATCTGCGTAGCCGTGCCGGCGAGGGAACGGTGATCACGGTCACAATTCCGCTTGATGGGTCCGGCATCCGTGTCGCGGACGAACACGAAGTTGTGGAACAGACAATGGTGGAGTTCCCGCCGCGCCTGAAGGAGCGCACAGGTAAGACGACGAACGGCCGGGTGTTTCCGGACACCGACCGGTCGGATGTCGACGTGAAGATTGGAGGCGCTGGCCATGACGGCTCGCAAGCGAAAACAGCCTGAGAGGAAGAGGAAGGCGCAGCGCGGGACTGGTCTTGCAATGCCGGGCCTCGTGGTGGTTGGCCTTGCGATGCGCGGCCTGTTCATCGCCGGTCGGCTCGTCTCGCGCAATCCCCGTCTTTTCGGCGGCTCGGCCGCTTTCGTCGTGGCGTTCAGTTTCGTCGCCGCGAATGCGATGTGGTACCAGCCGGGCGCCCATCCATCGCCGCTCTTGCGCACTCGCCTGCCGTTCACGCATCCGCAGACCGCCAATCTGGACGAGGAACCGGGCGGCGCCTCGCCGCGCAAGGTAACGACCTTCGTCATCCAGCGGGAGGATGAGGCTTCGGCGGCGAAGAGCGAGCAGCCAAAGCCGGAACCCGAGGCAGAAGTGGCGCACATCCAGCCGGCAGCGACGCCGGTGACGGGCTCGACGCTGATTACGAGTATCCAGAAGGAATTGACCCGCCGCGGCCTCTATGACGGCCCGGCCGACGGCAAGACCGGCCCGAAGACCGCAGCGGCGATCCTGCGCTTTGAAAAACAGGCCGGCCGGCCGGAAACCGGTGCTGCCAGCGAAACACTGCTCGCAGCCCTAACGAAAGAGCCGGCCGCGGAAAGGACGCGGACCGCCGCCCGACCTGCCGAACGGCCCTACGAGAACGTCAAGGGCGGCAAGGGCGAGCTCGACCCGGTTGCCGCCGCGATCCGCAATGCCGAGGTCGATCCTCAGTTCATTCCAAAGGTCGATATCCCGGCCTCGAGCGAACTGGTGATGAACATCCAGAAGGGCCTGAGCAACCTTGCCTATACCGACGTCTCCATCGACGGCGTGGCGGGCGAACAGACCCGCTCGGCCATCCGCCACTTCGAGAAGCACTACCGCCTGCCCGAAACCGGTCAGCCCAGCGACAAGGTGCTGAAGAAGATGAAGGAAATCGGCGCGCTCTGACGTTGCGCGCTGTCCGATGAAAATTCAGGCCAGCATTGCCCCTCACCGTAGCCGTCTCCCGCAAGCAGGGAGAGGGACGACGGGGTTGCGCCCTTCGCCCCGTTGACGGGAAGAAGGTGGCCGGCAGGCGGATGAGGGGCATTGCGTCGTGTGCGGTGACTGTTGCACACCTTTCCGCTTCGACCGTCCTGCTTGCCGGGACATTTGCGCTGCAACCCGCGTCGGTGTATCTGCCTTCCATGCGCCTGAAATCCGAACTCTTCGTCTCCGCTCTGCTCCGCCGGGTTTTCAACCTCGGAGGCTATGCCGCCGTGCTGCGCAAGGGCGCTGAAGACGCAGGGGCAATTTTCATCCGGCAGCGGTCGCGCCTTGGCCACGAAACGCTCTATGCCCCCGCACCCCAAAGTTTCTTTGATGGTCCCGCACCTGGCCGGCTGTTCGAGATCAGGCTTGAGGAGGCCCATGGCGAGGCTGTCGATCAGGCAATTGCCCGCGAGGTCCGCTTCGATCCCGATTGCTGGGTGGTGGAAATCGAAGTCGATGGTCGCGGCGATCTGTTCGATGTCGCCGCCGAGAAGGAAAGCTGACGCCGGATTTCAGCGGCCGCGACCGAAGGCCCGGTTCGGCTGGATGGCGGCGCTGTCGCGCGCGGTCTTTTCCTTGGCGACAGGCGCGCGGCGCGGATCGGCGCTGCGCGCGGGTCCAAGATAGGGCTGGTGTTCGGCCTTGGCCGCCGCGTCTTCCTGCTCCATGCGCAGCCAGGATTGAAGGCGGGTGAGGCTCTCCGGCGTGAGCGACGCGATGAGGGCATCGCCGCGGGTGGCGCCGCCGAAGCGTTCGCCAAGATCCGGATAGAGCGCGCCGAGGACAAAAACGGTGTCCGTAGGCCGCATGCCAAGCGCCGTCAGGGCAATAGCGAGATGCTGGCCGGAGACGTCGAGCAGGATGTGTTCGCCGAGCTCCAAGCTAGTCGACAGGGCGGCCGCAAGGCTCGCGGCGAAAAGATTGGCCTCGCCGGAGCGGGCGAAGCGGACGAGAAGTGCCTCGTGAAACGGGCTGAGGGGGGCGATGGCCGGATCAGCCGGACCGTCCTGTTTGGGCGAGCGGGCGAGCGCCTTGATGTCGCTACGCAATTTTTCTTCGCGCAGCAGTTTCGCAGCGTCCGATGCGGTTTCGGACGGTTGCATTTCGGCGGCTGCCGGTACTTCGGGCGTCTTTTCGAGCGCACTGGCCGTCTGGCGACGCTCGACAAGCGCATCGACCACGTGAACCGACAGGTTTTCGCGGCGGGCTATTGCGGTGGCATGGGCCGGACCCTGGGCGCGGATGATCTGCATGAGGGTCGCATCGCTGATCGAGGTCGAGCGGGTGAGGAAAATCGCCGCAATGGACACTGGCGCGTTGCCGATCAGGAGCGCCACCGATTGCGGCACGTGCGGGCATTGCGAGAGGGCGGCTGCCGCCTGGCGGCGGGCTTCGTCGCTGGAGGCGGCAAACAGCGGCTCGAACAGTTCCGCAAATTGCTTCAGGTCGGACCGGCGCGGATGACGCAATCCTTCAAAACCGGTCACGGTCGCCATCAGGACGACATCCTTCAGCCGTCCTGTCTGCGGCCTTTCCAACTCACGAAACCGGTCCGCCACGGGTACACCTACTCGTACATACACACCACTGTCCCGATTTCGGACGAACGGTCTTTCCGGTCGTCCGAAGGGATATCGATATCTCAGGCAAAATCGGAAGGGCATCGTTTCGAACGTCGTGGCCGACACCAGTCTCAATGACGCTAAAGCATTGAAAGCATTGGCGCCGGCGCAGTTCATGCCGACACTGCCGATCATGGCTGAATGATGAGAGGAGAGTACGGCGACGTGGTTAACATTTCGTTTACCGATCGGTAAGGACTGTACCGGCATCATGTATGCGATGCCGGAAGGCTGGGTTGGAACGCAGAACGGGCGGCATCATGCCGCCCGTCGCAATGCTTGCGGGACACCAGGTCAGTTGCAGCGGTCGTCACCTGGCCGGCAACGGCGGCGGCTATCCCGGTTGCGGATCTGGTCGCGATCGGTGTCGCGGCGCTGCACGCGCGGGCCAACTCTGTCCGGGTCACGTTCGCGCCTGTTGCGCACCTCCGGGGCGTCGTCGCGGCGCCGGCGTTCGGCGCGTTCCCGATCCCTGTCGCGATCACGGCGCTCGATGCGGTCCCGATCGCGGTCTCGGCGCTCGATACGAGCCCGGTCGCGGTCGCCGCGAGAGCGTTCGAAGTCCGCGCCGTCATCGTCGCCACCGCGTACGCGGTCGAACTCCTCGTAGTCACGGCGTATGCGGCGATTGCGCTCGGCGCGATCCCCGTCGGTATCACGGCGGTAGTAATCGCGGTTGCGGCGGTAGTCGTCGCGATCGCCGCGATAATAGTCGCGCTGCCTGTAGAAGTCGCGGTTGCGGTAGTAGCGGTCCCAATAGTTTCCGATCTCGAAGGTCACGAAGGGAATGCCGAGCGTGTCGTAATAGTCCGGCTCCAGGTAAACGCGGCTCTGCCGGTACTCTACCTGAACGTAGCGGGCGGCAACCCAGCCGCGGCCCTCGTAGAAGGATACGTCGCACCAGGGAATATCGGAGAGGCATCCATGGATTTCCACCGACGTGCCGACGGGGATGATGGTGACCGCCGGATACCCCGTGCTCGGACCGGACCGCATGTTGACATTGGCGGTGGCAAAGCCTGCTGCCGCCTGCGCGGCGGCGGGCAGCAGAAACGCCGCTATCGCCAGCAAAGCGGCTTTCCATGGGTATTTTCGGTCTGTCGTCATCAGCATTCCATCCCTATCGCTCGACGGCGGTCCACTCTCGCGGCCGTGTCATTCTTCGGCGCACACACCCTTGTTTTTATGTCTTTTTTGAGATGACTCCGTTTCAAAGCCGTGTGTGTTTCATGGAGAAACGCCAAAACCGTGCCCTTCGTTCCGAGGTGGCGCCATTGGCGCCCGCCGCGAACAAAGCAAGCGTAAAACCGGGAACCAAAGAGGGGCTGGCGCGTTTGAAATGACGTTGGAAAAGGAGCCCCTGACATGGTCGAAAAGAAATTTGCATCCGTAACGAGCGACGTCGACGTCGAAACAAATGCAGCAAGGGCCGATCTCGACAACCAGATCGCCGAATTGCGCACCGAGATTACCCGGCTGACAGAAACCGTTTCAGCCATCGGCACGGGCGCGAAGGCGGTGGTGACGTCCGAAGCCGAAGTGTTGACGGAACGCCTGCGCGAACGTGTTCGCGAGGAGCCCGTCTCGACCTTGCTGGCGATCGCCGGGGTCGCCTTCGTCATCGGCTTGCTGGCAAGACGCTGATTAACGGGGATTTGCGCTGTTCCATTCGGAACGGCGGCGTCCCGGTTGCTCGTCTATTGTCATTTTTGAAAGCGAAAGGCTTTGTCCGGTGGTATCGTCCGGACAAATCAGGTCGGTAAATTCACCATGATTAGCGATTTCTATCGCTAGGATTAGGGTTTTGACCGTTAAGGAGCTATTAACTATCGTATGGCTCTATCGGATAGCCGGTGGCAGATCACTCGATCCGCAGGCGGCCCCGCTTTTAAGAATGACATGAGATCCGGATGTCCCGGAAGAAGGAGCAAACGAGAAAGGCGCAAATGTCCGGGCGAAAGCTTGAAGGAACGCGCCGGCCCGCAGAACGGGCAGGGTGAAATAATTACGATAGTTCATCCGTCTCAACCAGATTTTTGGAGACGAGCATGGCAGAAGTTATTCGAATAGAGGACCGCCTTACGCGGGTACCGGCGAAGCCGGTGACGGGTTCCGTTGCGCCGAGCAACGCCGTCATTCTGTTGTTCACCGGCATTCGCTACGAGCGGCTGGACGGCCACAGGGGTGCTACGCCGCCGAAGCCGTTTCCCGACCATAGCAAGAAACATTGAAACATTTTGTAAGCCGGTGCGACTTAGCCCCGCCGCACCTTCTCTGACATAGGCCCCTGATTTTGATTTTTGCGCCTCAGCGCCGGAACGGCTCGCAGCTCGATTCGGCGAGAAAATTACGCACGGGCTCTTCGAAGCTATCGGTCGGCGCGAGCGCCCGCAGCACGGCATAACCTTCCTCATCCGGCATTTCGACCATGATCGACTGGGCGAGGCTTTCGGGCGGCGTTTTTCTGAGATCGACCAGCTGGATCGGCGTTGCCATCACCAGATCGAGATTGCCGTTCACTGCCGTCTGGTCGTTCATGCTGAAAATCTCGTTGGAATCAGCGTCGTGGACAGACAGCGACCAGAAGGGCACCGCACCTTTGGCAAGGAACCGGACGGGCCCGCCGTTGACTGAAAAACCGCAGACGGCGCCGCGCAGGAATGGATCCTCATTGGCAAGGCCGGTCGGGCCGGGCTCATTGCCGAGTGGGAAGAAACTGTCCATTTCGTACAGGCCCAGCACCCGGCTATAGGCATCCTTGCCGGTAAACTGCGGCAGCGCCAGTATGATGACGATGTGCAGCAGTGCGGCACCGACGAGGCCGACGAGGATGGCGAAGAGAACGCTACGCATCCGGGCATCCCGTCTTGACGATTTTCGGCATGGTGAGATCGATGAGGCCGGAGGATCCCGCGGTCGGGGTGTCGAGCAGGGTCAGCACCAGCTTGAACGCGCCGATGTCACGGATCGCCAGCCAGTTGTCGGGCTGGGCGACGGCGGAGACATGGATCACAAAGGAGCTATCTGGCTGGCGCAGCACCGTCCAGGCATTGCTCGCGCCGGGCAAGGCCGGATCGACCATCATGGGCTGATCGTTGGCGCCGGTCGCATAGAGTGTCCAGAAGCGGGCCGGCGGGGTGACGCCGACTATATCATAGGAGCAGCCGGAGGAGAGCTTTTGGCCGGTGCTGTCGGTGGCAGCGGTGAACGGCAGGCCTTCGGCGCCGCCATAAAGCAGCTTGCCTGCGCGCGCCCGGTGCGCCTTGGCATAGGGATCGGTATTCTTCGTCTGGGCATCCGGAAAGGCGACCCAAGGACCAAGCGCGATCGCCCCGAAACCGACGGTCGCCTTCAAGGCAGAGACGGTCGAGACGATGCCGACGCCGAAGGCGACGGACAGAGCAAGGGCGACGAGGAGAGGGATGCGGAACAAGAGGCGTTACCTTGGGGAGGAAAGTTGAATCGCAGGCGAACAGCGTCTTGAGTGCGTCGCGGCATACCCCCCTTTGGACATATCCCCCACAAGGGGGGAGATCATCCTTTTCCACAATGGCTCCCACTCAGTGGAGGAGAAGATCATTCTTTTCCGCGTTAGCCACCGCCCGAAATATGTCGGAAGCCTGCGGCCGATCTCCCCCCTTGTGGGGGAGATGGCCCGGAGGGACAGAGGGGGGCGACCAGGCGCGCAGTGAGCGGTTGCCACCACGCTTTCAGCATTGGCCTCAGCGTCCCGCATTCCGTCCTCCCTTGACGATTTCGCCGGTGGATTGCAGGTCGATCTCGGCGACCTTGCCGGGCAGGTCGGCCGGTGCCTTCAGCGGGGCGGCGGTGTTGAATTTCTCGGCAATCGATTTCAAGAGGCGGGTTACGTCGGACGAGAGCGAGCGAGGGCGGACGAGCGGGGGGAGCGCGTTTTCATCGTCGGGCTTGGCGACTGCAACCTCTGCCCCCTTCTTCTTGGCGTCGGGGCCCGGCAGCGGGTTTTCGATGCCCGGGATGGCGCGGTGTTCGATGCCCTGCTCGGCATAGTCCATCAGCCGCTTGAAGGTCATGGCCGGCAGCGAGCCGCCGGTCATTTCGTTGGTCGAGGTATAGTCGTCATTGCCGAACCAGACGGCGGTCGTGTAATCGCCGGTGAATCCGACGAACCAGGCGTCGCGATAGGCCTGCGTCGTGCCGGTCTTGCCGCCGACGACGATGCCGTTGTCGAGTGCCGCCCTGCGTGCCGTTCCAATGACGGGGATCTGGGTCAGCATGTCGTTCATGTTGGCATTGGCTTCTTCGCTGACGACGCGTTTGGCCGGTGGCGCGTCGCGGCTGAAATCGTAGAGGATATCGCCGTCGTAATTGAGGATCTGACTGACGCCGTGGCGGCGGGCCTGCATGCCGCCGGCCGGGAAGACGGCGTAGGCCGTCGCCTGATCAAGCACAGTGACCTCCGAGGTGCCGAGCGGCATGGTCTTGTCGGTGCGGATCGGGGTTTCGACCCCCATCTTCTTGGCCGTCGCGGCGATGATCTCGGTGCCGAGCTCATCCTTGGCGAGGCGGACAGGCACGGTGTTGATCGACTTGGCGATGGCGGTCAGAAGCGTGACGCGGCCGGAATAGCTGCGGCCGTAATTCTGCGGCGACCAGCCGCGCCAGGTGACCGGCGCGTCGCTGATCACCGAGTCCGGCGTGAAGCCTTTTTCCATGGCGGCGGTGTAGGTATAAACCTTGAAGGACGAGCCCGGCTGGCGTAGCGCCTTGGTGGCGCGGTTGAACTGGCTCTCGCCATAATCCCTTCCGCCGACCATGGCGCGCACGGCGCCGCCATTCTCGATCATCACCATGGCGCCCTGCTTGACCTTGTAGCTTTCGCCATATTGCCGAAGGCTGGATTCGACGGATTCTTCGGCGGCCTGCTGCAGGCCCATGTCGATCGTGGTGCGCACGATAAGCGAATGCTGTGCGAACGGGGCGGCAATGCGCTGCACCTCGTCGAAGGCCCAGTCGAGGAAGAAATCGGGGGCACGGACCTGGGCGCGATCGATGACGGTCGCCGGGTTGAGGCGGGCGGCGATCACCTGGCCTTCGGTCATCAGGCCGCCCTGGACGAGGTTGGTCAGGACCTCGTTGGCGCGGGCACGGGCGGCGGGCAGGTTGACATGCGGCGCATAGCGCGCCGGCGCCTTGAACAGGCCGGCGAGCATCGCGCTTTCGGCAAGGTTGATATCGGTGATCGCCTTGCCGAAATAGAATTGCGACGCCGCCGCAGCGCCGAACGTGCCGCCGCCCATATAGGCGCGGTCGAGATAGAGCCGCAGGATTTCCTTCTTCGACAGGTTGGACTCCAGCCAGACGGCAAGGAAGGCCTCCTTGATCTTGCGCTCGATGGTGCGCTCGTTCGACAGGAACAGGTTCTTGGCGAGCTGCTGGGTTAGCGTCGAGCCGCCCTGGACGACGCCGCCGGCGCGGGCATTTTCGGTCATGGCACGCGACAGGCCGAGGAAGTCGATGCCGTAATGGTCGAAGAAGCGGCGATCCTCGGTTGCCAGCACCGCCTTGATCAGCGTGTCCGGCAGCTCGTCGATCGGCACGGAATCTTCGTGGATGATGCCGCGATGGCCGATCTCGTTGCCGTATCGATCAAGGAAGGTGACGGCGAAATCGCTCTGGGCGCGCCAGTTGCCCTTGGTCTCCTCAAAGGCCGGCAGTGCCAGCGCCAGCATCAGCACGGAGCCGGCGGTGCCCCAGGTCATGCACTCGCCGAGCACCTCGAACAGCGCCTTCTTCCAGCCGCGCACGGTAAAGCGGCGGAAGAAGATGGTGATGTCCTCCCACCAGACGCCAAGGCGGAAGCCGGCGTTCCAGACGGTCGAATCGATCCAGCTGTCGATACGCAGCAGGAAATGGCGCTTCCTCGGGCGGTCGTCCTGCGGGACGCTCTCGGTCCGGCTCTCGTCTTGGCTTGGATCCTGCACGGCGGTCTCGCGTCCTGAGGGCCACTGCATGTTCCTCTAATCCTACCTATTGAAGGATAAGAACATGCAGCAATTTAAAAGTGCTGCAGCGTCCTTTGTGCGTCTGAAAAGACGCACGGCGCTGCGGTACCCCGGGCCGATATTTGCATGGGGCGGGTTTCTATTCTATGCCGATATCGATAATGAGCCTTAAAAAACCGGCAATCTTTTGTAAAATTGTCGCAGAAATCCAACACAGGAAAGTACGATAATCATGGGCGCTGAGCCCTTCTGGAGGACAAAAAGCCTGGCCGAGATGACCAATGCGGAGTGGGAAAGCCTCTGCGACGGCTGCGGGCTCTGTTGCCTCAACAAGCTCGAAGACTGGGACACGGGCGAGATCGCCTGGACCAATGTCGGCTGCACGCTGCTCGATGGTGAGAGCTGTCGCTGCAAGAACTACCCGAACCGGCAGGCAACGGTGCCCGATTGCATCCAGCTGACGCCGAAAGAGGTCGAGACGCTCAGCTGGCTGCCGCCGACCTGTGCCTACCGGCTGGTGCGCGATGGCCATGATCTCTACTGGTGGCACCCGCTGGTGTCCGGCGACCCGGAAACCGTGCATCAGGCGGGCATCTCCGTGCGCGGACGCACGATCAGCGAGGATGACATCGATGTCGACAATCTCGAGGATTATCTGGTGGACTGGCCGCTGATGGTGGCGGCGGAGACTAAACGGTAGATTATTCCGCCGGCTCCTGGGATTTCTGCAGCATTTCCTCGGTCTCCTGCAATGTCTGCCCGGTCGTCTCCTGCAGGGTTTCCTCGGTTTTCTTTAGGGTTTTGGGCGCGACGTTGCGCCAGGCGGTGTCCATCACGTGGTCGATGATCTCTTCATCGGCATCGGTGAACCAGACCGAGGTCCAGCCCTTTTCGCCCCAGCCGCCGGGGACGGCGGCGCAGACGCAGGGCTCTGTTTCGATCAACATCCTCTGCTGATCAGGCGTGAACTTGAAGACGGCACGGCCGGCTTCCGGCAAGGACATGAAGATCCGCTTTCCAACGCGAAAATCGCGTTTTCCGAAATGGGCGTTTTCAACTGCGCCCGGCAGGCTCAAAGCCCGCTTTTCCAGGTCCTCGGTCCTCATGGCGGAACATTACCACGCATCGTTAAATGTACAAAATTAAGAAAATTATCCGAGATAGGAAAATAATCCTTGACGCCGTAACGGTGGTTTGATAGGGTTATGGCATAGTCAGAAAAGTGCGGGTGGGGTGGCGGTTTCGCCCTCTCTTCGAAAAGGTCACCCCACCCCGGAGCTTCGCTCCGACCCGTCCCACAAGGGCAGGGTAAGTATCCACGAACGCTGCTCTCAAGGACATTGCGATGACGTCTGATCTGGATTTCGATCCGGAGCTCTTCGGGTTCTGGCCGAAGGCGCCGGACTATGACGGCTTGCGGCCGCGCGGCGAGGCGGAACTGGAGGCCATGGCGCGGCACGTCATTCTCGACACGAAGGCCGAGCGCACCTCGCTCGACGACCTGCAGGACATGCTGAATGGCATGACGAAGGAGCTGCGCGAGCAGATGCAGCAGTTCCAGCGGCTGCGCGAAGCGGCACGCGAGCGGGAAACCGAGGAAGAGGCCGACATCGACCGCAAGCTGATCCAGGCGGATGCCAAGGCGAGCATCGAGGCGATGTCGCTGATCGTTCGAACCCTCGAGAAGATCGACAGCCTGCAGAGGACGATTGTCCGCGACCGGGAACTGCAGGCGGAGCAGGATTTGGATGAAGAAGGGTACGACGCTCTTGTGCGCGAATTCAACAACCGCGTCGAGGAGCGGGTCCGCCAGTTGTTGCGCGCGGAAAAGCGCCGAAAGGCTGACGGCACGACGGAAAATGCTGCGGCTGACCACGCGCTTGCCACAGACGCCGTCGGCGTGCCGCGGGGCGGCGGACCCTCCTGAGCCGTGGCTCGTCAAGGCGGTGCGGCAGTTTTTCGAGCTGGACGATGATCTCGATCGGGAAATGGGCAAAGTGCTGGAAGGGCGAAACAATGGCCGGCAACTGATCGGCGCGCTGAACGCCGGACTTGCGGCGCCGCTCAAGATCTCCAAAGCGCCGGATGACGGCATGGCAGTCGATGCTCCCTCACGCGATGCGGCGCCAGACGCCGACGATAGGAGACCGAAAGTGGCCGACGAGGGCGGCTGGTTGCCGAGCACGCTGGCCGGAGTTGGCAGCGCCACGGTCGAGGAGACTGTGGGTAAGCCGATCCATACAGGACCGAACCTCCTCAGGTTCATGCGATGCTGGACGGAAAATGCACGCGACGAGCAGATGCCGCCGCCCGGCGAGTGGCGGGTCTGGCTCTTGATGGGCGGGCGCGGGTCGGGCAAGACGCGGGCGGGGGCCGAATGGGTGCAGCAACTGGCGGGCGGCAAGGATGCGCGGCCGGGCTTGCGGATCGCGCTGGTGGCCGAGACGCTGGGGGACGCGCGCGAGGTGATGGTCGACGGCGTTTCCGGTATTTGCCGGATCGCCTGGAAAAACGGGCCAGAGTTCGAGGCATCGCGGCGGCGGCTGGTCTGGCCGAACGGTACGGTGGCGCAGATATTCTCCTCCGAGGACCCGGAGAGCCTGCGGGGACCGCAGTTCGACTATGCCTGGTGCGACGAGCTCGGCAAATGGAAACATGGGCAGGAAACCTGGGACATGCTGCAGTTCGCGCTCAGGCTTGGCGAGGCTCCGCGGGCGCTGGTGACGACGACGCCACGGCCGGTGCCGGTGCTGAAGGCGCTGATCGCCGATCCCGGCACGGCGACGTGCAGAATTCGCACCAGCGACAATGCGCAAAACCTGGCGCCGGGGTTTCTCGACGCCATGGCCGGGCGTTACGGCGGCACGCGGCTCGGGCGGCAGGAACTCGACGGCGAGATGATCGAGGACCGCGAGGACGGGCTCTGGTCGCGGGCGGGCATCGAGGCCTTGAAGCTGCGCGACGCCGGGCCGCTCGGCCGCATCGTCGTTGCTGTCGATCCACCGTCCGGCATGGGACGGGAATCCTGTTGCGGTATCATTGTGGCAGGGCTCGACCGGACCGGGCGCGGCGTCGTGCTGGCGGATTGTTCGGTCGAGGGCGCGAGCCCGGCGGGATGGGCGGGCGCGGTGGTCAAGGCCTATCGGCGGTTTGATGCCGACCGGATCGTTGCCGAGGTCAACCAGGGCGGCGACATGGTGCAGGCGGTGCTGAAGGGCATCGATGCGCACTTGCCGGTGACGGCGGTGAGGGCCTCGCGCGGCAAGTGGCTGCGGGCGGAACCGGTCGCTGCGCTCTACGAGCAAGGGCGGGTGGTGCATGCCGGCTCGTTTCCGGCGCTCGAGGACCAGATGTGCGATTTCGGGCCGGACGGACTGTCGTCGGGGCGCTCGCCGGACCGGCTGGACGCGCTGGTCTGGGCGCTGACGGCGCTGATGCTGGAAGGCGGTGGCGAGCCGCGGGTCAGGGGCGTGTAACGTCGTCCCGTTGGGCTGCCTGCACTCTACCCAACGGGCAGTAAGTAGGGCATTTCTTCAAGCCGCTGATATGAGCGGGTTTTCACTTGACCTCAGGCGGCACGGCTCCGACAGCGACCGGTTGAGTATATTTGTGGTTCTTGAGCGGCCGCGGGACCCTCTTCGAGAAGGCGGTTCTTGCGGCTCTAAGGGCGATCGCGTCATGTTCGGGATTGCCGGAGGAGCGGAAAATAGTGACGGACTCCAGTCTGGCGTCGGGTCCTGTTTCGAGACGGACAAGCGCCGTCCGGGTGCAGCCGCTCACCAGGAGGGCGACCGACAGGAGGACCACAGATAGTGATTTCATCGAGGATTCCCGCAATGGTAACGACACACAGCGTTTAACACGCGGATTGCTCGCGTAAAGCGGCAGTTGTGCATACCGAATGGGACTATCGCCTTCGAGCGGGAAAGACCACCCCGCCCGGAGCTTTCGCTCCCCCCCCTCAAGGAGAGGGTGGACGCTCGGCTATTTGCGTGTCGTGGAAGGGGAAGGTTTTGGGGCTTCGGAAGCGCTTTCGCGCATCTGGCGCCATTCGGTTTCGAGGCGGTCGAACTGGGCCTGGGAGATTGGCTGGGCCGGCATGGGCAATCCTCTCTTTGGTTTTGCAGCCACCGGTGGCGTCGAGGGCTCCGAAACGGGCCGCACGAGGCGATGCGGTGAACTGAAATCAGGATGGGATGATCAGCGTTTGTGGTCGGTGCTGTTGGACGGCTTTGGGGCGGAGGAGGCGTTGAGGCGCATCTGCTGCCATGCATTTTCGAAGCGGTCGAGGATGTGCTGGGGGACAGTCGCGCGGGTGGCGTCGGCTTGTATCTTCGTCTCTGCGTTCATGCGATCCTCCTCGATGAAAGGGCAATGTCATATTGCTGTCTTCAAATTCCACATCCCAAAGATAAAGTAAATCAGCGGATTAAACAGTTTAAACGATTTAAATTGATTAAATCGATTTAGGGTCACGACTTTTTTCAGTGTTGGGAACGATGGCGGAGCGACAATGACAATGGACCGGGCAGTCTTTTACAAAGCGGTACGTGCGTCACTTTTCAACGATGTCCTGAAACAGGACCAGGTCGAGGGGTTAACGGCGATTCTCGATCGCTGGGCGCGGATGCCGGCGCCGGCGGAGAGGCGCTGGCTTGCCTATATGCTGGCCACCGCGCATCACGAGACTGGCCGGACGATGCAGCCTGTGCGCGAAACCTTTGCCAAGAGCGACGAGCGGGCAATCGCCATCCTGGAGGCGGCGTTCCGCAAGCGCAGGCTGCCTGCCGTGTCTACGCCTTATTGGCGGCGGGACGGCGAGGGCAAGAGCTGGCTCGGGCGCGGGCTGGTGCAACTGACGCACAGGGAGAACTACGCGAAGATGGCGGCGGCGACGGGGATCGACCTGCTCATACATCCGGAGCGGGCGATGGAGCTTCCGGTCGCCGTCGACATCCTGTTTACGGGCATGCAGAGCGGCGCCTTTACCGGCAAGACACTCGGCGACTATTTCTCTCTTTCGCGGGAGAGCTGGACCGGCGCCCGGCGGATCATCAACGGCCGCGACAAGGCGGAGCTGGTGGCGAGCTACGGCAAGCAATATCTTGCAGCGCTCAGGCTCGCATCCGGCGCGCCGCCAGCGGTCGGCCGATCTGCGGCTTAAGCGCCGCGCTTTAATATGATCTCACTCTTTGCTTGAGAAGTAGGCGGCCACCTCTCCCGGCCAACGGAAGGGCTGGCGTCGCATTGTGGATCGAAGGCGCTGCGACAGGCTCCCTCTTCTCCCCAGCGGGGAGAAGTGCCGAGCGCATGCGAGGCGATGAGGGGGTTTTCTCGGCAATTCCGAGCCAGCCGACCCCCTCATCCGGCCCTGCGGGCCACCTTTCCCCGCGAAGAGGGAGCAAGCCGCAAGTTCATATGCAATTGTTTCCCCGTGAACGGGGAGAAGGCCAGGGTGAGGGGCAAGCGGCAAGCATTCTTTCTCTTTCAGACCCACCCATCGGTGCATTCGAGGACATCATGAAAAATCCATTTCGTCTGCCGTGGCGGCGCCCGGCGGAGAGCGAGCGCCTGCGCGAAACAAAGGCTGCTTCCGGCTTCATCGCGATCGCGCATGAGGGCAGGGCGCATTGGACCGGGCGGTCCTATGCAGCACTTGCCCGCGAAGGCTTCATGCGGAACCCGGTGGCGCACCGGGCCGTCAGGCTGATTTCGGAAGCGGCGGCAGCGGTGCCGCTGCTGCTTTATGAGGGGACCGGCGAACGCAGCGAACACCCGCTGCTTTCGCTGCTGTCGCGACCGAACGCGCGCATGGCAGGGGTCGATTTCCTCGAGACGCTCTATGGGCATCTGCTGCTCTCGGGCAATGCCTATGTCGATGCGGTCAGTGTCGGCGAGGAGGTGCGCGAGCTGCATCTCCTGCGGCCGGACCGGGTGAGCATCCGCGAGGGACGCGACGGCTGGCCGGAGGCCTATGAATACCGGGTCGGCAACCATCTGCGGCGGATCGCGGCGGGCGAGGGCGGCTTGTTGCATCTGCGGCTCTTTCATCCGCTCGACGATCACTTAGGCTTTCCGCCGCTGGCGGCGGCGCAGATGGCGCTCGACCTCTCCAATGCGGCGGCGACCTGGAACAAGGCACTGCTCGACAACTCGGCCCGGCCTTCGGGCGCGCTCGTCTATCAGCCGAAGGAGGGCGGCAATCTTTCGGCCGACCAGTACGACCGGTTGAAGACGGAGCTCGACGAGGGCTATTCCGGGCCGATACGGGCGGGCCGCCCGTTGCTGCTCGAAGGGGGGCTCGACTGGAAGGCGATGGGGCTTTCGCCGAAGGACATGGATTTCGTCGAGGCGAAGAACGGGGCGGCGCGCGACGTAGCGCTCGCCTTCGGCGTGCCACCGATGCTGATCGGCATTCCCGGCGACAACACCTATGCCAATTATCAGGAGGCCAATCGGGCCTTCTATCGGCTGACGGTGCTGCCGATGATCGGCCGCACGGCCGCGGCGCTGTCCGGCTGGCTGTCGGCGCGTTTCGGCGAGACGCTGAAGCTGGTGCCGGACCTCGACCAGGTGACGGGGCTGACGGGGGAGCGCAACGAGGTCTGGGCACGGATGAAGGACGCGGATTTCCTGAGCGACGAGGAGAAGCGGCAGGCGGTTGGGCACTGAGCACTGCGGCTAGCCCGATCTGCAGGATGCTTCAAAGCTTGCCAGCAATCCGGACCCGATTGGCGACGATCCTGAATCAAATTCCGAGCACCCTCGATCGATTCTCGAAGAGGGGCGGCCAAGCGATTCAAAAGACTCGGGAATGTCCGTGGGTGGCGCAACGCCAGCGATGCCTCACCCAGCAATGATCAATTCCAATAACAGCGTCAAGGGTTTAACAATGGCTGATTTTGGCAATGACCCAAGCCTCTGGGCGGCCAAGGGCATCGGCTCGGCAGCCGGTGCTGCCGTATCGCTTGTCTATATGCTGCCGAAGGGAAAGCGTGAGGCGGGATCGAGGTTTTTCACCGGGTTGATCTGCGGGCTGATCTTCGGCGGGCCTGCAGGCCTGTGGATCGTCGCCAAGCTCGGCATTGCCGGCAGTCTGTCCGGAACCGAGGTCATGCTGACCGGATCGGCGGCTGCCAGCCTGTCAGCCTGGTGGGTGCTCGGCGCGGCGGCGCGGGTTGCGGAACGCTACGGCAGAAAATAACGGCGGCGATCGGCGCCGCATTCCAGATATCGGAGACACCTCATGACGACTGACAGCTTGCCTGTCTGGCGAACGAAGAAGTTTGCCAATCTGACACTTGCCGGGGTGACCGGGGAAGGGCGTTTTTCCGGATATGCCAGCATCTTCGGCGAGGTCGATCTCGGCAAGGACGCGATCGAGCCCGGGGCGTTTTCGCAATCTCTTGCCCGGCGCGGTGCCGGGGGTGTGCGCATGCTGTTCCAGCACGACCCGGGCGAACCGCTCGGCGCCTGGAAGACGATCCGCGAGGATGGACGCGGGCTTTATGTCGAGGGGCTGCTTTCGCCCGGGGTCGCCCGCGCCAAGGAGGTGCACCAGCTGATGAAGGCGGGCGCGCTCGACGGGCTGTCGATCGGTTTTCAGACCGTCAAGGCAAAAGCCGACAGGGGTGGCGTGCGCCGCATCCTTGAAGCCGACCTCTGGGAAATCTCGATCGTGACCTTTCCGATGCTGCCATCGGCCAGGGTCTCGAACGTCAAGAATGCGCGGTTCTTCCGCGACAAGGAAACGGAGCTCGTGCGCACCATGCGGCGGGCGGCCCGGATGATGAAGCTCTGAAACAAGGACATGCCAATGAACAAGACGAGCAGTGTGGCCCCTGAGATCAAGATAGCTCCTGAGATCAAGGCGGGGCCGGAGACGATGACCGCCGCCTTCGAGGATTTCATGGGTGCCTTCGAGGCGTTCAAGGAAACCAACGACCGGCGGCTGGGAGAGCTGGAAGGCAAGCTGACGGCCGATATCGTCACCCGCGACAAGATGGACCGCATCTCGCGCACCATGGACGAGCAGAAGCGGCTGATCGACCAGATGGCGCTGAAAAAGGCGCGGCCGGCACTGGGCCGCAGCGGTGAGACAAGTCTCGAGGCGAGCGAGCACAAGGCGGCCTTCGAAAGCTATATTCGCCGGGGCGACGAGCAGGCTCTGCGCGAGCTGGAGGCCAAGGCGTTTTCGATCGGCTCGGCGAGCGACGGCGGCTATCTGGTGCCGAACGAGACGGATACTGAAATCGGCCGCCGCCTTTCGGTGGTCTCGCCGATCCGGGCGATGGCAACGGTCAGGCAGGTTTCGGGTGCGGTACTGAAGAAGCCCTTTGCGCTTGCCGGCATGGCGACCGGCTGGGTGGCGGAGACGGCGGCGCGGCCGCAGACGACGACGCCACAGCTCGCCGAGCTGTCCTTCCCGACGATGGAGCTCTACGCCATGCCGGCGGCAACGGCTGCACTGCTCGACGACGCCGCGGTCGATATCGAGAACTGGATCGCCTCCGAGGTCGACATCGCTTTCGGCGAGCAGGAGGGCACGGCCTTCGTGTCCGGCGATGGCACCAACAAGCCGAAGGGGTTCCTCAGCTATACCAACGTGGCCGAGGCGAGCTGGAGCTGGGGCAACATCGGCTATATCGCCACGGGCGCTGCCGGCGCCTTCAAGGCGAGCGGCCCGTCCGACACGCTGATCGACACGATCTATGCGCTGAAGGCCGGGCACCGGCAGAATGCGTCGTTCGTGATGAACCGCAAGACGCAAGCCGAAATCCGCAAGTTCAAGGATGCCGACGGCAATTATCTCTGGCACCCGCCGGCCGCTGCCGGCCAGCAGGCCTCGCTGATGGGCTTCCCGATCGCCGAGGCCGAGGACATGCCGGACATTGCCGCCAACAGCACCTCGATCGCCTTCGGCAATTTTGCCGCCGGCTACCTCGTCGTCGACCGCACCGGTATGCGGGTGCTGCGCGATCCCTATTCCGCCAAGCCCTATGTGCTGTTCTACACGACCAAGCGCGTCGGCGGCGGAGTGCAAAATTTCGAGGCTATCAAGCTCGTCAAATTCGCGGCATCTTGAAAAGGCGCGCGGCGGACCTTTTCAAGAGGCATGCAGATCATTCGCGCCGGGGGTCTTCCCTGCCCCTGGCGCGAGG
>UCOA01000189.1 GCA_900474095.1 Hyphomicrobiales bacterium | reverse complement strand
GATGACGATCACGACCGGCAAACCCTTTGGCGATCTGGTGATCGGCAGTGCCGATCTGATCGATGTGGTGCCGCTCTCCGACAAGTCGCTCTTCATTCGTGGAAAGAAGAACGGCGCCACCAACATTTCGGTCTATGCCGACGACAAGTCGCTTCTCGGCGTCATCGATGTCCGCGTTGCCAGCGATTTCACCGAAGTCGCTTCCGCCATCCGCTCCACCGCGCCGTCATCGCAGGTCAGGGTTTTCAATTCCAACGACCGCATTCGTCTGACAGGCATGGTGCGCGATGCCGTCGAGCTGCAGCGCGTGATGGAGATCGCTCAGTCCTATTCCGAATTCCCGGTGCTTAACCAGCTTCGGGTCGCCGATTCGCAGCAGGTGATGCTTGAGGTTCGGGTGATCGAGGCCGCGCGGTCGACCGGCCGCGACCTCGGCATCGGCTGGGCCGGGAGTAATCCGAATGGCAGCAAGGGTACCGCCAGCTCGCGGGTGGGCCTGACGACCGACGATGATGGCGTCCTCAAATTCAGCCTTGCCGACGGTGCGGGCGCTGCGACGGGCATGCTGCCCTTCGGTCAATTGATCGCCAAGGTGCTGGAGATTTCTGGCACGCGCATTGACGTTGTCATCAACGCGTTGGAACAGAAGGGATTGGTGCGCCGGCTGGCGCAGCCGAACCTGATCGCAATGAGCGGCGAAACCGCGAGCTTCCACGCCGGTGGTGAAGTGCCGATCCTTTCGACGGTGGCCAACGGCGCGACAGTCTCAACCGAGACCGACTATCGGCCATACGGTGTGCGGCTGACCTTCACGCCGGTGGTGCTTGATGGCGGGTTGATCAACCTGAAGATCGAGCCGGAAGTCTCCGAGCTCGATACGTCGGTCAGCGTCAACGGCAATCCCGGATTCATTTCGCGGGCAGCGAGCACCACGGTGGCGCTGCGCGACGGCCAGAGTTTCGCCATGGCGGGCCTGCTGCAGTCGATCAATGCCAAGGACATCCAGCAATTGCCGGGATTGGGAAAGCTGCCGATCCTCGGTGCGCTGTTCCGCTCGACCAGCTTCGCGAAAAGAGAATCCGATCTCGTCATCGTCGTCACGCCGCATATCGTGCGGCCTGCGGCACCGGGCGAGGATCTTTACAGTCCGCTCGACCAGACGCGGTCGTCGAATGATGTCGAACTCTTCGCGCTTGGCATTATGGAGGTCGACAAGGATATGCTGCGCCGTTTTCGCAACGGCGAAGGCGTGAAAGGACCCTATGGTCACCGTCTCGATCTCGACGTGGGAGGCACCCTTGCTGTTGTCAAGAAATAAGCGTGTCCTCTTGGTCCTCGCTGCCGTGAGCCTGGTCTCTGGCTGTGCCGACTACATGAATCACCGCGATTCGATCACGTTCGGATTGGGCAATGCGGTGGAGGCCAACAAGGGCATCCACATCCAGGATCCTTTCCCGCAGGTGGCGGAGAACACCCGAATCACGACGGATGGTAAGACTATCCAGAAGGTGATGCGCAACTATAACGGTGCCAGCCAGCCCGCCGCGACGCCGCAGACGGCGGTGATCCTGCCGGCGGCAACAACGACCGGGACGAACGGAACTCCGCCGTACGGGCAGTAACGAGGAAAGCGGGAATCAACGGGCGGGATTTGACGAGCGGAATGAAGAAGCAGCGGCGGAAGGGAATGCAGTAAACGCAACACGTCACGGCTAAAGAGGCGCCGCGATGGGGGGGATATGCCAATGTTGAGGACGGCTATCAAGCGATTCTGGAATGATCATCGTGGCTACGTCATCGCTTTGACGCTGATATCCATGCCGTTGCTGCTGGGCTTTTCGCTGCTCGTGATCGATGTCGGTCGCAGCGGCAACCTCCATACCGACCTTCAGAATGCCGTCGACGCGAT
>UCOA01000073.1 GCA_900474095.1 Hyphomicrobiales bacterium | reverse complement strand
CAGCTACGGCGATTTCGCGCTGTATGGCCGCAACCCGGTTGTGCATGGCAACGTCGATCTCGACGATTCGAACAGGACTAAATACAGTCGGTGATGATCCCCCTGCCCCGATTTCAACAGAACGGAAAATTGCTGTAGATTTTGCGAAGGTTCCGGAGAATTCTCTAATCGCTGTTGCCATGCGTGGTCTAACGGACAGTTTCTGGATTACAGGAACTGGAACTGGTTGGAAGAGCCGAGATTTAGCGAACAATAGAGACTCTCCGTGCTCTTGCGGATGCAAACGGGGGAGAACGCCAGCCGTCTGGCTGACGAACTGGGTATTCACCGCCAACGCTTATATGCTTGGGGTGAGCAGTTACGGACGTGTGGCAATCTAAGGGACGTCCAAAGAAACGGCCCCCCGAGGCGCCGCCGGACCCACAAACCTTGGCGGCAGTTTTCACTGTCGGCTGGACGCGCCGGTTGCGTTGGCCGCTGAGACGCTAGAGAGGAATACCTCCTTTGGCTATCTATTTTCCGTAACAATGCATCCCTTTGGATTTTCTGCGCAGGGATTTGCCCATTTCGATCATATGGACGGATTTGGACAGCACAAGGTATCCTTGCTTGTTGATGATCGCGCTTGCCCTGGCTTGATGCCCAAAACCTTAGCGAAAGCCGGAGTGGAATATCTTTGATGAGAACTTTACCCAGAACAAGTGCCAGCTTTCCGGCGTCCAGATTAATGGTTAGCGCGTCCAGCCGTTCTGGGTCTGCATTCTCGCGAAAGCACGAGTCAAAATCGGAAAGAACGCTTGCGTGGCCGGTTATTGCCTTCCTGATTTGCGCGTTCGTTCCATGGCACTGGTCGATCGGCTCTTTGATTGTCTCACCCTACCGACTGGTGCTCCTGGTGATGACATTGCCGTGCCTATGGATATGGGCGCGCGGGAAGGGTGGCGGGGTTCGTGCATCAGACATTACGATACTTCTCTACTGCCTGTGGTGCATCATAAGTCTTACGGTCGTCCATGGAACGCAAACGGGCCTCCAATCGGGTGGGATCATATGCATTGAAACAGCCGGCGCGTATTTTTTGGGCAGGTGTTTTATTCGAGGTCCCGAGCAGTTTTGCGCGATGATACGATTGCTCTTTTGGATCGTGGCGGCGTTGTTCCCTTTCGCGGTGCTGGAAGCGTTTTCAAGTTCTAACGTGTTACTTGAATTCTTCTCCATATTCTTCCCTACCCCCGAACTAACTTTCAATGTGCCTCGATGGGGGCTGCGACGTGTTCAAAGTGTTTTTGAGCATCCCATTCTGTTCGGCGTATCCTGCGGTGCCACACTGGCACTCGTGCACCTGGTACTGGGCGAGAAGCAATCTTCCACCCGAAGATGGGCTGCTTCCGCGCTTGTCCTGTTAACGGCGTCGCTATCGCTGTCGTCAGGACCAATGACTGCGCTCACGGCCCAGGTATTTCTTATCTTCTGGAACCGGGCCCTGCGTACCAATGAAATGCGCTGGCGACTGTTGTGGGCACTGTTTTTTGCAATATATGTTCTCATCTCTCTGGTCTCCAACCAGACCGTTCCCGAATTCCTCATGACGCATTTTTCGTTTGATCAGCAGTCGGCACACTATCGTGTCCTGATATGGAATTTCGGATCCGAGTCCGCGCTCAACCATCCCTTTTTCGGTGTGGGATTCGGCAGATGGGATCGCCCGGAATGGATGCCTGGGAGCATCGATATGTTTTGGCTTTATCACGCGGTTCTGTTCGGCCTACCCGCCGGCATCCTGCTGCTACTGAGTTTTCTGCTGACGGTCATTTCAGTTAGCTTCCGGAAAGGGCTCGATCCAAAGATTGTCCAGTATCGGACCGCCTTCCTCATCGTGATGACCAGCTACTTCCTGGTCGGCTGGACGGTCCACTTCTGGAACGCCACCTATGTTCTGTTCCTGTTTCTTCTGGGTAGTGGTGCCTGGCTCGTCGATGTCGAGCCGATGCCTAAAACTCTTATCGCGCGCGCCCGCATGCGCGGAAGCGCTGGCCCCTCTTCGAAGAAGCGCCTCCGACGCCAACCAAGCGCAAACGTCTGCAATGCCGAAGAGGCGTGGGACGGGCCTGTGGAGCCGGATCAACCGCCACTTCATGGCGGAACTGGAGGGAGACGAAGCCCGTCCGGCGGCCGACGTGATCGACGGACCGAGCGTTAATACCGCGGAGAGAGGCGCGCATGAATTGCCACAACTTCTTTCGGCCTGGATCTCGGCGACCGTCATTTTCTGGTTGTGATCAACTAGATGCTGTATCGGGGCCGGCCCGCGTCGCACAGCGGCGGTTGCACGTCGCGCGATATCAAAGACAAGCTGCAGCCGTCCCTGTATCTGTCTCAACCGGAAGCCTGGACCGATGGACGCGAGGTTGCCGGTAATGGAACGATACTGTGCCGCCACTTTGCCGCGGAGGCTGGAGCGCTTCGCCCGCTCGCTGGCCGTGCATCGTTCGGACTGTTCCGCGATCTCGCGCAATGTTCAGTCGGACTGCGCAATCGATCTGGGCACGAACAGCCACTCGGTGCCCTGGCGTCCGGCCCGCCCCTGTCAGAGTACGCCATTTGGAGTAGAAATGCACGTGACGATAAATTTCAGGATGCACGGATAACGACATTCGCGGCTGATGTTTGTATTAAATAGCGCATGGTTATTGCAGACGAATATATACAGATCGAAAAGACTTTAAACGTGTTTCATTTTCAATGACCTATTTATAAATGCCTTTGTGGACGGAATGTCACTCTATAGGATTGATGGAGGCGGTCGTTAATGTTCTGTGGAATACTGGCGACAACTATCCATCAGGGGCAATCCAGAGTGACAATCATGTGCTCCGGCGGCAGAAGATCGGAAACGAATTGTTGTCGCCGGTGGCCCAGCTCTCAGGTTCCGCAGAGCCACGGGATTTGAAAAAAACTCGAACGTGGCTTCAATGTGACCGCGGCGCGATCATTCCATGAGCTCCGGCCATTCGCGACTGGCGGAAATGTTTGCGATAACAGCGTAAAGGATCCCCCAAAAAGATAGGGGTATTCTTTGGGATGACCCTTTACATCAATTAGGCGAATAGTCGATTTTTCGTTCAAAAACAAATAGTTCACGAAAATACTCTAAAGCTAGGCAATCTCGTAAGGATCGGTTAATATAAGCGAGTACGCATAGAACTCTTCGTTTTTTGATCAATGTATAAAAATGGGCTTGGGGCCCGGCAATAAAACTGGGGCTAGCGCATGCGCTTTGTGACGTCTCGATTTGGATCGAGGCAGGTAAGCATGTGTCTTTAAGGGAGTAAGCTACCTATGAACTCGCTGTTGATGACGAATGGCAAGGCAGTACAAAATAGTCTTTTTCATACGACAACCGTCGATCCATCCCACACTCTGAACGATAATGATCACGAGGCGCTGCCGCGAGGGCGTTCGCTTCTGATCATCGACGATCGCGCGCTCGATCGTCAATGTCTTGCCTATTGCATTTCTGCTCACAAGATGGACATGGACGTTCTTGCGTTCGGCTCGATGACTGAATGGGAACGCAAGCGCCACGACTACCCGCCGCTAGCCGCTATTCTACTTAATGTTGGCGGCAAAAAAATCGCCGAACCAGCCGTTGCCGAAGAAATCCGGAGACTTTCCTCCGCGTTGGAAGCGCCGATTATCGTGCTGGCCGACACCGATGAGCTCTCGCAAATAATGAAGGCGCTCGAATGCGGAGCCAAGGGCTATATCCCATCCTCAGTCAGCATTGATGTCTGTATCGAGGCGATCGCCCTTTCAATGGCAGGCGGCATCTTCGTGCCGGCGAGTAGCGTACTGGCGATGCGCCAGGCGATCGAGTCAGGCAACCCAGCTGCACGCCCCTTGGCAGGGATGTTCACAGAACGGCAGGCTGAAGTGGTAGAGGCGCTGAGGCGCGGGAAAGCCAACAAGATCATCGCCTATGAGTTGAATTTGCGGGAAAGTACAGTAAAAGTCCACATCCGCAACATCATGAAGAAAGTCAAGGCTACAAACAGGACCGAGGTCGCCTACAAGATCAAGGATCTCTTCCCGCTTTCAGTCGAAGGAACGAATGGAAGTGAGCATTGACAGAGATCACATCTCGTTGGTGATCAAGAACTTAAGCAAAGCATACAGCGCCAGCTGATGCTTTGCTTTTTTTTTGCCTAATTCCGTCTAGAGGCCGGTTCCTTTCAGGACGACAGCCGGCGTCCTCATCAATATCCACATATCGGTGCTGAAGGACATGGTGCCGGAATATCGTGTGTCGTGCAGCGCTCGTTCTGTGAATGTGCACCCGTTGCGCTCGTTGATCTGCCAAAGTCCGGTCAAACCGGGGCGCATGTCGAAGTAGGCGGTCCCTGGATAGTGTTGCCGCTGCTCGGGAAGCATCGGGCGCGGACCAACAAGGCTCATGTCCCCAACAAGTACATTCAACAATTGCGGAAGTTCATCGATAGAGTACTTGCGCAGGCATTTACCCAATTTCGTGATACGTGGATCGTTCTTTAGCTTCTGCATTGTCTCCCATTCGGCTCTTGCCAACGGATCGGCAGCCAAATACGCCTGCAGCCGCTGCTCCGCATCAGGAGCCATGGTGCGAAGCTTCCACAGGTTGAATATCCTTCCTCCCTTCCCGACGCGCGGCTGGCGGAAAAAGACCGGACCGCCATCCCAGCGGATCGGCAACGCAAATATTCCAACGATCGCGAGCGCAACTGGCGCAGCCAGTAATGTCACCAAGACATCAAACGCGCGCTTTGCCGCGAAATAGACAAATCGCGATTTGATCTCTTGATGGCGTGGAATACTTTGCGGAACAAGCCGCAAATAGTATTGTAGCTCTCCCTTCGACATAAAACCTCCAATATTATAATTTTTGGTAAAGAACATCGGGGCCGCTCTGACACGAAATGGAAAATAGTAAGCTTGTGTCAGGACAATTATGTCCGGTCTCTTGCTTCTTGTTTTGATCCGGAAGCCCTTGATTAATAGAATATTAAGCATTTTAAAAATAAACTCAATAAATCTAATCTAAACAATTAGATGTAGGCCGCATGGTTACAAAGGCAGGAGATGGAGCGGGCTTGCCAGAAACTCAACAAGGCTCGGTTTTTTGCCGGTCAGCGGTTTTGTCGATCTGACTGAAATTGGTGGCATAGCCGCGGGTTTGGCGAACAACGATCTGGGCGCTGGCGAGGAAATGAACTGACCGTGGATAGGTCATGACGTGCGGCGCGCAGTTCGTGTTTGGAGAAATCGAACTGCGGCCAAAGATGCGCTGAAGTCTTGCGAAAGTGATGCGCCGATGTCGCAATGCGATCGGAACGCAGGTCGAAGCGAAACGACACGAAAACGGTGATCAGGACCGCTCGCGGTTCCAGCCTTCGACAAACCGACCTGAATCACCATGAAGTGCCAGGCCGAACATCCGCCGGGCCCTGTGGAGCCGAATGCGTGTCAGGCACGCCAAGGCGAGGATGCGGTTTCGCGCACCGGAAACGCGATCGGTCCTCAGGATCTTGACGCTCTCGGCCAGGGGCGAAGCAACGACAATCGCGCAACCGACGAGCCACCGCAGCAGTGCCGTGGGACGACCGGCGACCTTACCGTATTCATGCGCGACGTGCCGGTCCCATCGACGTGCCAGTTCCGCAAAGGATTTACATGAAGGCGTGAGAACTCTTGCCTCGGGCAGAAAGGCGATCCGATAGCCTCGCGCCGTTGCCCGCTGACCCCATTCGGTATCCTCCATCGTCGCAATTCCGCCGAAAGGGCCAACCGAGCGAAAAACTCGTGTTCGGACCGCCATGTTGCCGGTTGCAGCGAACCCGTAGCGTTCTACGTAAACGCGCGCACGGTAGCTGTAGATGCTCTCGTAGGATTCGATCGCGCTCGGACATTGAGGATTATTGATCAGAATTCCAATATCGCCGCCCACAAGATCGATATTCGGGTGTGTCGCCATGCACTCGACAACCGCACGAACCCAGCCAGGTTGCGCAATGCAATCGGAATCGATGAAGGCCAGTATGTCCGCCCGGGCGACATTGGCGCCAAAATTGCGCGCCGGGCCCGGACCGGGAAGCGCTTCGCGCTCCAAGCGGAGGTTTGGAATATTGGAACATGCTGCTTCAGGCATTTCAGTCGAGCCATTGTCCACGACAATGATCTCGAACGGGATGCCGTCCGCGCGCTGCGCATCCAGCGAAAGAAGGCAGCGACGCAGATCGTCTGGCTCATTAAGATGCGGAATGATCACGCTTAGCTGCAAAAGGTTCATCGGTCTTTCCTGCCGGTTTCAAGCGTTGTTGTGGGCCAATTGCGGCACCGGGCAGAGGCACGCCATTCACTGATCACAGCACGAACGGGTTGGCCGACGGAAGGCCCTCCATCCTCGTCTTGAGATGCAGGGCGGGTAAGTCTTGCTGCTCATATGTGAGGGTCAGGCTTAGTGCCGGATACGCCTTTCGGCGGGCACTGATCGCAATGCACCAGTCGTGACCTCGGCGGCGATGCCCCAGCACGGCTTTCGAAACGTAGCGCCATCGAGAACCAGGCCAGTTGCCGATTGAAAGCGGCTGTGCAAACCGGCGAGCCATAACGCGTAGGGTGAGTTGCCTTGCCCAAAAGTACTACTTCGCCGGACGGCACCCCCCTGCCCACCTCACATTGACTAACTATTCCGCAATTGCGAACCGCCGAACAATGACCATCGTCACGATGCCAATCTGGTTCAGGAATTGGGTGTTTGCGCATGGGCAATATAGACTTACGCTTCTACTGTTCGATCCTGCTACAAAGGCTGCCCTATGTGTTGGCGATTGCTGCTGTGGTATTCATGTCCGCACTAGTGGTCGCAAGCGTCCTCACACCCGTGTACAGCTCCAGCGCCAAGATTCTGGCGGAAGCTCCACGAATCCCAACTGAACTCGCCCGGTCTACCGTTTCGACAGGTGCGATTGAGCAACTGCAGATCCTTCAGCAGCAGATCACCGCACGCGACGACCTCCTTGCACTTGCCCGGAAGCTCCATGTCTATGACGACACTGAGAATGGTGAAGCTGTCGTAGGTGATATGCGGTCACGTATAAAGTTCGAGCAACTGCAGCTTGACAGTCAAGGCCGCGACGGTGGTGCAACGATCTTCAGTGTATCCTTCCTGGCAAACGAGCCGAATCTTGCGGCAAATGTTGCCAACGAACTCGCCGCGATGATCCTGGGCAGAAACCAACGTCAGCGCACTGATCGTGCGGGAAGCACGTTGCAATTTTTCGATCAGAAAGTATCAAGGCTTGTCTCCGATTTGACGCGACTGGAAGCGGAGATCCTCAAGTTTAAGACCGAGCACAAGGACACATTACCGGACAGTCTGGATTTTCGCCGCAGCCAGCAAAGCAGTCTGCAGGAACGACTAATTGCGCTGGAACGCGAAGAATCCGATCTGCGCACCCGGCGGAGCAGTCTTATCGCGACATATACCAGTACGGGACAGCTTAACGGCGCGGTTTTGCTCACGCCGGAACAGCAAATGCTCTTGGATCTAAACAAGGCACTGTCCGAGCAACTCATGATTTTCTCGGAAGCAAGTCCTAACATCGCAGCCCTTCGCCTTCGGATCGCGTCGCTGCAGAACAACCTCCTGGCCACCAAGCCAGAAGGCACGAAGAAAGGAAACGGCCCACCCGGCGCACAGCGCGCACCGTTTGGGCTTGGCCTGCAGCTGTCCGATATCGACAAGCGACTTCAGGCTGTGGCTGTGGAGAAGATCTCGGTCGCACGGCGCATAGAAGAGCTGACCCATTCAATAAGTGGAACACCCGCAAGTGAAACTGTCCTGAATTCGCTCGAGCGAAATCGGGAGAACATTCAAACGCAGTATAACGCCGCCATCGCAAGGCGCGCGGAAGCATTGACTGGCGAACAGATAGAGATGCGTTCGGATGGCGAACGCTTCTCGCTTCTCGAGTCTGCGATGCCGCCCATAAGTCCGATCCGTCCTCAGCGGAACCTAATAATCGGCTTCGGCGCCGTTGCCGGGATCGGTCTCGGATTAGCCTTCGTCGTTTTGCTCGAAATGTTCAATAAAACGGTCCGCAGGCCCGTGGAGTTAGAACGGGTGCTTCAATCGCAACTGTTGGCCACGATTCCGATCATCAGAACCCCTGACGAGCCTCGTCCCGCCAAACTCAGGCGCCGCATGGCAGCGATGCTTGCCGTTGGGGTGATGCCGATTTCCTTCATTGTGACCAACCACATCTCCATGCCGCCACCTGCACTTGTTCAGGAGATGACCTCCGGCATGGGGCGGGCAACTTCAATGTGTACTTTCAACAATGCCAAATACGAGCTGTGTTTGTCATCAGGATCAGAGTTTGAATCATGAAGCAGGTTCCCGTTCCATTACAAGAGGCTCGGCGTTTTCAGAACTCGGATCGGCTCACTGAGCAGGCAATTCATGCCTGCACGCGGCTTGGACGTGAAATCGCCTGGGAAAACTTGTCAACGCTTGACCTCGATCCGGAGAGGATCCTTCAGAGCCGTATCGTCACGATAGATCGCTCAGATCCCGCGCACGCCCCGTTTGACATGATGCGGACGAGAGTGCTGCAGAATCTGCGGCAAAACAACTGGACTTCTGTTGCGATCACCTCGCCGACACCCGCCTGCGGCAAATCCCTTGTCGCGCTCAATCTGGCATTCAGCCTGGCCCACCAGAAAGATTGTCGCACACTGCTGATCGATCTCAACCTGAAACAACCGGCAATCGGCGAGATGCTGGGGGTGAAAGCGTCGGCCTCGATGGAGGCATTTTTGAGAGGTGACGCTGCGACGCACAACCTTTTTCTACGCTATGGCGACAACTTGGCGATCGGCACGAACCATCAGCCCGTGCCGTTTTCGGCGGAATTGCTGCAATCCCTGGAAACGGCAAGGGTCTTGCAGGATCTGCAACAGAAGTTGGAACCGGACGTGATCCTGTTCGACATGCCCTCCATGCTTTTCAATGACGACGTCACCGCTTTCCTGCCAACTGTGGACTGCGCGATCCTCGTCGCGGCGGCTGAATCCAGCACCCTCGACGAAGTCGATGAATGCGAGCGGTATCTGTCGGAACGAACCCAGGTGCTCGGCACCGTGTTGAACAGGTGCAGATACACCTGCAACCAATGATACCCGCGCCTTTGACGGTGAAATGCAACCCCGACCACCTCTCGATCCGACGAGTGTCGACACAGGATCAAAAGGAGATTGCCATGCGTAAGATACTGATTGTCTATGGCACCCGCCCCGAGGCGGTCAAGATGGCACCGTTGATCGGTGAACTCGCTCGCTCCCGTCATTGCAGGCCCATTGTCGCTGTTACCGGTCAACACCGCGAAATGCTCGATCAGGTCAACCGGTTGTTCGGTATCGAGCCCACCCATGATCTCAACATCATTACGCAATCGCAAAGTCTAGAAAATGTAACCACCCGTGTCCTCTCGGGCGTTTCCGGCGTTATCGAGGCAGAAGCGCCAGACGCGCTTCTGGTCCAGGGCGACACGACAAGCTGCTTTGCCGCTGCATTGGCCGCTTTCTACAGGAAAATCCCGCTGTTTCACCTCGAAGCCGGGCTGAGAACGGGCGATCGCTACAATCCCTTTCCGGAGGAGATCAATCGCCGCTTGACTACTCAGCTCGCTGCCGTGCACCTGGCTCCGACCCAGACATCGAAACGAAACCTCCTGAAGGATGGTGTTGCAGAACGCGATATCGTTGTTACCGGCAACACCGTCATCGACGCGTTGCTGCAGGTATCAGGCCGAAATAGCCCGAGTGAAAATCCCGATCTCGAACGGATCATGGGCAGGAGGAGCGTTTTGATCACGGCGCACCGGCGCGAATCCTGGGGCGAGCCGATGGCGCAAACCGCTCGCGCCATCGCCCGGCTTGCGCGGCTATTTCCGGAGATTGCCTTTTTGCTTCCCGCCCATCTCAATCCGGCGGTGCGCGAGGTTCTCCTTCCTCCGCTCGCCGGGCTCGACAATGTCGTGATCACCCAACCGCTCGATTATGGCGATTTCGTCAAAGCCATGCGCGACTGCACACTCGTTCTCACGGATAGCGGCGGCGTGCAGGAAGAAGCGCCAACCTTTGGAAAACCCGTCCTCGTCATGCGCGAAACGACCGAACGTCCCGAAGCCGTGGCCGCCGGCACCGTGCGGCTTGTCGGCACGAGCGAGGATCGTATCGTTGGCGAAGTGACAAGCCTTCTGACGGATCGACGCGCCTATCTGGAGATGGCACGCGCGGTAAATCCTTACGGCGATGGACAAGCTGCTATACGGTCGGTTCAGGCCATCGAACATTTTTTCGCTTTGGGCGACCGCCCGATCGAGTTCGACTCGGAGTTGGACCCGATTTGCGAACCCGCGTCGCCGGGCCCGGCGCGCGTGGTCGCCGCCTAGGGCCGTGCGCATCAAAGCAGAAGCAGCGGCAGCGGTCGTCCAATGACGTTCGATGCGTCGAAAAGCCAAAGGCGACCGATGGTCGCCTTTGGTATACTGCGGATCAATACAGGGTCTGAGACCGCATCAGCGGCCTCGCCACGTCAAAGGACGAAGTAACCCTTCGACATTGTGACCGCGTCATCCAGATGGATGGCGAAATCGGCATTCCTGTCACCATTGGTATCACCATAAACATAGGTGTCAGAGGCCTGCTTGACGTAACGCAATTCGCCGGCCTCGCCAGTGAAGGCAGCAGTACCGAGATAGGTGAACGCTTGATCGCCGGACGCCGCCGAATTGGCATCAATGCCCGCAAGATCAATGCTGTCGCCGTTGGTGCCCGAGAAGTCGAAGATCGAATCTCGGCCCGTCAGTGCAGAAGTGCTCTCACCCGCGGCATTGAAGACGAAGGTATCGGCACCCGAGCCGCCCACCAGATCATCCGCGCCGAGACCACCATACAGCGCGTCGTTGCCGCCGCTACCCTTTAGGACGTCATCGCCGCTGCCGCCCTTAAGCGTATTGGCGCCTGAGTTACCATAAAGCTTGTCGGCAAGGCTCGAACCGTACAGTTGCTCGATCGAAACATAGGTGTCACCTTTGGCGTCACCGGTATTGTTCGCAGCATTGGCAAGGCTCGCCGTAACGCCGGCCGTGGCGCCTATATAGGAGGCAGCATCCACACTTGCTCCGCCGTCAAGCTTGTCGGCGCCGGCGGCCCCGTTCAGGACGTTTTTATCGGAGTTGCCTTGCAGGGTATCACCATAGCTGGAACCGAGTAGTTTCTCGATGCCAGTGAACTTGTCGCCCGTTGCGTGGGCTCCGGTTGTGGTGCCCCCGCCAAGACTGGCCTGCACTGCAGCCGATGATCCAGAATAGCTTGCAGCGTCGATGCCTGCTCCGCCGTCAAGAACATCTGCGCCGGCACCGCCCTTGAGCAGATCATTGCCGCCGAGTCCCTTGTAGGTCTCGTTGCCCGCGTTGGTTTTTCCGGTGAGAGGCAAACGGTCATCGCCTTCGGTGCCGGTGTAAACGGTTGGCGACGTGCCGGTATCCGTGCCGGTGTCTGTACCCGTGTCCGTCCCGGTGTCGGTCCCGGTGTCGGTCCCGGTGTCGGTACCTGTGTCCGTGCCGGTATCGGTACCCGTGTCCGTGCCGGTATCCGTTGGCGGCGTCACCGTTGGCAAGGTGT
>UCOA01000131.1 GCA_900474095.1 Hyphomicrobiales bacterium | reverse complement strand
GCGGCGGGTATGCGCCTTGACCGTGGTCTGGCGCTGATCGATACGCTGCACCCCGTCTATGAAGGCCGTGCCTTCCAGTGGGATAGCCGGGAACCGGCGAAGACTGCATTCGAATATGGGCCGACCAACGAGGGCGTCTCGGCGGAAAACTGGGAGCGCTCGTCCTTTCATTATATGCGCGAAAACAATAAGAGCGAGGTCCGCCGCCGGCTCGGCTTCGGCGACCCCGTTGATTTCTTCACGCTCGATACGCTCCTGGCCGCCGGTCACATGGATTATATCGCGATGATCCACCGGTTCGCGAAGGACAGCCATATCGGCGATATGGACTGTTTCTACTCGCACTGGACGACGATGGACGCGGGCGGCTTTCGCGACGAGGACCTTTCGGCGCTTCGGCAACTGGTGCCGGTGCTGGCATTGGCGATCAAATCCGGATCGCTGACTCGTATCTCGCGCACGATTGCCGAAGTCTATCTCGGCGAGGACGCAGCCAAGCAGGTGCTGGAAGGCCGCATCTCGCGCGGCAAGGCGGAGCGGATTTCGGCAGTCCTCTGGTTTTCCGACCTGCAGAACTACACCCGCATCTCCGACAACCTGCCGCCGGACGAGATCATTCCCTTCCTCAACGACTATGCCGACGCTGTCATTTCGTCGATCCACGAGGCCGGCGGTAACGTTCTCAAGTTGATCGGCGATGGCACGCTGGCGATCTTCAAGGCAGAAGAGAGCGAGGACGCCTGTACCCGGGCGCTGCTCGCCGAGCAGCTTCTGCGGGAAAAGCTGAAGGGGCTGAACGAACAGCGCCACCAAGAGGGCCGCCCGGTCACAGAGGTTTATCTCGGGCTTCACATCGGCGATGTCTTTTACGGCAATATCGGCTCCAGCGATCGCCTCGATTTCACCGTCATCGGCCCGGCCGTCAACGAAGTCAGCCGCATTGCTTCTATGTGCCGCTTCGTCGATCGCAGCATCATCATGTCCTCGCAGTTCGTCGCCGCGGCCCCGCCGCCGCGCAATGCCGAGGTGGTCTCGATCGGCCGCTACGCGCTGCGCGGCGTCAAGCGGGCACAGGAGCTGTTCACGCTGATGCCGCTGGAGAAGACGGAAGGGTAACGGCAGATCCGGTCAGACCTTCCGGCCGTCCTCATTGAAGAAATGCAGGTTAGCCACGGGGAGCCGGACCGCGACCTCTCCGTGCATGCCAAGGAAGCGGCGGTCCAAGGTGAAGGCCTTGAAGGCGACGGGGCCGAGCTTCAAGTGGACGATGATTCCGAAGCCTGTCGGTTCGACCAGATCGACGATCGCCTTCAGCACATCCGGGCCCTCGGCGCCGAGCACCACGTGCTCCGGCCGGATGCCGAGCGTGGCGCGGCTGCCGTCTTCGAGATTGGCGATGCCGTCGAGAGGCAGGACGATGCCGCCGCTGAGGGCAAAATTTGCCGTGTCGCCGCTTGCCATGTAGCGGCCTTCGAAGAAGTTCATGCCGGGCGAGCCGATAAAGCCGGCGACGAAGAGGTTGGCGGGATTGTCGTAGAGATCGAGCGGGCTGCCGACCTGCTGGATGATGCCGCCATGCATGGCAACGATCCGGTCGGCGAGCGTCATCGCCTCGATCTGGTCGTGGGTGACATAGATCGAGGTGGCGCCCAGATCCTGGTGCAGTTTCTTGATTTCGGCGCGCATCTGTTCGCGCAGGCGGGCGTCGAGGTTGGAGAGCGGCTCGTCGAACAGGAAGGCCTTGGGCTGGCGCACGATGGCGCGGCCCATGGCGACGCGCTGGCGCTGGCCGCCGGAGAGCGCCTTGGGACGGCGTTCCATCAAGGGATCGAGGCCAAGTTTGTTGGCGGCGCTGGAGACCACGGAGGCGATCCTGTCCTTGGCGGTTTTTCTGAGCCGCAGGCTGTAGCTCATGTTCTTCGCCACGCTCATATGCGGATAGAGCGCATAGGACTGGAATACCATGGCGATGTCGCGGTCCTTGGGAGCGAGGTCGTTGACCCGCTTTCCGGCAATGCGGATCTCGCCGTCCGTAACGGCTTCCAGCCCGGCGATCATCCGCAGCAGCGTGGACTTGCCGCAGCCGGAGGGACCGACGAGCACGACGAATTCGCCGTCCCTGATTTCCAGATCGACGCCGTGCAGCACCGGATGGATGCCGTAGGATTTCTTAACGTGGGCGATGTCGATGGATGCCATGGGATCAGCCTTTCACGGCGCCGGCCGTCAGGCCCTGCACGAGGTAGCGTTGGATCAACAGGAAGAACAGACAGGCCGGGATGAGCGCCAGCACGCCCGCCGCCATCATCTGTCCGAAGTCGACCGAGAATTTCGAGACGAAGGATAGCAGCCCGACCGGGAAGGTCGCCGCGTCGTTGCCGGAGATCAGCATCAGCGAGAACAGGAGTTCGCTCCAGGCGGCAGTGAACACGAAGCCGAGCGTTGCGGCGATGCCGGGCAGCGTCAGCGGCAGGATGATCTGGCGGAAGGCGACAAACTGGGTCGCGCCGTCGATCATTGCGGCTTCCTCCAGATCCTTCGGAATGCCGTCGAAGAAGGACTGCATCAAGAAGGTGGCAAACGGCACATTGAAGGCGGTGTATACGATGACGAGGCCGGTCAGACTGTTGGTGAGGCCGAGCGGCGACAGGATCTTGAAGATCGGCGCGACCAGCATGACCAGTGGGAACATCTGGGTGAGCAGCATCAGCGTCACGATCCAGTATTTGCCGCGGAAATTGAAGCGCGACATGGCGTAACCGGCGAGCGAGGCAAGGACCGTCACGATGACAGCGGTCGAGCCCGAGACGATCAGGCTGTTCTTGAAGAAGACCGGGAAATCGCTGTGCTTCAACACGAACTCGAAGTGCTCGAAGCTCGTCTGAGATGGCCACATCCGGATACCTTCGGAATAGAGCAGCTTGTTGGGCGTCACCGACACCTTCAAGAGCCAGTAGAGCGGGAAGAGCGCGAAGGCGACATAGGCGAGGATGGCCAGCCGGTGCGCGAGGACGGAAAGAACGCGTTTGGCGGTCATGATCTCAATCCTTGCTCAGGAGCCATTGCCGCAACACGACGATCAGCATCGAATAGGTGATCAGGAGCACGAGCAGCACCAGCGCGATCGCCGAAGCGTAGCCGAAATCGAGCCGCTTGAAGGCCTGGGTGAAGATGTAGCTGGCGACGATCTGGCTGCGGTCCGCCGGTCCGCCATTGGTCATTACGATGATCAGGTCGGCGAAGTTGGAAATCCAGACGGTGCGCAACAGAACGGTGATGGCGATGGTCGGGGCGAGGAAGGGCAGGGTGATGGAGACGAAACGCTGCACGGGACCGGCGCCATCGATGCTGGCGGCCTCATAGAGATCGCGTGGGATCGCCTGCAGCGCAGCCAGCAGGGTGATCGCGAAGAAGGGAATGCCCCACCAGACATTGGCGATGATCGGCCCCCACATGGAAAGCTGCGGATCGGAGAGAATGTTGGACGGCTCGCTCATCAGGCCGATCGCGAAAAACCAGTGTGGCAGGGGGCCGACGACGGGATTGAACAGCCACGACCAATTGAGGCCAGCTAGGAAGCTCGGCACCGCCCACGGCAGGAAGACCAGCGCCTGCACGATGGCGCGGCCGTGGAAGGGCTTGTCGAGCAGAAGCGCCAGGATGAGGCCGAAGACGAACTGCAGAAGGACGGACCAGCCAGTCCACCAGAGCGTGTTGCGCAGCGCCCGATAGAAATTCTGGTCCTGCGACAGCGTCTTGAAATGGTCGAGCCCGATGAAGCCGCCGGAGAAGGGCTTGAGCAGCTGGATGTCGCGAAAGGCATAGGAGATGCCGAGCACCAGCGGCACCAGCATGACGGTGACGATCAGGATCAGCGCCGGCGCGCTGTAAAGGTAGGGCGCGGAAGCATCGGCGAGGCGCTGTTTCAGCGGCCGCTGATCCCTGCGTGAGCCGCTACTGCGGGCTGCGAGTGAATCCATCGTCTAGATATCCGTTTCGCGGCTTGTCCTTCGGGAAAAGCCGTGTTTGCAGTCAGGAATGAAGCCGCAGGCAGCGAACGGGACTCCGCTGCCTGCGATTCGAGGCTTATGACTATTTGCTCGCGAGGTACTTCTGCTGAGCCTTGGTCATGTAGTCCGCCCATTGCTTGGCCATCTCTTCCGGCGTGATATCGCCGAGCAAGGCTTCCTGGCTGGTCTTGATCGCCATCGAATCCTTGAAGAAGGCGAATTCTTCGAGATAGGTCGGCATGACGGTCGGAACAGCGTCCTTGTCGGCCAGTTCCTCGAACCAGCCCTTAAACTGCTCGCTGGCATAGAAGGGGTCCTTTTCGGCCGCTTTCAGGGCGGGCAGGGCGCCGATGCGCTTGTTCCACTCGATATTGCCTTCCGGGCCTTCGAGCGTTGCGATCAGCTTCCAGGCGAGGTCCTTGTTGGCGCTTGCCGACATCATCGACCAGCCTGCATAGCCGATGGTGGGAAAGGTTTTGCCGGACGGGCCCTTCGGCATGGTCGTGACCCCGTAGTCGGCAGGGTTCATGCGCTCGCTGATGGCGATCAGCGCGTCCGGGTCCTGATCGAGCATGGCGCAGGTGCCGGTGTAGAAGCCCGCGACGATCTCGTTGAAGCCCCAGTTGACGCTGTCTTTCGGCGCATAGCCGTTCTTGTAGAGGTCGGTCAGCCAGGTGAAGCCCTTGACCCAGCCTTCTTCGCTGAATTTCGACGTGCCGTCTTCGTTGAAGTAAGTATTGTCGCCGGCCATCGTCGCGCCGAACATCATCCAGCCGTTGAGGCCCCCCGGGCCGCCACGCATGCAATAGGCATATTTGCCCGGCAGTTTCTTGATCTTCTCGGCGGCGGCAAGGAAATCGTCCATCGTCTTCGGCGGGCCTTCGACACCGGCTTCGGCCAGAATCTTCTTGTTGTAGAACATGGCGCGCAGATAGAAGCCATAGGGCAGCATATAGGCCGTGTCCTTGACATCGCGGCCGAGTTCGAGCGCCCGCTCCGTCAGGCCGGAAGTGTGCTCCCATTCCTTGAGATAGGGCTCGAGGCTTTCGAGCATCCCGTTATTGGCATAGAGCGACAGCCAGGTGTCGGGCATTTCCATGACGTCCGGAATTTCGCCGGCCGAGACCATGGTGGCGAACTTCTGGAAGGCTTCGCCCCAGGGGAGCGAGATGACCTCGACCGTGGTGCCGGGGTTTGCCGCTTCGAACTTGGCGACGATCGACTTCAGCGTTTCGGTGCGTTCCGGGCTGGTGATGACTTCGACCAGCTTCAGCTTTGTATCGGCGAGGGCTGTGCCTGCCATCAGGGAGGCGAACAATGTCGCCGCAATCAGTTTCCTCATTTTCATATCCCCTTTATTGTTTGGGTGGTTGCTTTCCGTCGTGTCAGCCTGCCGAGGCGGCACTAATCGCCGCTTCGAGATCGCTCCAGAGGGCCTCCGTTCCCTCCAGGCCGACATGGAGCCGTACCGACCGCGGACTGATGCCGAAGGCGACCGCGGAATTGGGTTGTGCTTTTTGCGAAAGGACGACTTCGCCCGGAACAATCAGGCTTTCGTGGCCGCCCCAGCTCACGCCCAACTTGAACAGCTCGAGGCGATCGGAAAACGTGCGGACATTTATGCCTTCCTTGAAGATGAAGGAGAACAGGCCGGACGTGCCCTTAAGGCCGTTGGGGAGCGTATTGGCAAGGCCGGGATAGCAGACGGTTTCGACCGTCTCGTGGGCCTGCAGGCGCTTCGCAATGGAGAGGGTCGACTGCTCATGTGCCTTCATGCGGATCGGCAGCGTGCGCATGCCACGGATCAAAAGCCAGGCATCGAAGGGCGAGAGTTTGCCACCGAGATAGGGATAGGCTTCGGAGCGGATGCGGCCGATCAGTTCCTTTGAGCCAGCAACGACGCCGGCAACGACGTCGCTGTGGCCGCCGAGATATTTCGAGGCCGAATGGATGACCAGATCGACGCCGAGCGAGATCGGCTGCTGGAAGATCGGGCTTGCCCAGCTGTTGTCGATCGTGCTGATGACGCCGTGGCGCTTGGCAAGCGCTGAAAGGGCTGCGACGTTATGGGTGTGCATGACCCAGCTTGTCGGGCTTTCCAGATAGAGAAGTTTCGCGCCGGGGAGGGCCCGGGCAACCGCTTCCTCGTCGCGGCCGTCGACATAGGTGACCTCGATACGCATGCGCTTTAACAGGGTGCCGAACAGGCGGAAGGCATCCGGATAGAGGTGCCTGACAGCGACGATGCGGTCGCCCGGCTGGACGAAGGACAGAACCGTGGATGAGATTGCCGACATGCCGCTGGCAAAGCCGATCGCGTCTTCGGCGCCTTCGAGTTTCGCCAGCATCTCCTCGAACATACGCACGGTTGGGTTGAGACCGCGGGTGTAAATGGGACGGACTTTTTCGCCACGATAGGAGGCGACCATCTCGTCATAATCGATAAAGGTGAAAAGCGAGGTCTGCACGATCGGCGGCACGACCGCGTCATAGGCATTGCTCTCGTCATGGGCGACGATGAGGGAGGCATCTTCGAACGGATCGAACCCGTTGCTCATTTGGACATTTCCTTGATGTCTTCCTCGACGATGGCGAGGATTTTCAATGTTTCGGCGCGCGCGGCCTCAGGGTCCTGCGCGGCAATTGCGTTGAAGAGCGTGCGGTGGAACGGAAACGACCGGCGAGCGAAGTCCGGTCGGTCGAAAGGCTTTTCCCAGAAGCGCTCGAAGGCTTCACGCATCTGTTCGAGCAGCTGCTTGAACAGCGGATTGTGGGTGGCGTCGTAGATGGCGAGATGGAAAGCCAGGTCTTCCGGGCCGGATGTACCCTTGGAGAGATGCACCCGCTCCATCGCGTTCAACTTTTCCTCGATCATCATCACGTCTTCGACTGTGCGCATGCGTGCGGCTACCATGCCGGCCTCGGCCTCTATGCCGCGGCGGACTTCCAAGGTCTTCAACAGCGCGTCGCGCAGATGTGTCGTCTCCAGCGAAAGCGGCATGTGGATGGTGGCGCCAGAGATCGGCTTCAGGAGATAGGTGCCGCTGCCCTTGCGCGCCTCGACGACGCCGAGCGCCTGGAAATGGCGGATAACCTCGCGGATGGTCGAACGGCCGACGGCAAGCGCCGCCATCAGCTCCCGCTCGGCCGGAAGCCGGTCGCCGGGCGCGAGATTGGATCGTTGGATGTACTCGGCGAGAGCGGCCGTCACCTGCTGGGCCCGATCGACCGGTGGCAAGGGGGCAAGCGCCGCTCTGGCATCCTTGTGCTTCATCGTTTGCCTTTCGCCGGACCGAAATTGGTCTGACATCTGAGCAATAATGCAAATCGGACGGGATGCGTCAAGGGTGTAAAGGTGGTTTCTCGGGAGGTTGCGCGCCGCTGGTACCGGCAGGACATCATTTTGGTGGTGGACGCGCGGTTTGATTGAATTCGACCCGACTGCCGCCGGCAGAAATGACCGCATTGCCACGCCGGCTGCCCGGAAAAATGGCGAAGTCCCGGCGGACGATGTATGATGGCGAGGCCCTTCTGGGATGATTGTTCATGTCATCATACCGACAGGTGCGAGATGTCATTCACAAACCGCCAGGACGCAGGCATTAGGCTTGCCGCAGCACTCGCCGGCTATCGCGAGAAAAGCCCTGTGATCGTCGCCTTGCCGCGCGGCGGCGTGATTGTCGCTGCCGAAATTGCCAGCGCCCTCGATGCGCCGCTGGATCTTCTCTTCGTGCAGAAGATCGGTGTTCCGTCCCAGCCGGAACTGGCAATGGGGGCGATCGTCGACGGGCCGGAGCCGACGATCGTTCGCAATGGAGGCGTCATCCGGCAGGCCCGGATCAGCGAGAAGGAATTCTCCGCGGTTTGCGAGAGGGAACAAAGGGAAATCGAGCGGCGGCGCCAGTGCTATCTCGCCGATCGCCACGCAATTCCTCTCGGCGGGCGCGTGGTGATCGTTGTTGACGACGGCGTTGCAACGGGCTCAACCGTCAAGGCGGCGCTGAAGGCGATACGAAGACAGGGGCCTCAGGAACTGGTGCTGGCCGTTCCGGTTGGGCCGGCGGAATCGCTTGAGGAGTTGCGCAGTGACGTCGACAATCTCATTTGCCTCGAAGTGCCCTTCCTGTTCCTCTCCGTTGGGCACTTCTATCGTGAATTTCTTCAGGTAAGCGACGCGGAGGTCATTGCCGTGCTGGAGGAAGCGGGCTGGCGCAGGTCCGAGTAGCGCAATCTGGAGCAGCTCTCGGCCGGCGAGTGACTGCCTCATTCTTTCCCGAATGCTGCACCTTCGCCCCATGTATTTGTCCACCCATTGTGGTTTGATCGTCTCGATTGAAAGACCCAACGAGGCGACCCGCTTCATGCGGCGGCACAAGAGACGCCCATCCGAATGTTCCATAACATATCTTATCGAACCAAGTGTTATAGCCGCAAAGTTGAAG
>UCOA01000236.1 GCA_900474095.1 Hyphomicrobiales bacterium | reverse complement strand
AAGAACCGCCAGCCGCGGCTCGCCGTGCTCGATGCGGCCGCCATCGATACGCGTAGGCGCCTGGTTCTGGTACGCCGGGACGATGTCGAGCATCTGATCATGATCGGCGGTCCGACGGACGTCGTCATCGAGAGCCGCATTGCTGCACAAGCAGCACCGCCGGTGGCGGCAACATCCTCGCTTCCGGAATCAGCTACGCGTCCAACGACGGAACGCCGCACTGCGCCACAGCCCGAAACCCGGCCCGAGACCTGGCCAGAAACCCGGACCGCGCCAGTCTCCGCGATGGGGCAGGTTCTCTATGGCGAAAGTTCCGACCAGGTGTCGACCACGGCGGCCAGGGGTGCCCCGGCAAGACCGCAGACAATCACCTCGGACGACGGCCGTCAATCAATGCCCGAACGTCTGGTCACGACCCAGCCGCGGCCGCAACCCGTGGCCTCGAATACGATACCAACGGTCGCGGTCGAGAGGACTGAGTCTCCGGAAGACATTCTGGAGGCGGCGAGAACGCGCGTGCTGGCGGCGAACCAACCAATTCCCGTGCAGCGTCCCCTGACACAGACAACTCCCGTGGCGGGACCGCAAACCGCCCTGCCGGCCACACAGAGCCAGCGGGATACCTCCAGCGCCGAATTCGAACGCATCCTCGACGCCCAGATCACCGGTGACCTTGGCAAGCTGACGGCCGACGACGTTCGCGTCGACGGTGACCAGCGCGCGAATGCGTCCTCACCCACCTCCCGCCAGGAACCACGGCTCGGGAGCGTTGCCGGCGCACGCACGGAACCGACGTTGGAAGACGAAATGAACCGGATGCTGAACGAGATCGCCGTCAACCGGAAGAACTGATCTTGCGAACTACCCCGACTGCGGTGACCGCCCTGCGGCGTAAAAATAAAAAACGGCGCGAGGTCTTCGCGCCGTCTTTCAATATTCGGGACTGAAACCGGTTATTCGTCGCGGTAGACTTTTTCCCGTCGCTCGTGGCGCTCCTGCGCTTCGATCGAGAGCGTGGCAATCGGCCGTGCGTCGAGACGCTTCAATCCAATCGGCTCGCCCGTCTCCTCACAGTAGCCGTAGGTGCCCTCGTCCAGGCGCTGTAGCGCTGCATCGATCTTGGAGATCAGCTTGCGCTGCCGGTCACGGGCCCGAAGCTCGATCGCCCGGTCAGTTTCCGAAGATGCTCTGTCTGCAAGATCAGGGTGGTTTGCACTTTCTTCGGCGAGGTGCCCGAGCGTTTCACGGGCCTCACGAAGGATGTCGTTTTTCCAGGCGTTCAGCTTTGCTCTAAAGTATGCACGCTGGTTGGTATTCATGAATTCCTCGGTCTCGGACAGGACGAAGGAACTAAGATCGATCTTCTCACTCAACGCGATTCTCCTGAAGAACATCTCATTGCGGCGGTGTATAGCCCCATGCAGGCGCCGTTTCAAGTCTCTCAAAAATAGCACACCATATTTTTTAAGCTTTGCTTAGTCGCGAGGCTAACAGGCTAATATTTCATCAAAATTACAGGTTTGTGCCTTCTCATGAAATTGTCTTACAAATGATGGCCGTTACGCATACCCAAAATTGCGGGAATTGGCCCGGGAAAACCGCGCATAACCATTTCCCAAAGGCCATCACACGGAAAACCGGCACAAGTTGCCGTGCATCGCCTTGGAGGACAAGTCTTGGTGCGCCGAATCGGCGGCAATGTCCTAAAACCGACAATCCAGCGGACTGCTGATATGCCAGGCATGTTGAAAAACAAAACCCTGTGACTTGATCTTTCCGCTGGCCCGGCGGACAAAGCGCGTTTGAAGCCGAGCGATCGACGCTGCTGCCGTCGATCCACTTTCTGGGATCCCGCCTCATGTCTGCCCCAACCGCCCCGGCTTTCCGGCTCTACCTTCTCCGACACGCCAAGGCCGGCTGGGCGCTTCCGGGTCAGAAGGATTTCGACAGGACGCTTGGCGACGCCGGCTTCGTCGAGGCCGAGATCGTCGCCGAAATGGCGGCAGATCGCGGTTTTGCCCCGGAACTTATCCTGAGTTCCCCGGCCGTTCGCTGCCGGCAGACGGTGGAGGCATTCCGGCGGGCAATGGGGAAAGGTACGGATATCCGGTATATCGACGCGCTTTATACCGGCGCCGACGATACCTATCGAGACATCATCACCAGCCACAGCCTTCTCGCCTCGCTGATGGTAGTCGGCCACAATCCGGTGATCGAGGAAATCCTGCGCGAAATCCTCGGCGAACAGGCGGCAGCGATCCCCTACGGATATCCGCCTGGCGCACTTGCCGTGATTGATTTCCACGACCGCCCGCAACCCGGTATTCTACCTCCGGGTAAACTCGTGGCCTGGCTTGATCCGGAATGTCATGTCCGGTGAATGCCGCAGGGCGACACTTTTTTCGGCCGCTCGGGCGTCCTATATCGCAAACGACCAGACTGGCCCCGAGGCCAGATACAACGCGTTCCGAGGCCTGAAATTTTGCCATCGCTCCTGACCCGCTTTTCCGATGACGCCCGGCTTGCACTCGATACTTTGACCGATCGCGCTGCCAGTTTCGTCAATCCGACACTGCGGCTCGGCGTCACCGGGCTGTCACGCGCCGGCAAGACCGTGTTCATCTCGTCGCTCGTCCACAATCTCCTGAATGGTGGCCGACTACCAGTCTTCGAGGCCGTCCGCTCCGGACGCGTGTCGAAGATAAGGCTTGAACCACAGCCGGACGACGCGGTGCCGCGCTTCCAGTACGAGGATCACATCGCAGCGCTCGTCCGCGACCGGGTCTGGCCGGATTCGACCCGTGCGATCTCGCAATTGCGCATCACACTGGACTACGAAAGCGCCAGCGGCTGGAACCGGATGTTCTCACCGGGCCGGCTATCAATCGACATCGTCGACTATCCCGGCGAATGGCTCCTTGATCTGCCGCTGCTGACGCAGGATTTCCGCGCCTTCAGCAACAGGACGGTCGAGCGGGCTAAAACCGGCATACGCTCCGAGCTCTCGACGGACTGGCTTTCACTCGCCACATCGCTCGATATTGCCACGCCAGCGGTCGAAGCGGACGCTCAGCGGCTTGCGGAAGCCTTCACGACCTACCTGCAAGCCTGCAAGTCCGACGAGCGCTCGCTTTCAACGCTGCCGCCAGGACGCTTCCTTATGCCTGGTGACCTTGAAGGTTCGCCGGCACTGACCTTCTCGCCGCTTGCCAACCTGCCCGAAGGCCGGGCGCCGAAAGGCTCGCTCTGGGCGATGATGGAGCGGCGTTACGAGGCCTACAAGACCCACGTAGTCAAGCCGTTTTTCCGCGAGCATTTTGCCCGACTCGACCGGCAGATCGTCCTGATCGACGCGCTGCAAGCGATCAATCGCGGCCCGGAATCGCTGCTCGACCTTGAAGGCGCGCTCGCCGATGTGCTCGCCAGTTTCCGGCCGGGCACCAATTCCTTTCTGTCGTCCTTCCTGACCAAACGGATCGACAAGGTGCTGATCGCCGCGACCAAGGCCGACCATCTGCACCACGAGAGCCACGACCGCCTGGAGCGTATCGCCGCCCGCCTGGTGCAGCGCGCCATCGGCCGCATCGGCATCAGCGGTGCAGGGCTGGAAGTTATGGCGATCGCCTCCGTCCGGGCAACCCGGGAAGCGACGGTCAATCATGACGGTCACGCCCTGCCGGTCATTGTCGGCACCCCGATGGCAGGCGAGAGGATCAATGGCGAAACCTTTGACGGTGAAAGGAAAACAGCCATATTCACCGGGGACTTACCGCAGAATCCTGATGCACTTTTTCAGGACATTGAATCAAAACCGGAGGAAAGCCTGGTCCCTGACCTGAGTTTCGTGCGTTTCCGACCGCCGCATATCGAGGAAACCGGCGGTGGATTGAAATTGTCGGTGCCGCACATCAGGCTCGACAGGGCCATGCAATTTTTGTTCGGAGACCGGCTGGCATGAACGAGACGCCCAAAACGCCGAAACGAAAGCCCGCCGTTTTTAACGTCGAAGGTGAACCATCGACGACGGCAGCCGGCCGCGATCCGGTGCGCCGCTCGCCCGCCAGTTTCGACGAAAACATCCTCATGACGCCGGACGCCGACGACCCATTTTTCGCCACAACGACCGCACTGCCCGCCCCGCCGGAGGCGACACCGCGCAAGCGCCACTTTTCCTTTGGTAAACTCGCATTCGGCGCATTGGGCATTTTGGTATCGCTTGCTGTCGGCCTGTGGATCGACAGCCTGGTACGAGATCTCTTCAGCCGTGCCGACTGGCTCGGCTACCTCGCAGTCGCTGCCGCTGCTATCGGCGTGCTCGCTTTTCTCGTGGTCATCGCCCGCGAGCTGGCAGGCGTCATGCGGCTGAATGCCGTGCAGGCACTGAAGCAGGAGGCAATCGATGCGAGCCTTGCGCCGACGCCCAAGCCGGCCCGGAAGGTGATGGGTCACCTCGTGCATCTGCTTGCCGCCAAGCCGCAAACGGCGCGTGGTCGCCTGCGTCTCAAGGAAACCGAAACCGAGATCATCGACGGCCCGCACCTGCTTGACCTGACCGAGCGCGAACTGCTGACGCCGCTTGATCGCGAAGCCAGGGCGCTCATCCTCAACGCCTCGAAGCGTGTCTCCATCGTGACGGCCGTCAGCCCTCGCGCCCTCGTCGATCTCGGTTACGTCATCTACGAATCCGCGCGCCTGATCCGGGCAATGGCCGACCTCTACGGCGGACGGCCAGGCACGTTCGGATTGCTGCGGCTTATGCGCGATGTCATCGCCCATCTCGCTGTCACCGGTTCGATCGCTGTCGGGGACAGCCTGATCCAGCAGGTGCTCGGCCATGGCCTAGCCTCGAAACTGTCCGCTCGGCTCGGGGAAGGCGTCATCAACGGCCTGATGACGGCGCGTATCGGCATCGCCGCGATGGATCTTTGCCGTCCGATGCCGTTCCGGGCTCTGAAACGCCCCGGTATTAGCGATTTCATCGGCGATCTGGCGCCGGGAATGTCGAAAACGAAAGCGCCCGAGGGCGACGGCTAATGCATCTTACAGACATGCACAAAACAAGGACCCAAAGCGCGTCGCATGAATCTGTTAGACGCGATACGCTTTAGATGCCGGCATACCATTCGTAGCCGAGATCCTCCCAGAACCCGCCCTTGCCGCTGCCGAACGGCGTAAGCGTCGAGACGAGTTCGATATTCTTGATATATTTCGCCATCTTGTAGCCGAGCTGTCGCTCGATGCGCACCCGTAGCGGCGCGCCATTGGCAATCCGAAGCGCCTCGTCATTGCAGCCATAGGCCAGGATGGTCTGCGGATGGAGTGCGTCGATCAGGTCGATCGATTCGTAGTATCGCACGGCGCCGGACAGGCCGAGGTTCATGCTGTCATAACAATGGAAGACGACGAAGCGTGCTTCCGGCTTCAGCTTGGCTTCGTCGAGGATTCGTGCGAGCGGCACTCCGGTCCATTTGGCGATGCAGCTCCAGCCCTCGACACAGTCGTGCCGGGTGATCTGCGTGCGGGCCGGCATGTTGCGCAGTTCGTCGAGGCTGAAGCTCAGCGGCTTTTCGACCAGCCCGCCAACTGTCAGCCGATAACCGGCGAAAGCCTTCTCCTTCAGCGCCAGATAATCCGGGTCGGTCGGGTCGGTCGAACCGTTCGGCCGCTGCCCCTGGCGCACCTCGCTCGCCGAGAATTCAGGCGCCAGCGCGTCGGCATTGATCAACATGCGCTGGACGCGGTAGGTCAGGCTGTTTGCCGAAGCCAGGACATCCCGCACGCGGCTCTGGCTGGATAGGAGGCCGTCAAACGCATCACAACCGGACAACGGGATGGTGGAGGCCGCCGCCCCGGCAACGGTTAGGAACTTGCGGCGGTTGATGCTGAAACCGCTCATGCCGTGTGCTCCTCTTTCTTGTCGGGGTCGGTGCGATACCAGCCGGTGATGATCGAGCGCATTTCGTTCAGAGGGCCAGCGGCGACAACCATGAAGATATGGACCAGGAAGAACGCTACCAGCAGCGCCATGCAGATGAAATGGATGGTCCGCGCCGTTTGGCGGCCGCCGAATACGTCCAGCAGCCACGGCCAGGCCGCGTTCATGCCGGGCGACATGGTGATGCCGGTCAGGATGATCAGCGGGAAGATGACAAGCAGAACGCTTGCATAGGCAAGCTTCTGCAGGACGTTGTAGCGGCCGTCGTGATGAAGGCGGAACCGCAGGTGGTCGGAAAGGCTTTTCGGCAAGCCCCTGATATCCGCGAGCGACGGAAGAATATCACGCCGGAGATGGCCGCTCACCAGGCTGGTGACGAACCAGACGAGGAAAGCCGCCACGAAGAACCAGGCAAAGAAGAAATGGATGACCCGCCCGGTCGACAGGTCCTGGTAGGAGGGCAGCGTCGCCCAGGCAGGGAAACCGCGGTAGGACGGATTGTCCGCCGGTCCGCTCATTCCGAAAACGCCTGTCGTCTTGTAGCTTCGTCCGAAGATCGTGGTGTAACCATCGACCTTGCCGTCGGCGGTCTGCATGGCACGCATCGACAGGATGCTGTTGTCGAACTCGAAACCCGATTGCTGGCCGATGTAAAGCTCTGGGTGGGCATTGAAGATCTGCAACCCGCTCAACAGCAGGAAAAACAGCGCGATCGCCCAGGTCCAGTGCGTGATGCGCGTGGCAATCCGGTGCCGGTAGATCACCTTGCCCTTGCCTCCATGGTGCGTTAAACGCGATTCGATGTCGTTGACGATGGTCATGGCCAGCCTCCTCATGCGCAACTACGTAACAAACCCTGATCCGGTTTCAACGCAACTTCGCTCACCCGCGCACACATCCCAGTGAGGCGCGCGTGAAAGCCCAGGATTTCCAATGATTTCAGTCGTTGCAACAGTCCGCATGAAACATTTCGTGAGCCGCGAAACCGACCTTGCGGATGCCTGGAGCAACACTCCATTAACCATTTAAGTGCAAATGTAGCCTCACATTCCTGACATTTGACCATCAAGGATCGTTTATGTTTTCGCGCCCTTCTTCGATCGCTCGCGGCATTGCCGCCGCCTCGCTTGCAGCCCTCACCTGCGCAGCCTCTCCGGCGTTCTCGGGCGGCAACGACAAGGCGTTTTTCGAACAGGTTTCCGGCCAGTGGAGGGGCCCGGGCGAGATCGTCGCGGGAAAATACAAGGGCACGAAATTCACGTGCGACCTCACAGGTGAAGCGAACGAAAGCGCAGCTGGCATCAAGCTCGACGGCTTTTGCCGTGTCGGCGTCTTCAAGCAGCCGATGTCCGCCGTCATCACCCAATCCGGCAAAAGCTACAACGGCAAATTCCTCGATGGCGCCAACGGCAAGGGCCTCGATATCGTCTCCGGCAATGTCGGCAAGGACAAGGTCGTCGTCGGTATCAATCGCAAGAAGCTGAACGGCGCGATGATCGCCCGTCTGCAGGGTGACTCGACGCTCAACATCACCATTTCGGTAAAGGTCGAGGATACCATGGTGCCGGTGATCGGCGTCAGCCTCAACCGTCAGCTCGATGCTATCGCGGTCGGCTCGATCAAGAAATAACGGTCGTTTTCAGAACGTTTTCGAAGAGCCGGCTCGTCCGGCTCTTTTGCGTTCAAACGGGCGATTTTGGAGCGCGTTGCCGCCACCAGTCATCTCGCCAATCGGCCACTTCAATGCCGGATACATCGGCATCCTTGAGCCAGTCCGCCACCGATTTCCCGGCCACAATGAGATCCGGGGCGAAATCGGCGATCGGAAGAGCACACGTCTGAACTCCAGTCACCGATGTATCTCGTATGCC
>UCOA01000028.1 GCA_900474095.1 Hyphomicrobiales bacterium | reverse complement strand
GGCGAGCCGCGGCTGGCGGTTCTTGCCGCCGCGGATGAAGGGAGAGGACGGCCGGTTGCGGATGAACCAGAGCACGGCCATGAGGCAAAAAAGGCCAAGAGCCACAGCGCCCGCGGCAATGATAAAACGGGTACCGTTGTTGCCAACGATATCTTCGATCATGTGCGTTCTCCTTCGTGATATCTTGACTTGCGTCCATTTGACGGCTTTTTTCAGATCGAGACAAGCGATGTTGCACTTTGTCCAAGTCTCATTGGTTTATCATCGATGTAGCGTCATTGCTGACTTTGGCGAGGTCGAGCGGGACATTCCCTGTGAATTGACGCTGGTGCCTTTCATAGGTGCTTTCTGCTCTTCCTCGTGGCTGTTAAAGATGATTCTGCTTGGTGTTTTGCGGTCCGCCAGCGCGGATTGCATATCCGCCCCGGCTGCCGCTACGCGGAGCAGATAGACCGAACCCACGCATTCATTCCGAAGGCGCGCGGCACCGGTTGTAGACGAGGGCCCTATGACGAAATTGCGGCAGGCAGGTGACTATCACATGCCGATTGTAGACCGTGGAAGCCGGCCGGGAACGGTGCTGCGGATTATTCTGCTCGCCATCGTCCTGACCGGTTCCGCCGTGGCCTTCGTCATTTTCAAGAATCAGCTCGAGAACGAGATCGTGCTTGGCATTCTCGGCGTGCTGGCCATGGTCGGCATTTTCTTCCTGGTCTCATCCGTCATCGGCTTCATCGAAGTCATGCCCCAGTCGCGGCCCGACGAACTCGCCCGCGCTTTTCTCGACGGCCATCGGGACGGTACACTGATTACCGACCGCAAGGGCCGGATCATCTATGCCAATGCGGCCTACGGCGCGCTCACGGGCGCGACCAAGGCGACGGAAATCCAATCGCTCGAAACCATCCTGTCGCGCAACCGCGAGGCGACGGAGGCGATTTACCGGCTGACCAATGGCCTGCATGAGGGCAAGCCCGGCCACGAGGAGTTCCGACTGCTCAAGCCTTTGAGTTCGGGCAGTGGCGCGAACGGCTCCGGTGCGCACTGGTTCCGGCTGAAGGCCCGCGTGCTGCCGCTCGAAGACGGGGATCGCAACCCGCTCTACATCTGGCAGATCTCAGACATCACTTCCGAGCGCGACGATCAGGAGCGCTTCTTCAAGGAGTTGCAGAACGCCATCGATTATCTCGATCATGCGCCGGCCGGCTTCTTCTCCGCCGGCAGGAAGGGCGAGATCTTCTATGTCAACGCCACGCTTGCCGACTGGCTGGGGCTCGATCTCACGAAATTCCAGCCGGGATCGATGACGATCGCCGATCTGGTGGCGGGCGAGGGGCTGGCGCTCGTCCAGTCCGTCCAGGCCGAACCGGGCCTGAAAAAAACCAAGACGCTCGACCTCGACCTGCGCAAGGCCAACGGCCAGAGTTTTGCCGTGCGCATGGTTCACCGGGTTTCCTCGACCCGCGACGGCGCTCCGGGCGAAAGCCGCACGATCGTGCTTGCCCGCTCGAACGACGATGAAAGCGACCAGTCGGCGTCGATCGCCGCCATGCGCTTCACCCGCTTTTTCAACAACACGCCGATGGCGATCGCCTCCGTCGATGGCGACGGCCGGATCCTGAGGACCAACGCGCCGTTCCTGAAACTGTTTTCGGCCGTCGTGTCGCAGGACGACATGGAGCATGGCGCTCTGCTCGAAGCCGTCGTGCATGAGACGGACCGGTTAAAGTTGCGCGAGGCGCTGGAGGCCGCCAAGGACCGCCAGGGCGATATTGCTCCCATCGATTCGCTCCATCCGACCGACGAGACGCGGCATTTCCGCTTTTATGTGAACGCCGTCATCGATCAGAGCGATCAGGCACCGGAAGAGGCCGCAATCGTCTACGCGGTCGAGATCACCGAGCAGAAGGCGCTCGAAACCCAGATGGCGCAGACGCAGAAGATGAATGCGGTCGGGACGCTCGCAGGCGGTATAGCGCATGACTTCAACAACGTCTTGACGGCAATCCTTCTCTCCTCGGATCACCTGCTTCTCTCGGCCCGTCCGTCCGACGCGAGCTTTGCCGATTTGATGGAGATCAAGCGCAACGCCAACCGCGCCGCCGTGCTGGTTCGCCAGCTTCTCGCCTTTTCCCGCAAGCAGACCATGCGCCCGACCGTGCTCAGCATGACCGACGTCCTCGGCGATCTGCGCATGCTCGTTGACCGCATGACCGGCACGAATGTCAGGTTGGAAGTCGATTACGGTCGCGATCTCTGGCCGGTGCGCACCGATCTTGGCCAGTTCGAACAGGTCATCCTCAACCTCGCCGTCAACGCGCGCGATGCCATGCCCGATGGCGGCGTGATTACGCTACGCACGCGCAACCTGCCGGCCTCGGAAGTCGCTTCTCTGAACCGGCGCGAACTGCCGGAGGAGGACTATGTGATGGTCGAGGTGTCCGATCAGGGCACAGGCATTCCGCCCGAGATTCTCGACAAGATCTTCGAACCGTTCTTCACCACCAAGGAAGTCGGCAAGGGCACCGGTCTCGGCTTGTCGATGGTCTATGGCATCATCAAGCAGTCCGGCGGTTACATCTATCCCGAATCCGAAGTCGGCAGGGGGACGACGTTCCGCATCCTGCTGCCGCGTTACATCGAGGAGACGCCCCTGCCGGGCGAAGTGGCAGAGGCGCCGGCCGCGACAATGCTGGGAACGAAACCTCCGTCCAAGGCGGAAGAGCCGACCGACCTTACCGGCAACTCGGCCGTCGTGCTTTTGGTGGAGGACGAGGAAGCCGTCCGCCGCGGCGGCAAGCGGATGCTCGAGACGCGCGGTTACACCGTGCATGAGGCGGGCTCGGGTGTCGAAGCGCTCGATATCATGGAGGAACTGAATGGTGCGGTCGACATCGTCGTCTCCGACGTCGTCATGCCGGAAATGGATGGGCCGACGCTGCTGCGCGAAATCCGCAAGAACTACCCGGACCTGAAATTCATCTTCGTCTCCGGCTATGCCGAGGACGCCTTCGCCAAGAACCTGCCGGCAGACGCCAAATTCGGCTTCCTGCCGAAGCCGTTCTCGCTGAAGCAGCTTGCCGTTGCCGTACGTGAGATGCTGGATAGCTGATTGCTATCCAGGGTGAGCGCAAAGGAAAAAGGCCGACACTGCGCCAGCCTTCACTTCCAGCGCGTCGCGAAATTTATTCCAGCGCGACCGCGATCTCGGCTGCGAGACGGGCGTTGTTTTCGACCAGTGCGATGTTGGTTTCGAGGCTGCGGCCGTCGGTCAGTCCAAAAAGGCTGTCGAGCAGGTAGGGCGTGACCGCCTTGCCGGAAATCTCGTCGCGTTCGGCGTTGTCGAGCGCGCGGGCGATATAGATCTCCATCTCGTCGCGCGGGATCTCGTTTTCCTCTGGCACCGGGTTGGCGATCAGCATGCCGCCGTCGACGCCGAGCAGGTCGCGCATCTTCTGGAAATTGGCGATTGCCGCCGGGCTGTTGAGCATCAGCGGGCTCTTCAGGCCGGAATCGCGCGACCAGAAGGCCGGGAAGATGTCGCTGTCATAGGTGACGACCGGAACGCCGCGGGTTTCCAGCACTTCGAGCGTCTTCGGAATGTCGAGGATCGCCTTGGCGCCGGCTGAGACGACGATCACGCCGGTGCGGGCCAGTTCGTCGAGGTCGGCGGAAATGTCGAATGTCTCCTCGGCCTTGCGGTGCACGCCGCCGATACCGCCGGTCGCAAAGACGCGGATGCCGGCGCGGGCTGCGGCAATCATCGTTGCCGCGACCGTCGTCGCGCCGGTGCGGCGTTCGGCAATCGCAAAGGCGAGGTCGGCGCGCGACAGCTTCATCGCGCCTTCGGTTTGCGCCAGCGCTTCCAGCTGCGCGTCTTCCAGGCCGATGTGCAGGACCCCGTCGATGACGGCGATCGTTGCCGGCACGGCACCTTCCTCGCGGATGATCGCCTCGACGCTGCGAGCCATGTCCAGATTGCCGGGGAAGGGCATGCCATGGGTGATGATGGTCGATTCCAGCGCCACGAGCGGTGCGCCGCGCGCCTTGGCGGCTGCGACCTCGTCGGAATATTCCATCGGCAGAAGGGGTGAAGACGGCTTGGTCATCGCGTGTCCTTTATGGCTCTTACGGCGCGTTCATGACAGGATTTCGGCTGGCGGCACAAGCCGAATTGCGTCCCTCAACACCTCGCGCGACATTTTTTCAGACACGGCGAGGGGCGAGCGGACGGTGAGACCGGCAGCCGCGACACCGGAACGCAGGCAGAGGTCCAGCGGCTCTCCTTCCAGAAATGCCGCCAGGAAACCCGCTGCCAGCGCATCGCCGGCGCCGGTAACATCACCCAGCGCATCGAGGGCAGGCGGGGCGACGCTGACGGTCTGCCCCTGCCGAAATGCGATCGCAGGTCTGCCGCCGCGGGTGATGACGCCACTGGTAAGACCGGCGGCCCGCAACAGGGCGGGCCATTCTGCTGCCTCCGTCGTTGCATCCTTCCGGCCGGTCAGGGCGCGCGCTTCGGCCTCGTTCATGAACAGAAAGCTGATGCCGGAGAGGCTGCTTGAAAGACGCACGACCTTGGCGGGTGAAACGGCGATGGCAGCGACCGGTTTTGATTGCTGCGCGGCTCGTTCGATGAGGCTTGCGAGGGTTTCTTCCGGCAGATTGGCGTCGGTGACGATAAGGTCGCTGGAGGAAACGACATCCCGCATGGCGCGTTGCAACAGCCGCCGCGGCGAAAACAGCTGGTAGAGATCCATGTCGGCGAGCGCGATTACCAGATTACCGTCGTTTTCGAGAATGGCCGTGTAACTTGGCGTCTTGCGATCGAGGAAGATGAAGGGGTTGTCGATGACGCCCGCGGCCGCTGCGGCTTCAGCGACCGTCTGGCCGGCCGCATCGCCGCCGCGCGGGCTGATCATGCGCACCTCGAGCCCGAGCCGCGCCAGATTGCGCGCCGCGTTGAAGCCGCCGCCGCCGGCCTCTTCGAACCAGGTGCCCGGATTGCTCGCGCCCGCCGCCGTCGTGCCGGAGATACGCCCCCGGCGATCGATATGCGCGCCGCCGAAGATGGAAACTTTACTGCCTGTCATGCGTTTTCCCGTGTGCCCCCCCGCGATCCGATTCGTTCAGCCCGTCTGTTGACGGCATTTTCTGTTCCACTTTTCTACCTGCTTCGGAAGGGTCAAGAACAAGAGAGGAACATACGGTAATTTATTGCATAAATTCAATTGTATGGACATCTCTTGCCAGATGAGAACAAAAAGTGTACATAGCTTTCATCGGCAGCTTCATTGCCTCAACAGCTTCCATAACCTAAAGGTGGATCAAATGGCACAAAACTCTTTGCGGCTCGTAGAGGACAAATCGGTGGATAAAAGCAAGGCACTTGAAGCGGCACTCTCCCAAATCGAACGGTCGTTCGGCAAGGGATCGATCATGAAGCTCGGTGGGAAGGACAGCATCGTCGAGATCGAAACCGTTTCGACGGGCTCCTTGAGCCTCGATATCGCACTCGGCATCGGCGGCCTGCCGAAGGGGCGCATCGTCGAAATCTACGGACCGGAAAGCTCGGGCAAGACGACGCTCGCCTTGCAGACGATTGCCGAAGCCCAGAAGAAGGGCGGCATCTGCGCCTTCGTCGACGCGGAACACGCGCTCGACCCGGTCTACGCGCGCAAGCTTGGCGTCGATCTGGAAAACCTTTTGATCTCCCAGCCGGATACCGGCGAACAGGCGCTTGAAATCACCGATACGCTGGTGCGCTCCGGTGCGATCGACGTTCTCGTCATCGACTCCGTGGCTGCCCTGACCCCGCGGGCTGAAATCGAAGGCGAGATGGGCGACAGCCTGCCGGGTCTGCAGGCCCGCCTGATGAGCCAGGCGCTGCGCAAGCTGACGGCGTCGATCTCCAAGTCGAACTGCATGGTAATCTTCATCAACCAGATCCGCATGAAGATCGGCGTCATGTTCGGTTCGCCGGAAACGACGACAGGTGGCAACGCGCTGAAGTTCTACGCCTCGGTGCGCCTCGACATCCGCCGTATCGGGTCGGTGAAGGAGCGCGAAGAGGTCGTCGGCAACCAGACCCGCGTCAAGGTCGTCAAGAACAAGATGGCACCTCCGTTCAAGCAGGTCGAGTTTGATATCATGTATGGCGAAGGCGTTTCCAAGACCGGCGAACTGGTTGACCTTGGCGTCAAGGCCGGCATCGTCGAAAAGTCGGGCGCCTGGTTCTCCTATAACAGCCAGCGTCTGGGCCAAGGTCGCGAGAACGCCAAGTCCTTCCTGCGCGACAACCCGGATACGGCGCGCGAGATCGAACTTGCGCTGCGCCAGAATGCCGGCCTGATCGCCGAAAAATTCCTCGAAAACGGCGGACCGGAAGCCGGCGACGGCGATGACGATGCTGCTTTGGCATAGGATCGTCTGATTTTTTCGGATGATGTCGCCGGCCGCTCCTTGACAGGGCGGCCGGTTTTCTTTTGCCGTCTGGACAGGGGTTGGCGTGGACGATAAAAGCCTGTGTTTCAATGGCGGGAGCAGGATCAGCGAATATCCGGCGATCCGCGATTTTCAAGAGTTTTCCGGTTCGCGGTTCGGCCAAGTCGGCCGCGGACGTCTGATGCAGAGGTAAGGGCGCATTATGAACGGCGTGAATGAAATCCGGTCGACGTTCCTCGACTACTTCAAGAAGAACGGCCACGAGGTTGTGCCGTCGAGCCCGCTGGTTCCGCGCAATGATCCGACCCTGATGTTCACCAATGCCGGCATGGTGCAGTTCAAGAACGTTTTCACCGGTCTCGAGCAGCGTCCCTATTCGACGGCTGCGACGGCGCAGAAATGCGTACGGGCCGGCGGCAAGCATAACGACCTCGACAATGTCGGCTATACCGCGCGCCACCATACCTTCTTCGAAATGCTCGGAAACTTCTCGTTTGGCGATTATTTCAAGGATCGGGCAATCGAGCTTGCCTGGAACCTGATCACCAAGGATTTCGGCATCGACGCCAAGCGCCTGCTGGTCACCGTCTATCACACCGACGACGAGGCTTTCGGCCTCTGGAAGAAAATTGCCGGTCTGAGCGACGACCGGATCATCCGCATCCCGACCAGCGACAATTTCTGGGCAATGGGCGATACCGGTCCGTGCGGACCATGTTCGGAAATCTTCTATGACCACGGCGATCATATCTGGGGTGGCCCTCCGGGCTCGAAGGATGAGGATGGCGATCGGTTCATCGAGATCTGGAACCTCGTCTTCATGCAGTATGAGCAGGTGACAAAGGAGGAGCGCGTCAATCTTCCGCGTCCGTCGATCGATACCGGCATGGGGCTCGAGCGCGTCGCGGCCCTGCTGCAGGGCAAGCACGACAATTACGACACCGACCTCTTCCGCACGCTCATCGAGGCGTCCGAAGAGGCGACCGGCATCAAGGCTGAAGGCGACCGTCGCGCCAGCCACCGCGTTATCGCCGACCATCTGCGTTCTACCGCTTTCCTGATCGCCGATGGCGTTCTGCCGTCGAACGAAGGCCGCGGCTACGTGCTTCGCCGCATCATGCGCCGCGCCATGCGCCATGCACAGCTGCTCGGCGCCAAGGAACCCTTGATGTGGAAGCTCCTGCCGGCGCTGGTCGGCCAGATGGGCCGCGCCTATCCGGAACTGATGCGCGCCGAGGCGTTGATTTCCGAAACGCTGAAACTCGAGGAAACCCGTTTCCGCAAGACGCTGGAGCGCGGTCTCGGCCTTCTCGCCGACGCGACTGCCGACCTATCGGAAGGCGACCGGCTGAACGGCGAAACGGCCTTCAAGCTCTATGACACCTATGGTTTCCCGCTCGACCTGACGCAGGACGCGTTGCGCGCCCGCGGCATTGGCGTCGATACCGATGTGTTTTCCGCTGCCATGGAACGGCAGAAGGCGGAGGCGCGCGCTTCCTGGTCGGGCTCCGGCGACAAGGCGACGGAAACCATCTGGTACGAACTCAAGGAAAAGCTCGGGGCAACCGACTTCCTCGGCTACGATACCGAGACCGCCGAAGGCGTCGTTCAGGCGATCGTGCGCGATGGCAAGGCGATCGAGGTGGCCTCCAAGGGCGAGACGGTCCAGCTCGTGCTCAACCAGACGCCGTTCTACGGCGAATCGGGCGGCCAGATGGGCGATACCGGCGTGATCTCGACCGACGGCGCCAAGCTTTCGGTTACCGACACGCAGAAGCGTGGTGAAGGCCTCTTCGTGCATTCCTGCGTCGTGGAGGAGGGGACGGTCAATGTCGGCGACGCCGCTGCGCTCACCGTCGATCACGCCCGCCGTTCGCGGTTGCGCGCCAACCACTCGGCGACCCATCTTCTCCATGAAGCTCTGCGCGAAGTGCTCGGCACCCATGTGGCGCAGAAGGGCTCGCTGGTCGCGCCGGAGCGCCTGCGTTTCGACGTGTCGCATCCGAAGCCGATGACGGCAGAGGAGCTGAAAATCGTCGAAGAGATGGCGAACGAGATCATCGTCCAGAACGCGCCGGTGACAACCCGCCTGATGAGCGTCGATGATGCGATTGCCGAGGGCGCCATGGCGCTGTTCGGCGAAAAATACGGCGATGAAGTCCGTGTCGTGTCGATGGGGCAGGGCATTCATGGTTCCAAGGCCAACCGCCCCTATTCGGTCGAGCTTTGCGGCGGCACCCATGTTAGCGCCACTGGAGAGATCGGCCTGGTGCGGATCGTCGGCGAAAGCGCCGTCGGCGCCGGCGTTCGCCGCCTGGAGGCCCTGACTGGTGCGTCCGCGCTTGCCTATCTCAACGAGCAGGATGAGCGGGTAAAGACACTCGCCACCACCCTGAAGGTGCAGCCCGCAGACGTTCTCACTCGTGTCGAAACACTGATGGACGAGCGCCGCAAGCTGGAGCGTGAGCTGAACGAGGCAAAGAAGAAGCTGGCACTCGGCGGTGGTGACGCCAACGGCTCTGCCGATCAGGTGCAGGAGATCGCCGGCGTCAAGTTCCTCGGCAAGGTCGTCACCGGCGTCGAGCCGAAGGATTTGAAGAGCCTTGCCGATGACGGCAAGAAGAGCCTCGGCTCCGGCATAGTCACCTTTGTCGGCGTTTCCGCGGATGGCAAGGCGAGCGCCGTGGTTGCCGTCACCGACGACCTGACCGGCCGCTTCAGCGCCGTCGATCTGGTCCGCGTCGCTTCTGCGGCGCTCGGCGGCAAGGGCGGCGGCGGCCGCGCCGACATGGCGCAGGCTGGCGGACCGGACGGTGCAAAGGCAAAGGATGCCATCGAGGCCGTGGGAGCCGTACTGGCCGCGTAGCCTGCTTCAGGTTGATGGCGATGACGAGAACCGGGCTGGAAGGTCCGGTTTTTCTTTGGCCGGTGGCATTTCCGGTGCTCAGGTGACGCGGCGCCAACTTCGCAGGATTTGTCAAATGCCGATATGCTTCTGTCTCGCTGTTCGGCTTGCATGAGGATCGACATGAGGGAAGAGGGCATCTGGGCGGTTTACGAGCAGCGTCTGCATCGCGTATCGGCCTATATCCATGATCACCTGGACCAAGAGCTCGATCTCGATCGGCTCTCCGAAATCGCCTGCCTGTCGCCGCATCACTGGCACCGGATCTACCGGGCGGTGCACGGCGAAACGCTGGCGGTGACGGTCAAGCGTCTTCGGCTTCATCGGGCCGCAGGCGACCTGGTGCGCACCAGCCTTCCGGTCGAGGAGATTGCAAGACGAACGGGCTATCCCAATCTCCAATCCTTCAACCGGATTTTCAAATCGGTGTTCGGCATGCCGCCGGCCCGGTATCGGCGGGAGGGAAGCCACACGGTCTTTCAATCGATATCGCAAAAAGGACTTGGCGAAATGTACGATGTGACAACCAAAACCCTGGCGCCGCGCGAGCTGGTCGGCGTCAGCCATTCGGGCTCCTATATGGGGATCGGCCGCGCTTTCGAAACGCTTGGCGGCACGCTGCAGGCGCGTCATCTCTACCGGCCGGAGATGAAGATGATCGGCGTCTATCTCGATGATCCGGAACTGGTGCCGGAAGACAGGCTGCGCTCCTTTGCCTGCATGACGGAAGGTGAGCATGTGCCGGCCGAAGCGCCGCTGGTTCACCGCCACCTCGATGGCGGCGAGTATGCGGTGCTGCGCCACAAGGGGCCTTATGCCGACATGCACATGGCCTATCAATGGCTTTATGGCGAATGGCTGCCGCAATCAGGCCGCGAAGTCCGCGATACGGTGATGTTCGAGGAATATATTAACAATCCGCGCGACGCGGCTCCAACCGAACTGCTGACCGATATCCATCTGCCGCTGAAATAGCAGTAGGATCGCAGCACCCGGTGCGAGCGCCGGGTGCTGCGAATGTCGTTAACTGGCTACGATATTTCCTTGCTCGCCAAAAAAATTCACGTGCGCGTATCGGATGAAGACGCGCTGAAGACGCCCCAGTTCACCAGTCCCTCCAATACACCATCCGCCGTTGAGCCATTGGCACGATAGATGTCCGGCCTGTGGTCAGCGACTGCCCGCAATTCCGGAAGGGCATTGCCGACGACGATGCCGCGTACGCCCGGCAGGTCGAACATGCTGCGATCGTTGTTGGTGTCGCCGGCAACGACGACATCATCGTGAGAAAGACCAAGTTGACGGCAGAGCCAGGAGAGCGCCGCTCCCTTGTCGACGCCCGCCGGCAGGATGTCGAGATCGCGGTTGCTGGAATAGATCAGGCGGGCTTCTATCCCCGCCGCTGCCAGCCTTTCCTCGATGCTCGTTAATGTCGCCGTGTCGGCATCCCGCAGGTACCAGCTTGACTTATGGGCATGCTGATATGCATCCGGCTGGACGACGACATCTGCAACGTCGGCGAGCGCTGCGGCAATCCGCGCCCGGTCGAAACCGAGACCGATGGAGCGGGTGTAGAGCTGCGCGTGGGATGGGTCACTCTCGTTGTGCAGCATGGTTCCGACGCCGCCGATATAGACATCTGGCGGTGGAAGGGCCGTTGTCGCGATAAACGCTCTTTGATCCTCGATCAGCCGGCCGCTGTTGACGACAAGGAGCGGCCGGTTTTCCGGTTGAAGACTTTGCCATGCCTGGCAAAACCGCGTCTCCGCTGCCCGGTCGCCGGCCAGCGTGCCGTCGATATCGCTGCAAAGCAGCCGCACGCGTCTCAATCCCCGTCCGTCCATGGCTCGGCCCATTCGTTGTCGTCCACAGCCTGTGGCATCGGGCGCCCCTCGACGACACCGATCAGTTGCTGGGCAATCCCGGTCCAGGTGAACAGGCTGCGTGCCTTGTGGGCGCCCATGCGCGATAGGCGGCCATAGAGCCGCTCGTGTTTCAGCGGTTTCATCATGGTGATGCCGAGATCGTATTTGTCGAAGGGATCGGCAAACAGCGCATGGCGACCATAGGTGACCGCTCGAAACAGCCCGCCATGAATGGTGATGATGGTCGGCGTGCCACTGGCCATGGCTTCGATCGCCGTCATGCCGAAGGGCTCGTAGCGGCTCGACAGCACGAAGAGATCGGCGGCGCGGTAGAAGTCCGGCAGATCCTCCTCGGTGACGAAACCGGAAAAGACAACCTTGTCTTCCAAGTCCAACGAGGCGACCCGCTCCTTCAACTCGGCGAGAAGTGCGGTATCTTGCGCATCCATGTTTTCGCCGCCCACCGCGAGATGAAGCCGCGCCTCCGGCTCGCGTTCGGCAAGCACCGAAAAGCCGTCGATCAGGAGGTCGTAGCCCTTGTTGGTGGCGAGCCGACCCATCGCCATCACCACCTTGCCTTCGAAGCCGAAGCGCTGGCGGGCCATTTCGCGCGTCGCCCTGGAGACAGGGAAAAAGCGGTTGTCGTCATAGCCCGGCGGGATCATATGCACCCGATCGCGCGGCAGATTGTAGTCGTCGACGAGCACCTCCACCTGGATCGGGGTCGTGGCGATCACCATGCTGCAGGAGCGGTAGATGATCAGTTCGTGCTTGATGCGTTCGGAAAAGTTGAATTCTTTCTCGAACGTATCCGCCTTGTCGGGATAGTCGGTCTCCATCTGGCGTTTTTTCCAGAGACCCAGCGAATGCGGCGTGTGGATGTGGGTGACCCCGAGCGCTTCCGATATGCGCTGGCCGGCAATGCCGGCGTCCCAATAGTGGCTGTTGATCAGCGTGTAGGTGAAATTGTTCCTGCGGATGAACCGGACGGCATTTTCACACCATTCCATCAGATGCCTGTAGAGATACTCCTTCGGAATGAAGTCTTTGCCGCCGCAGGGGATGCGGATGACGCGCACGCGCTCATCGACCTCGTCGAATTCCGGCTGGTCTTCGAAGCGTCGCGTATAGATGTCGACCTCATGGCCGAGGAGTGCCAGTTTGCGGGCGAGTTCGATGACGTAGACGACCTGGCCTCCGGTATCGGCGGCGCCAAGCGGCGGCTCCGCTGCAACGTATCCGTGGGTTGACACGAGGGCAATGCGGGGAAGATGCGAATGGGGTTTTTCAGAAGCAACGGTCATTTATCAGCTGTCACGATCTTTTCTGGGAGGTGAAGCGTGCCCGGCACGCAGAAAGGTTCACATCGCGAACGATCGGGCGCGGAAAAGGTTCCAAATAAAAATGAAGCGTGTACTTCGGGATGTTGCGCATCCTCTGGTTTAGACTTTACTGTGTGCCGCGCATCGAATTGTGGCAACAGCGGTTGGAGAGCCGCTTGCAGTTGGGGAAAAATTCATTGACCGAGAACACTCTGGCAATCCATCGATCAAAGACCAAGACGTTGCTGCTCTTTTTGGGTGCAGTAGCCTTCGTTGCGCTGGGCGCGTTCATTGCGAAGATAACCTATGCCGAACAGGGTGCCGGTGCCTTTGGGGTCTTCATTGGCCTCGCTTCCATCGTCTTTTTCGGATTTTGCGCCATCCTCATCCTTGTAAAGGTCTTCGACGGGCGTCCGGCGGTCGAATTCCTGAAGGAAGGTCTGCTTGTGCGGGATATTTCGGCCATGCCGATCAACTGGCTGGACATTATCGCTGCACGGCTGATCTCCTATCGCAACCAGCCCATCATCGAACTGATCCTGTCTCCGCAGGCCGAGCAGTCTTTGCCCTTTACGCGAGTTGTGCGCTACACCCGCGCGGCGAACCGTGGACTGGGCTTCAACGGCGTCTGCCTGAGCGCGGCGGGGCTTCAGATGCCGGCGTCGGATATCGTCGATCTGATCGGCGAGTGGGCGGAAAAGGTTCAGTCTGCCGAATCCTGACGTCCGAAATGAAAAACCCGGCACGCAGCCGGGTTTCTCAAGGCGCTATTGGTAACCCGTGATCAGACCGCCATTGCCTTGCGCAGGTTCTCGTCGATCTTGTCGAGGAAACCGGTGGTCGAGAGCCAGGGCTGGTCGGGGCCGATGAGCAGCGCCAGGTCCTTGGTCATGAAGCCGGCTTCGACGGTATCGACGCAGACCTTTTCCAGCGTATCGGCGAACCTTGCCAGCTCGGCGTTGTCGTCGAGCTTCGCACGGTGGGCGAGGCCACGGGTCCAGGCGAAGATCGAGGCGATCGAGTTGGTCGAGGTTTCCTCGCCCTTCTGGTGCTGGCGGTAGTGACGGGTGACGGTACCGTGGGCGGCTTCGGCTTCCACCGTCTTGCCGTCCGGTGTCATGAGAACGGAGGTCATCAGGCCGAGCGAGCCGAAGCCCTGCGCGACGATGTCGGACTGGACGTCGCCGTCATAGTTCTTGCAGGCCCAGACGTAGCCGCCGGACCACTTGAGCGCCGAAGCGACCATGTCGTCGATCAGGCGGTGCTCATACCAGATCTTGGCTTCCTTGAACTTGGCTTCGAATTCTTCTTCGAACACCTTCTGGAAGATGTCCTTGAAGCGGCCGTCATAGACCTTGAGGATGGTGTTCTTGGTCGACAGGTAGACCGGAACCTTGCGCTGCAGACCGTAGTTCAGCGAGGCGCGAGCGAATTCGGTGATGGATTCGTCGAGGTTGTACATGCCCATTGCAACGCCGGCTGCCGGGGCATCGTAGACCTCGTGTTCGATTTCCTTGCCGTCGTCGCCGACGAACTTCATGTAGAGCTTGCCCTTGCCGGGGAACTTGAAGTCGGTGGCGCGGTACTGGTCGCCGAAGGCGTGACGGCCGACGATGATCGGCTTGGTCCAGCCGGGAACGAGACGCGGCACGTTCTTGCAGATGATCGGCTCGCGGAAGATGACGCCGCCGAGGATGTTGCGGATCGTGCCGTTCGGCGACTTCCACATCTTCTTCAGCTTGAATTCCTCGACGCGGGCCTCATCCGGGGTAATTGTCGCGCACTTGACGCCGACGCCATGCTTCTTGATGGCGTTGGCAGCGTCGATCGTCACCTGGTCGTCGGTGGCGTCGCGGTTTTCCATGCCGAGGTCGTAATATTCCAGATCGACGTCCAGATACGGATGGATCAGCTTATCCTTGATGAACTGCCAGATGATGCGCGTCATCTCGTCGCCGTCGAGCTCGACGACCGGATTGGCGACCTTGATCTTTGTCATGATGCAAACCTCTGCATGGGGTTGGGATGGAAACGGATTGGGCCCCTATAGCATCCGCTTCACGACAGGCAAAGGCATAGAGCGCATGAATTCCTTGGCGTTTCGTAGGGGCGGGGACGCAGTTCAATGTCCCCGTGCTGTCCTTGGAAAATAGCCGGCGGGCAACTTTGCATAGCCGCGCTTCTCCGTTGCAAGAATGCTGGGTGCATCGAGGGAGGAGATCGGCGCTTCGCGGCTGGCTGGCACCAGTCCATCAAGCTGCAACGCAAGATACCGCCCGCAGCAGACCCTGAGGAAGGACGTGAAGTTTTCCGGAGCATGGCCTTCCTCGATCGATTCCATATAAAGCCGCCCGATCAGGCGGCCGACCGACATACCGTCGCGTTCGCCAATGTCCTCGAGAATGGACCAGAAGAAACTCTCAAGCCGGATGCTTGTCGCCACACCGTCGATCCGCACCGAACGGGTGACACTTTGCCAGAGTGCCGGATCGGCACCGATGAACAGCCTGCACATCCATTCCTCCCACTGCTTTCCATGAGTCACGATGTTGTCCGATTTTGCGCGTTTCGAACAACATCATGGGCCGGAGTGTCCGCGCTTTGGTGCGGTCTGGCAAGGGGTTGTCAGGCTGCCGAGCGTGTCAGCGACGGGCTATGGCGGATCTCGGTGCCGAGAACCTTGAGGAACTGGCCGATCCATTGAGGATGGGCAGGCCAGGCCGGAGCGGTTACCAGATTGCCGTCGGTGACAGCCTGATCGACCGGGATCTCTGCATAGTGGCCGCCCGCAAGCTCGACGTCGAAACGGCATGCCGGATAGGCCGAGCAGGTTCGCCCTTTCAGCACGCCAGCAGCAGACAGTAGCTGTGCGCCGTGGCAGATGGCTGCGACCGGTTTTCCCGCATCGAAGAAATGCCGGACCATGGCGATGACGGCGGCATCGAGTCGAAGATATTCCGGCGCCCGACCGCCGGGGATGACAAGGGCATCGTAGGTATCGGCTTTGGTGTCGGCGAAAGTGGCATTCAGCGTGAAATTATGGCCACGTTTTTCCGAATAGGTCTGATTTCCCTCGAAATCGTGGATAGCCGTCGCGATCTGTTCGCCCGCCGCCTTGCCGGGGCATATGGCGTGAACGGTGTGACCGAGGGCGAGCAGCGCCTGGAACGGCACCATTGTCTCGTAGTCCTCGGTGAAATCGCCGCAGATCATCAGAATTTTCTTGCCGCTCATCTCATCCTCCATCGTGTTGCGTGCGCGAAAACAATGCCATGGCCGCTTTGCGGCCGGGTATTAGCCGGTTACTACATCGGCAGGACACGGATAGGCCGGCGAAAGCCGATGATATCGGCCTCGCGCGCTGCCGGGAAAATGGCTATGACCGTGCGCGGCGCTGGCGTCGGTTATAGATATGAATCGGGAGATAATTATGAAGCGCTTCGTGCTTTTGCTTCTTGCCTGCTGCGCCGTCTCGACGGCTGAGGCGGCCGATCCGGCGGCTCCCGTCAACGAGATCATGCAGGAAGCGGTCAAGGGCTGGGCAGAACAGGCTCAGCCGGGCGAGGACTATTTCTCCGAAGCCCGTCTCGGGCGCATCTACAGCCAGGATTTTACCAAGGTCTATCGCGAAGCGGCAAAGTTTCCGGCCTATGACGAAGGTGACTCGCCCTTCGACTATGACGTCATCGTCAGCGGGCAGGACAGTTGCGCGATCAAGGACCTTTCGGGTCCTGCGATGGTGCCGCCGCGCGTTCGATCCGCCTGATGTTCTTCCTTGAAAAGGTCGGATCGGAGCCGTACCGGATCGACGACGTGCTGCGCTTCGTCGAGGAGGGAAAGTGGTTTTCGCTGCAGGCGTGGCTGGAGCGGCGGACGCGGCCGTGATCCAGCCCTCTATTCATCATCATTTTGATTTTCTCGCCGCTTTGTGCCAGTGAGGCGCCCTAATCTTCGGGAAGGCACGAAATGGCAGGAACGAACAGCGAGCGCGAACTACTGACGGAAGGTCCGGCGATCATTCTGGTGCATCCGCAGCTCGGCGAAAATATCGGCATGGTGGCACGCGCCATGGCCAATTTCGGCCTCGCCGAACTGCGCCTCGTCAATCCGCGCGACGGCTGGCCGAGCGAAAAGGCGAAGTCGGCGGCGAGCCGGGCGGATCACGTCATCGACAATGCCAAGCTCTATGCTTCGACGGAAGAGGCAATCGCCGATCTCAATTTCGTCTATGCGACAACAGCGCGGGATCGCTATGGCTACAAGCCGGTCCGGTCTCCGCTTGTCGCCGCCGAAACGCTCCGGCAAAAATTCTCAGCAGGGCAGGCGACAGGCATCCTGTTCGGCCGGGAGCGAACGGGGCTCACCAACGAGGAAATCGCGCTCGCCGACGAGATCGTCACCTTTCCCGTCAATCCCGCCTTCGCCTCGCTCAATCTGGCACAGGCGGTTCTGCTCATGTCTTACGAGTGGCTGAAGACGAGCATGGTCTCGCCTGAGGAAACGTCGTTTCAGGCGCTCTCGCAGAAACCGGCGACGAAGGAACATCTGCAGGGCCTGTTCGATCACGTCGAGGAAGCGCTCGATGCGCGCGGATATTTTCGCCCGGTCGCCAAAAAGCCGAAATTGGTGGAAAATCTGCGCGCCGTCCTGACCCGCCCGGCCTTTACCGAATCCGAAATTCGTCTTGTACGAGGCGTCATTTCTTCGCTAGATCGCTTCACCCGCGAGGCGCCGCGCGGTGCCGGAGCACCGGAAAACTCGCGCGCGAAAAAGGCAGACGATGCCGGCGACGACCTCTGAATTGAAACCCATCCTCATCTTCGACAGCGGCATCGGCGGGCTGACCGTGCTGCGTGAGGCGCGTGTCCTGATGCCGGAGCGACATTTCATCTATGTCGCCGACGATGCGGGCTTTCCCTATGGCGGCTGGGAGGAGGCGGTGCTGAAGGAACATGTCATCAAACTGTTCGGCCAATTGCTGGCCGAGCATGATCCGGAAATCTGCGTTATCGCCTGCAACACCGCCTTTACGCTCGTGGGGGCGGATCTGCGCGCCGCCTTTCCGGACATGCGTTTCGTCGGCACCGTACCGGCAATCAAACCGGCGGCGGAGCGGACACGCTCGGGACTGGTTTCCGTGCTGGCGACGCCCGGGACGGTCAAGCGCGCCTATACGCGCGATCTCATCCAGTCCTTCGCCTCGCAATGCGATGTCCGCCTTGTCGGCTCGGAAAATCTGGCGCGGATGGCGGAAGCCTATATCCGCGGAGAGCCCATCGACGATGCGGCGGTTCTTGCCGAGATAAAACAGTGTTTCGTCGACGAGGATGGTCGAAAGACCGATATCGTCGTGCTTGCGTGCACCCACTATCCGTTCATGGCCAATGTCTTCCGCCGCCTCGCGCCTTGGCCGGTGGATTGGCTCGATCCGGCAGAGGCGATCGCACGGCAGGCGCGCCGGCTGGTGCCGCTGCCGGATGGTTTCGAACCTCTGAACGGGATCGACCCTGCGATCTTCACATCCGGCCGACCGGATTTCACCACGCGCCGGTTGATGCAGGGGTTCGGGCTTACCATAGAGTAAACGAAGTCCTTCATAAACTGTGGGTTTCGGCGCAGTCGGGGCGCAAAGCGGCCGAAACGGTGCTAAGCCTCTTTGCTTGCGGGTTCGTGGCGGCGCATCCGGCATGGCAGTTTCAACGAGGTGGATATGAAAGTCGGCATCGATATGGGGACGGCGTCAGATGGCGCATCCGTTCCGCTCGATATCGAGGAACTTCTGGCGACGCGCCTTCTGGTGCAGGGCAATTCAGGCTCCGGGAAATCGCATCTCCTGCGCCGGCTTCTCGAACAGTCGGCGCCCTGGGTGCAGCAATGCATCATCGATCCCGAAGGCGATTTCGTCACGCTTGCCGACAAGTTCGGCCATGTCGTGATCGAGGGCGAGCGGACGGAATCTGAACTGATCGGCATCGCCACCCGTATCCGTCAGCATCGCGTTTCCTGCGTCCTCTCGCTCGAGGGCCTCGATATCGAGCAGCAGATGCGCAGTGCCGGCATCTTCCTCAACGCCATGTTCGATGCCGACCGCGATTACTGGTATCCGGTTCTGGTGGTCGTCGACGAGGCGCAGATGTTTGCCCCGTCCGTTGCGGGCGACGTCTCGGAAGAGGCGCGCAAAATCTCGCTCGGCGCCATGACCAACCTGATGTGCCGCGGCCGCAAGCGCGGGCTTGCCGGCGTGATCGCGACGCAGCGACTGGCAAAGCTTGCCAAGAACGTCGCGGCCGAAGCCTCCAACTTCCTGATGGGCCGGACCTTTCTCGATATCGACATGGCCCGCGCCGCCGATCTTCTCGGCATGGACAGGCGCACGGCCGAAATGTTCCGCGATCTGAAGCGCGGCTCTTTCGTGGCACTTGGTCCGGCCCTTTCGCGCCGTCCGCTGCCGGTGACGATCGGCAACGTCGAGACCTCGGCGCGATCCACCAGTCCGAAACTGACGCCGCTGCCGGAAGCGGTCACCGATGTCGAAGACCTGATCTTCACGCCGGACCCGGAGGAACTGATCCGGCCGATCATTCGCCGCCCGAGCGCGCAGCCGCGGCCAGCCACGGATATTCTGGCGGAACTGTCGCGCCCGCGGCCCGAACCGGCAACACTTGCAGAACCGAAGGCGCCTGTGCCGGAAATGCCGGCGGTGGAACGCGAAGCGCTGCTCGACGGCCTGCTTGCCGAAATCCTCGAAAACCCGGAAGCCGCCTTCCGCGCCGATGCCGAACTGTTCCAGGATTTCCTGGTTCGGTGCCGCATCCGCCGTGTCCCCGGCGCACCGTTGTCACTGAGCGCCTTCCGCCGCAAAATGGCAGTCGCGCGCTCGGGCGTTGATCCAGAAACGGCAGCAAGCGAAATCTGGGCTTCAGCGCTGGAATTGTCGCGGCAGGTGACCGAGGACCTGCAGGGCGTCTTTCTGCTCGTCGCGCAATCCGCTGTCCGTGGCCTGCCCTGTCCTTCCGATCCGATGATCGCACGGGCCTACGGGACCCATTCGGCCCGCCGCGCGCGGCGCCTGCTCGGCTATTTCGAGGAGCAGGGGTTGATTGTCGTCCACAGCGATCTCTCCGGCAAGAGGATCGTTGCGTTTCCCGATCTGCAGGCGGAGACGGCGCCGGGAGCGGCGGATGCCGTTTACGACGACGCACGAAGCCGTAGCGCAGCGGAGTGATCCTCCGTCGCCTGGGTGGTTACACCCACGTCTGGATGACGCGCTCCGACGCGTGGATGCAGGTCAGCTCCAGCCGGCCTGCGCCCGTATTGACGAAACGGTGCGGCGTTTCGGGATTGACGACGATGATATCGCCGGGATTCGCATCGATCGTTTCCCGGTCGACGGTGAACTGCGCCTGTCCGGAGCGGACGATCCACGTTTCCGTATAGGGATGCGTGTGAAGAGCAGGACCCTCGCCGGGCGCATTGTCTACCAGAAACAGCGAGATCGGCGCGCCATATTGCCCGCCCTCGAAGAGAATCGTCCGGTTCGGGCGCTGGTCCTGTTCGGCGCGCGGGATGACATGAAACATGCTGGCCTCCATGGGATTGAACCGACTGTCGAGCGAATATATCTTAACGAGAAGATATATCGGAAAACTATCTTCCTATCAAGATATATTGCGAGAAGTGGAGGCGGGCCGTGGCGAATGAACGTGAAAACCTGGATCATGTGGACCGGTTGCGGCAGCAATGGGCGAACGAATTGCCGGATCTCGACACCGAACCGATGACGATCCTAGGGCGCGCCTACCGGCTTTCCAACCTCGTGCGGCCGTCGATCGAGAAGACTTTCGCCTCCTTCGGTCTCGATCGTGGCGAGTTCGACGTCATTGCGACATTGCGCCGCTCAGGAGCGCCTTACAAGCTGACGCCGACGGTGCTCTACACCTCGCTGATGATCTCATCGGGCGGCCTGACGCATCGGCTCGACCGGTTGCAGAAGGCGCGCCTTGTCGTGCGGGAGCGCTCGGCAAAGGATGGACGCAGTTTCGTCGTCGGTTTGACCGACGAGGGTGCGCGCTTGGCCGAGACCGCGTTTCGCACCGACATGGCCAGCGAATCCTCTTATCTTGCTGGTCTGAGTGCCCAGGATCGAGCCAATCTGGCGTCCTTGCTGCGCAAACTCCTGATCTCGCTGGAGGCGCGGAACGACGGCGAAAATGCCTGACCCACGCCAAACGCGCAAATTCGTTTGACAATTGCAGATGAAGCCACTAAAGCCGCCTCAACGCCGGGCCGAAATGCCCGGTGTTACTTTTTAGTGGCGCATATGCTTGTCCTCTCCGACAAGGGCGGAACAGCAAATGCGCGAACCGACATGTCCCGTGGCTTCTCCGTCAGCGTGATCGTGAGAAACCTGTCAGAGCTTCTAAAACGAGGTTCAGAGGAGGGCGTGTTTCCTTGATCCGGTTTGGCAACAGACCGGTGTAACCATTTGAAGGGAAATGCGATGAGCAAGCGCGAATCGTCTAAGTACAAAATTGACCGCCGTATGGGCGAAAACATCTGGGGCCGTCCGAAGTCGCCGGTCAACCGCCGCGAATACGGCCCGGGCCAGCACGGCCAGCGCCGCAAGTCCAAGCTTTCCGACTTCGGCGTACAGCTGCGCGCCAAGCAGAAGCTCAAGGGCTACTATGGCGACATCCGCGAGAAGCAGTTCCGCGCGATCTACGACGAAGCCAACCGCCGCAAGGGCGACACCTCGGAAAACCTGATCGGCCTGCTCGAATCGCGCCTCGACGCCATCGTCTACCGCGCCAAGTTCGTTCCGACGGTCTTTGCTGCCCGCCAGTTCGTCAACCATGGTCACGTCAAGGTCAACGGCGTTCGCGTCAACATCGGTTCCTACCGCTGCAAGGCCGGCGACGTCATCGAAGTCCGCGAAAAGTCCAAGCAGCTCGTTTCGGTTCTTGAAGCCGTTTCGCTCGCCGAGCGCGACGTTCCGGACTATATCGAAGCCGACCACCACAAGATGGTTGCGACCTTTGCTCGCGTTCCGGGCCTGACCGACGTCCCGTACCCGGTCGTCATGGAACCGAACCTCGTCGTCGAATTCTATTCGCGATAATTTCTTCTGGCCTCGGCCTTGTGAAATTCGGAAAAGCCACTCAGAGATGGGTGGCTTTTTTGTTGCGCTGCACTGATGCGGAGAATGACTGATGCCCGGCATGGAACCGTTGGATCTGCAGTCTGTTGTCGATGAAATCCACAGCGAACTGACGCCAAGGCTCGGCGAGGGGAAGGTTGCCGATTACATTCCTCAGCTCGCCCGCGTCGATCCCAAGCGCTTCGGCATTGCCGTCGTGACCGTCGATGGCCATGTCTACAAGGCTGGCGATGCCGAGGTTCCCTTCTCGATCCAGAGTATCTCCAAAGTCTTCACGCTGACGCTTGCACTCGGCAAACACGGCGAAAACATCTGGAAGCGTGTTGGCCGCGAGCCGTCCGGCTCCGCTTTCAATTCCATCGTCCAGCTTGAGCACGAGCATGGAATTCCGCGCAATCCCTTCATCAACGCCGGCGCGATCGCGATTACCGATCTGGTCTTGGCGGGCCACACGCCCAAGGAAGCGATCGGCGAGATCGTCCGCTTCGTCCGCTACCTTGCCGACGAGGAAGACATCCTCATCGATCACGAGGTGGCGCGGTCGGAGGCCGCGACCGGTTATCGCAACGTCGCGCTCGCCAATTTCATGCGCGCCTTCGGAAAGCTCGATCATCCGGTCGAACATGTGCTTGGCGTCTATTTCCATCAATGTGCCCTGGCGATGAGCTGCGTCCAGCTGGCAAAAGCCGGCCTGTTCCTTGCCGCGTCGGGGAGCAATCCCTTGACGCAACATTCCGTCGTCTCGAAGCAGCGGGCGCGCCGCATCAATGCGCTGATGCTGACCTGCGGCCATTACGACGGTTCCGGCGATTTCGCCTATCGTGTCGGTCTGCCCGGCAAGAGCGGCGTCGGCGGCGGTATTCTGGTGGCAGCCCCGGGTAAAGCTTCGGTCGCCGTCTGGTCGCCCGGCCTCAACCAAAACGGCAACTCGCTGCTTGGCTCCCTTGCGCTTGAAATGCTGGCAAGCCGCACCGGATGGTCCGTGTTCGGCGCCTGAGCAGGGCGCTACGGAAGTTTCACACCGATACGCGTGCATTTTCCTTGATCTTGCCGGCTTACCCGGGCAAGTGCAGTTCACAACGACGCGCCTCGGCGCGTTTTCCAATCCGGGACTTTGTCATGGATATTTCCACCCCATTGCCGGCCGCCGACCTCGAAGACCTTTCATCCGGGCTGGACAAGGCCATTGACGATGCGCGGCATCCGATCTTCGCCAAAATGCCGTCCTCGGTTTCATTCAATAAACTGCGCAAGCGGCTGCTGCGGCAGGTGCGCCAGGCGATCGAGGATTTCGGTATGCTGAAGGGCCAGAGGCGCTGGTTGATCGGCGTTTCCGGCGGCAAGGACAGCTACAGTTTGCTGGCACTCTTGATGGACCTGCAATGGCGCGGCCTGCTGCCGGTCGAACTGGTCGCCTGCAATCTCGACCAGGGCCAGCCGAATTTTCCCAAGCATGTGCTGCCGGATTACCTGACCTCGATCGGCGTCAAGCACCGGATCGAATATCGCGACACTTATTCGATCGTGAAGGAGAAGGTGCCGGCGGGCGGAACCTATTGCGCGCTCTGTTCGCGCCTGCGCCGCGGCAATCTCTACCGGATCGCCCGCGAGGAAGGGTGTGACGCCCTGGTGCTCGGCCATCACCGCGAGGATATCCTCGAGACCTTCTTCATGAACTTCTTCCATGGGGGCAGGCTCGCCTCGATGCCGGCCAAACTCCTGAACGACGACGGCGATCTGATGGTGCTCAGGCCGCTTGCCTATGCGGCCGAGGACGATCTTGCAAAATTTGCCATGGCGATGGAGTTTCCGATCATTCCCTGCGATCTCTGCGGCTCGCAGGATGGTCTGGAGCGCAACGCCATGAAGGCGATGCTGGCCGATATCGAGCGCCGTATGCCTGGCCGCAAGGACACGATGCTGAGGGCGCTCGGCCACGTCAATCCGTCGCACCTACTCGACCCGAAACTGTTCGATTTTCAATCCCTGTTCGCGGAGCCCAAAGCATGACGTCTGCCATCGATATCGCAGCCATCGCCAATATCCTGCAGGAGGCTGCGGTCAAGGAGATCCTGCCAAGGTTCCGCAATCTCGGCGCTGGCGACGTGCGAATGAAATCGGAGGCCATCGACCTTGTTACGGAAGCCGACGAAGCGGCGGAACGCCTGATCAAGGCGCGCATGGCGGAGGTTGCGCCGGATGCGCTGTTTATCGGGGAAGAGTCGGTCGCCGCCGATCCGGCGTTGCTGGACCGCCTTGCAGGGGCCGATCTCGCTGTGATCGTCGATCCGATCGACGGCACATTCAACTATGCCGCCGGCATGCCGCTGTTCGGCGTCATGGCCTCGGTCGTTGCCAAGGGCGAAACTGTTGCCGGTGTGATCTACGACCCGATGGGCAACGACTGGGTGATCGCGGAAAGAGGTGCAGGCGCCTGGCTGTGCAAGGCCGATGGTTCGCAGGAGCGGTTGGGCGTTGCGCCTTCGGTGCCACTGGAAAGTCTTGTCGGCTGCGCGTCAACCGGATTTTATTCGTCGGAAAACCGGCGCATCGTCATGGGCAACATGGCAAAGGTCCGTATCGCCACCAGCTATCGCTGCGCCGCGCACGAATACCGCGCCTTCGCGGCGGGGTATTTCCATTTCCTGATGTATCAGAAGCTGATGCCCTGGGATCACCTTGCCGGAACGCTGGTCGCCGAAGAGGCGGGCGCTTATGTCGCGCGCTTCGATGGTTCGCCCTATCGCCCGGATCACGTCAATGGCGGCCTGCTGGTGGCGTCCGACAGGGATTGCTGGGACGTTCTTCGCCGAGAGGTCTTTACCGTCTGAGGCGGTTAACAATGCACGATGAAAAGGCCCGCGCGACGTTGTTCGAGCGGGTCTTTTTCATGGCTGCGACATCACATATGTCCGCCGCCGCCCTCATGCAGGGCATGATCGTCGCCCGGGTGGGTAAAGAGCTTGCCCTTTTCTGCCCAGAGCACAGCCAGGATTGTTACCGCGCCGAAGACGGCAAAGCCGGCAAACAGCGGCTGGACCGTACCGTTGAACATCTGCCCGACAGCGCCGCCGATCAGGGCGCCGCCGGTGGTGGAAACGAAACCGGTGATGGCCGTGGCGGTGCCTGCCAGATGGCCCATCGGTTCGAGGCTGATCGCCGTGAAATTTGTGCCGATCACGGCAAACATCATCAACAGGACCGAGAACAGCAGATAAGCAACCAGGAAGGACGGTGTTCCGCCGAACGACATGAGGAGCCCTGCACCGGAAAGCAGCGTGAACAGGATCATCGCGGCATGCGAGATGCGCCGCATGCCGAAGCTGCGAACAAAGTAGCCATTGGCGAAGTTGGCGACCGCGATGCCTCCCGCCGTTCCGGCAAAGGCGATCGGAAGCCAGTCGCCGAGGCCGTAGACTTCGCCGAATATCTGCTGGACGGTGACGATGTAGGCGCAGATGACGGCGGTGAACAGCGTCTGTCCGATCATGTAGCCGCAGGTAATGCGATTGGTGAGCACCGTACGGAAACCGGAGACGACGGACGCGACCGAGAGCGGCAGCCGTTCTTCGTACGGCAGCGATTCCTTGAGGCGCAGGCCGGCCCAGACAAAAAGGATGGCGCCGACGCAGCCGAGCAGGATGAAGATCCAGTGCCAGTTCGCATAATAGATCACGGCCTGGCCGAGCGACGGGGCAACGATCGGCACGATCATGAAGACGATCATTACATAGGACATGACACGCGCCATTTCGCGGCCGCCGAAACAGTCGCGCACCATCGCCATGGTGGTGATGCGAACCGCTGCAGCACCGATGCCCTGCACGAACCGCAGGAGGAGCAGCATTTCGAAGCTCTCGGTCGCGGCCGCCCCGAACATCGTCACGGTGAAGAAGGCAAGACCACCGAGCAGGATCGCGCGACGTCCGAACGTGTCCGACAGGCTGCCGAAGATGATCTGCGAGCAGCCGAAACCGAGGAAGAAGATGCCGATGACCAGCTGCGCGTCGTTGGTATTGGCAACGTTGAGCGACTGGCCGATGGCGGGCAGGGCCGGCAGCATGATGTCGATGGCGATCGCCACGCTCGCGGTCATGAGCGCTATGGTGATGACGAATTCGAAGAAGCCGAGGCCTATTCGGGAGGAGCCGATATTTTCGATGTGTTCAGCGGTCGTGGTGGCGGACATGAAGAACCTATGATGTCTTGGGAGGAGACAGCAGTCGTTAAACTGACGGATTATGCGGGCTGAAAAGCCTGCCTTTTTCGGCGACGAGAACGAAGATCAGGCCGATGACGGAGACCGACAGGAACCCGATCGCAAGCGGCGTGACTGTGCCGTCGAATGCCTGTCCGATCGACGCTCCGATGACTGCGCCGCCGATAGTCTGGGTGAAGCCGAGCACGGAAGACGCGGTTCCGGCGACGTGGCCGAGCGGTTCCATGGCCATGGCGTTGAAATTTGCGCCGATCAGCCCGAACTGGAACATTGCCATCCCATAAAGCACGACGAAAAGCCAGAAAGGAAGCGCACCGAAGATCGACGCCGCTGCCCAGGCAAGGCTTGCCAGGACAAATCCGATGAGCGCGCCATGCGACAGACGGCGCATGCCATAGCGTTTGACAAAACGCGAATTGGCGAAGGACGCGACTGCCATCGTACCGGCAAAGCCTGCAAAGACCAGCGGGAACCAATGTCCAAGGCCATATATGCCGACCAGAACCTGCTGCGCGGAATTGATGAAGCCGAACAGCCCGCCGAAGATGAAGGACGCAGCCAGCGAATAGCAGAGCGAAATGCGGTTGGTCAGCACGATGCGGAATGCATCGGCGATGGACGCGATCGTGAACGGGCGGCGATGCTCGACCGATAGGGTCTCCGGCAGTCGCAGCGCAACCAGCGTTGCGACCAGCAGAGCAAACAGGCAGATGACCACGAAGATCATGTGCCATTCGGCAAAGATCATGATCAGCTGGCCGATGCTTGGCGCAATAACCGGCACGATCATGAAGACCATCATGACCAGCGACATGACCTCCGCCATCATCCGCCCGCCATAGACATCGCGGACAATCGAAAGAGTAATGACCCGCGTCGCGGCGGCACCGATGCCCTGCATGAACCGCAGCGCCAGCAGCCCGGCGAAGGACGGGACGAAGACGATGACAAGCGCGCAGAGCGCGTAGACGCCGAGGCCGCCGAGAAGCGGCAGCTTGCGCCCGAACCGGTCGGAAAGCGGGCCGAAGAACAGCTGCGCGCAGCCCATTCCGAGCAGATAGGCGGTAATGACATATTGGCGTGTGTTCTCATCGGTGACGCCGAGGCTGGCGCCGATCTCCTGCAGGCCCGGCAACATGATGTCGATCGAAATCGCATTGATCGCCATCAGCATGGCCATCAGCGTCACGAATTGGGGTTTCGACAAAGCCTGGAGGGCCGGTGCGTCGGTGGTCATGGTCATAGGAATATTCCTGGCGGAGTGCCGGGCGCCTGAACTGAAACACGTTCCAGTCGAAAAGGCGCGGATGAAAATGCCGGAGCCGGTAGTCCCATATCTGGCGAAAGCGGGGTCCGAACGCTTTCAAGTAAAAGAACCTGATAACGGTTGGTTGGGGTGGCACGGCAATGATTATACCGATGCCGAACGTTTGCCTCGCGTGCTTACGCCCTGTTTCTCAACCACCTTGTGACAGCGGATTCATATTTGTTGCAACTGTTAAAGGTCGCGTAACATTAGGCAGGCGTCACAATTCGCAGGAATCAAAAAAAGGCGGTGACCCGCCTTTTTCAGGTGCCACGTAACCGAAAATCAGATCTCAGGCTGCGCCCTTGACGGCGACGCCATGTTCCTCGAAATGGGACTGGAGTTCGCCAGCCTGGAACATTTCGCGCACGATGTCGCAACCGCCGATGAATTCGCCCTTGATGTAGAGCTGCGGAATGGTCGGCCAGTTGGAGTAGTCCTTGATGCCCTGGCGTAGATCGGCATCGGCGAGCACGTTGATGCCCTTGTAGTCGACACCGATATAGTCGAGCATCTGGACCACTTGGCCAGAGAACCCACATTGGGGGAACTGCGGCGTGCCCTTCATGAAAAGAACGACGTCGTTGCTCTTTACTTCGTTGTCGATAAATTCGTTGATTCCGCTCATATGTCGTAGTCCTTCCTGCTCCAGCGTCAAGGGCCGGGGTGTCCATCCGTCTTAGATAGCATGCACGCCCGTGATTTTCATCACCCGATCCCAACAAAAATTGATGACTTGCGGGGCTGCGACACGCCGCCGCGAAATCATCGTGCCTTGCTCCGCGCGGCGGCCGTCCTACGGCGGCTCACCTGCTTCTTTGCTGGTTTTGCAGCCCTTTTCGCGGGCGCCTTCTTAAAACGGCCGGTGGTGGCAGACCGCGCCTGCCGTCTCTGGCGTTTTGTCGCGATCCCGCCGCCGGCCTTCTTCAGGATTTCCTTCAGAACGCTATCAACGACGCCACTGACCAGTTCATTCATCAGGCCGGCCATTAAGCCTACTCCGGCGCGGATGTCTGAAGGGCAAGCGCGTGCAGCACGCCGCCCATATTTCCCTTCAGCGCATTGTAAACCATCTGGTGCTGCTGAACCCGGCTCTTGCCGCGGAAGGCCTCTGCCACGACTTCAGCAGCATAATGGTCGCCGTCTCCGGCCAGATCCCGGATCGTCACCTTGGCGCCCGGAATACCGGATTTGATCATGTCTTCAATGTCGCCCGGTGTCATCGGCATATGCTACTCCCTCAATTCTTTCTTGCTCCACAGCGGCAATCCCGTCGATTCTGCCACATGCGGATCACTTGTATAGAGGCGAAAACCGCGTTCCAACAGTTCCAGCAATATTTTTACGTCGGTATCGGAATGCAGCCTCCGCATTTTGAGGTCGTTGTAGACATGGCCTGCCGAGGAAGGATCGATGCCGGTTATGATGACGGCGGTCGCGCCATTGTAAATGGCGTAGAGAAGCGACGTTATGCCGTTGGAAAATTTCGATTCATTGTCACCCTCGGGAATGATGCGTCCGAGCACAGATTCGGCCAGGCGAGTTCGGTGATACTGGTTGATGAGCCGCAATTCATTGTAGCCGTAGTCAAACGCGGCGAGACCTTCACGCAGCCGCGCTTCGCTCTTCGGCCATCGAAGCACATAAAGAATGCCGCAGCGTTTGCCCGACAGAGCGCCGCGCACCGCGGCGGCTCGCTCGCCTTTGCCTTCCACCTGGTTGAATTGCAGGAAGGTGACGTCTGGCGCATCTATACCCCAGCCGGCAGTCACGACCTGGGAACCGTTGACGCAAATAACGGAAAACCGGCTGTCAAACCCTTCTGGCAAGTTGGAAGCCGGCGCGGACCCAACGATCAGTGCCGGACCACGGAAAGGGACCGGTTGTTTCGGAGCCTGTGGCCGCGCCAGTCGATAAGCCAGGCGATAGCGCCAGGAGCGGCGCAATTTGTTCAACCACGCGTACCAGTGCACTTCACCTCCGCTCATACTTGCCCCTGAAACCTATCCGCGAGTTCTTTTGGATCAGCAGATAGGGTTCAGGTTAGACTTTGGGAAGTGCGGCCGTCGTTTGTTTCAGCGTCTTTCCTTAACGCGAGGCAAGCGTTGCGGGTAGCCGCCAGATTGATGGCGAGCACGTCCGGAAAATTCAGGGCCAGGACCCACCGGTCTTCAGTTTGATTCCGGCAGGCTGCCTTCCATGAAATCCGGGAACCATGACTCGTGTGCCGAACGCAATTGCACGATTGCAAGCGGCTGGGCCGAGCCGAGCACCACTTCGGTACCGCCGGTCATTCCGATTACGGGTGCGGATACGCCCGCAACCCGTGCCCGCTCCGCAACAAGGTCTGAATGCTCCGGCTTGACGGTGACGACATAGCGTCCCTGGTCTTCTCCGAAGAAGACAGGGATGGGATCGCGGCCCGCGACCGCCGAAACCGTCGCGCCAATGCCCGACGCCATCGCCATTTCGGCAATTGCCAGCGCCAGACCACCCGAGGAGCAATCATGCACGGCGGTCGTCAGGCCGTCTGTGATCAGCCCGCGGACGAAATCGCCGGTCTTGTGCTCGTGGGCGAGATCGACATGCGGGGCAGGGCCGTCAGTGCGGCCATGGATGTCGCGAAGATAGACGGACTGGCCGAGATGAGCACCGAGGCCTTCCGGCGCGCCGACGAGGAGGATGTCCTCGCCTTCGGCCGCAAAGCGGATGCGCGCCATCTGCGACCAGTCGGCGAGCAGACCGACGCCGCCGATGGTCGGGGTCGGCAGGATGCCCTGGCCGTTCGTCTCGTTGTAGAGGGAGACATTGCCGGACACGATCGGGAACTCGAGCGCGCGGCAGGCTTCGCCGATGCCCTTGATGGCATGGACGAGCTGACTCATGATTTCAGGACGTTCCGGATTGCCGAAATTGAGGTTGTCGGTGGCCGCCAGCGGCAAGGCGCCGGTCGCGGTGATGTTGCGCCAGCACTCGGCTACGGCCTGCTTGCCGCCTTCGAACGGATCGGCCTCGACATAACGCGGCGTCACGTCAGAGGAGAAGGCGAGCGCCTTTGTCGGGTGGCCCTCGACGCGCACGACGCCCGCGTCACCGCCCGGCAACTGTAGCGAATTGCCCTGGATCAGCGTGTCGTACTGCTCATAGACCCAGCGGCGCGAGGAGTTGTTGGCCGACCCCACCAGCGACAGAACGGCATCGGCGACATCCGCCTGGGGGATATCATCGGCAGCAAGCGGCGCAGCCGTTTTCGCCGGTGTCCACGGGCGGTCGTATTCCGGCGCCTGGTCACCCAGTTCCTTGATCGGCAGGTTTGCAACTTGCTCGCCCTGATGGATGACGCGGAAACGCAGATCGTCGGTGGTCTTGCCGACGATGGCGAAATCCAGGCCCCACTTGACGAAGATCGCCTTGGCGACCTCTTCCTTGGCCGGTTCCAGGACCATCAGCATGCGCTCCTGGCTTTCCGACAGCATCATTTCATAGGCGGTCATGCGCTCTTCGCGTACGGGAACCTGATCGAGCTGCAATTCGATGCCGAGGTCGCCCTTGGCGCCCATTTCGACAGCCGAGCAGGTGAGACCGGCAGCACCCATGTCCTGAATGGCGATGACAGCACCTGTCTTCATCAGTTCGAGGCAGGCTTCGAGCAGGCATTTTTCGGTGAAGGGGTCCCCGACCTGAACGGTCGGACGTTTTTCTTCGATCGACTCGTCGAACTCGGCCGATGCCATGGTCGCGCCGCCGACGCCGTCGCGGCCGGTCTTGGCACCGAGATAGACAACCGGCAGGCCGACGCCCTTGGCTTCCGACAGGAAGATCGCATCGGACTTGGCAAGGCCCGCGGCAAAGGCGTTGACGAGGATGTTGCCATTGTAGCGGGCGTCAAACTCGACCTCGCCGCCAACAGTCGGTACGCCGAAGGAATTGCCGTAACCGCCGACGCCGGCAACGACGCCCGAAACGAGGTGACGGGTCTTCGGATGATCCGGCGCGCCGAAACGGAGCGCATTCATCGCCGCGACCGGACGTGCGCCCATGGTGAAAACGTCGCGCAGGATGCCGCCGACGCCGGTCGCCGCACCCTGATAGGGCTCGATGTAGGAGGGATGGTTGTGGCTCTCCATCTTGAAGACGACGCAATCGCCGTCATCGATGTCGACGACGCCGGCATTTTCGCCCGGGCCCTGGATCACGCGCGGACCGGTGGTCGGCAGCGTGCGCAGCCATTTCTTCGAGGACTTATAGGAGCAGTGCTCGTTCCACATCGCCGAGAAGATGCCAAGTTCCGTGAAGGTCGGCTCGCGGCCGATCAGGTCCAGGATGCGCTGGTACTCATCCGGCTTCAGGCCATGCGAGGCAATCAGGTCGGCGGTGATGGGGCGGGTATTGGAAATGGTCATCGTGGTCCATTCGGTCCGTTGGAGCATCCCGGACGGCCAGATGCCGTCTGCCTACGGGGATGCGTCAAAACAAAGAGATCGCGTCGGCGTTTCTTTAGCCGATGCCACTCCGGGATGCGACAGGAAAATGCCGGAAAAGCACAGGAGATCGCGGGCTTTTTTGCTGGCGCGACCGGTGGTTCGATCAGGCGAAACTGTCATAGCCGGTGCGGCCGCTGTCGAGCAGCCGGCGAAGGGTCAGGAAGCCGCGCCGCACCTCGTTGCGGTCGGCGGGCGAGGAGAAGCCGATCCGCACGCGATGAAAGACACTTTCGGTCCGCCCTGCCTTGAACTCGTCCTCGTCATCGACCAGCACGCCCTCTTCGAAGGCTGCGTGCTTGAAGGTACCGGAGAACCATGGCTCGGACAGCTTCAACCACAAAAACGGCACATGCGGGTGCGAGTTGAACTCGATGCCTGAAAATATCTCGCGCGCCATCTGCTCGCGCGCGCGTATCTCGTCGATACATCTGGAGCGCAGGATCGCGGCTTCCCCGCTCAGCACCAAGCGTGCGCAGAGTTCGGCGAGCAGGAACGGCATGCCGCCGCTCACCATCTTGTGGGCAATACGGATGCGCTGGCTGAAATGGGGAGGGCAGGCGACCCAACCGCCGCGCACACCGGCCGCAACCGATTTCGACAGGCCGCCGACCAGGAATGTCCGCTCCGGCGCAAGTTCTGCGAGAAGCGGCGTCATGTCGCCCGTCATCGCGCCATAGAGATCGTCCTCCAGCAGCCAGACGCCGTAGCGGCGGGCAATATCGGCAATCGCCTGCCGGCGATCCAATGACAATGTCACGACTGTCGGGTTTTGTGCGGTCGGCATCAGGAAGGCGAGTTTCGGGTGCTGCTGGGCACAGACGCGCTCGAAGTCTTCCGGATCAAGACCGTAGTCGTCGGTGCGCAGAAGAATCGTGCGTCGACCGATCAGGCCGGCGCTGCGGCTGATCTGCGAATAGGTGATGTTTTCGAAAGCGATCTTATCGCCTGGAGCGGTGACGGCCGCGATGACGGCGACGGCGCCGGCATGGGCACCGAGGGTCGGGACAATGCGATCGGGCTGCGGCTTGAACGCTCCCTTGGCAAGCCACCGGCTTCCCGCTTCAAACCAGTGCGCCGGAAAATCGCGAGCGTAGCTGGCAATGTCGGCTGGGTGTTCGCGGCTGATGTCGATCAGCAATTTTTCGAGCGATTTGCCCTGGCCGATATCCGGCGCCGCGGTGCTGTCGAACCGGAGCTTGCCCGGCGGCGCCTTGATCGGCCGGGTGCCGGCAAGTGCCGCGGTCATCGGATCGGCCTGTTCGGCCGGCCGCATATCCGCATTGTCCAGCACATAGGTGCCGCGGCCAACCTCGCCGCTGACAAGGCCGCGTTCGCGGACCAGATGATAGGCGCGACCGATTGTGCCGATTGTCACGCCGATATCGAAAGCGAGATTGCGCTGCGGCGGCAATTTCGTTCCAGCCGGCAGCACGCCACCGGTAATCGCCTGCTCGATCTGGTCGGCAATGCGCGCGTAAAGGGGGCCTTGGCCTTGGCCGGGGTTTGGCATCCAGGTTGTCATGGTGACAATTTCTATATTGCATCCGTTTGTGAGTCAATTAAGACATTGAGGCATTCGAAAACAACCGTGACAATCGACAGGATGAGGTCAATGGGTACAATTTGTACTGCAGATGGTGCAATTTGCACGCGGAAAACAAATACAATTCGGGCACACGTGAGCGTCGTGTCCCGTGCGTGGCGCTTGTTATCGCAGGTGGTTTCATGGATTGGCGAACGGGAAGAAAAGCGGCTCAGCCGCATTGCGCTTGCCGAGCTGACGGATGAACAGCTTGCGGACATCGGCGTCACGGCCGCCGAGGCGCGGCGTGAAGCCTCGCAGGCCTATTGGAACTGATGCCGGCTACAAGAGTTCAAGAACCTTCGTCTTCGGCCGGCAGACCGCCACGCCTTTTTCGGTAACGACGATCGGCCGTTCGATCAGTTCCGGATGTGCCAGCATCGCATCGAGGATCTGTCGGTCTGTCTTGCTCTCATCGTCTAGGTTCAGTGCCACGTAAGAGCGCTCCTTCGTGCGCAACAGCGCGCGCGGTGACATGTCCATGGCGAGCAGAAGCGCCAGCATTTGCTCGTGGGTTGGCGGCGTTTTCATGTAGTCGATGACAACAGGCTCGATACCGGATCCGCGGATCGTCTCCAGCACCGCCCGGGACGTGGCGCAGCGGTTATTGTGATAGATCGTAACACTCATCAATATGCATTCCTGGCCGTGGAAGGACTGCGGCGTTTGCAGTGGACTCGCTTCGAGCGACGTAACGCAGTTTCGTGACAGGCTTGTGAGCGGGAAACGCACAGAATACTGCCCGATCTCGGGAGGCTCGGTCAAAAGTCCGCGACAGGGAATTGTCGAGCAAAACTCTAAAAAAGAAAAGCTGCAAGATCTGGCAGAGCGCTGTCGTGGCGGCGAGGCAAATCTTGCAAGCGCCTCATCGGCAACCGGTGCCGCCCGCCGCCCAGCGCTTCACGTCTGTTGCCATTCTCGTGCCAACCGCTTCATTGAACAGCGGTCCGAAGGCTTGAAGCCGGGCAGGGTGTCCCTCAGCCTGGACGACAGCGAGCGGGCGTGATTCGGGTGAATTACGCTTGACGAGCAGGATGCGCGGGCGTCCGGAGAAGGAATTGAGTTCCGGCGCCAGGCGATATGGCTTGAAGGCTGCGTCGCCGGATTTGAACCAGCAGGCGTTTGCACCGAGCGCGACGCGTTCCATGGTGGGCAACGCCGCCGTGCTCTGCGCAGGCGCTGGCGGGCTGGCCGACTGGCAACCGGCGGCAAGCGTGGCGACCACGCCGGCAATGGCAAGAAAACGGATGAAAGCTGTGCCGCGCATCGGAAGGCCCCTGTGATTCGGTCTCGGTGGGAGCCTTCTATCAGGCGGATTGTTAAGCAGCTATTACATCAAGAGCGGAGGCAAACAGGCCGCGGCCATCGGCGCCGCCATGGGCGGCTTCGATCAGGTTTTCCGGATGCGGCATCATGCCAAGGACATTGCCCTTGGCGTTGACAACCCCGGCAATGTCGTTGATCGAACCGTTAGGATTGGTGCCCGCGGCATAGCGGAAAACGACCTGGCCGTTGCCCTCGATTGTCTTCAGCGTTTCCGCGTCGGCAAAATAATTGCCATCGTGATGGGCGACGGGGCAGCGGATGATCTGTCCCTGTTCATAGGCGCGGCTGAAGTCGGTGTTGGCGTTGACGACTTCCAGCATGATTTCCTTGCAGACGAATTTCAGCGAAGAATTGCGCATCAGCGCGCCGGGCAGAAGACCTGCTTCCACAAGTATCTGGAAACCGTTGCAGACCCCCAGCACCTTGACGCCGGTCTCGGCCTTTGCCTTGATCGCCTGCATCACCGGCATGCGCGCCGCGATTGCGCCGCAACGCAGATAGTCGCCGTAGGAGAAGCCGCCGGGGATGACGATCAGATCGACATCCGGGATATCCGTCTCGGTCTGCCAGATTGTGACAGGCGCCTTGCCGGAAATCTTGGTCAGCGCCGCAATCATGTCACGGTCACGGTTGAGGCCTGGAAGCTGGACGACGGCTGATTTCATATTCCTGTCTCCGTAATCGGTGAGATTTAAGCAGGCGGCAGTTGGTCGGTCAGCCATACGCCTTCGCCATCCAGGGCCTGTCCCGCTTCTTCCTCAACGTGCCGAAGGAACATTGAAACGTCTGGGTCCTGGCGTGTCGAAGACTTGGCAATCACGACCCTGGATGCACTCAGGCGATCGAGATGGCGTAATTCTCGATGACCGTGTTGGCCAGAAGCTTCTCGCACATTGCTTTTACTTCGGCTTCGGCCTTTGCCTTGTCGGCGGTCTCGATCTGGAGATCGAAGACCTTGCCCTGGCGGACATGGCCGATGCCGTCGAAACCGAGAGCGCCAAGCGCGCCCTCGATTGCCTTGCCCTGCGGGTCGAGAACGCCGTTCTTCAGCGTCACTGTTACGCGTGCATTGATCACTGTCGTCTTTTCCTGCTTATTTCACCAGCACGGGGCCGGTGCCGCGGGGCGGCTCGTTCTCGTTCATGATGCCAAGGCGGCGGGCGACTTCCTGGTAGGCCTCGACCAGGCCGCCCATGTCGCGGCGGAACCGGTCCTTGTCCATCTTTTCCTTGGTTTCGACGTCCCACAGACGGCAGCTGTCCGGCGAGATTTCGTCCGCCAGGATGATGCGCATCATGTCGCCTTCGAACAGGCGGCCGCATTCGATCTTGAAATCGACGAGCTGGATGCCGACACCCAGGAACAGGCCGGTCAGGAAGTCGTTGATGCGGATGGCGAGCGCCATGACGTCGTCGAGTTCCTGCGGGCTTGCCCAGCCGAAAGCGGTGATGTGCTCTTCGGAGACCATCGGGTCGTCGAGCGCATCGGCCTTATAGTAGAATTCGATGATCGATCGCGGCAGGACGACGCCTTCCTCGATTCCGAGGCGCTTGGAGAGCGAGCCTGCGGCCACGTTGCGCACGACGATCTCGAGCGGAATGATTTCCACTTCCTTGATCAGCTGTTCGCGCATGTTGAGGCGGCGGATGAAGTGCGTGGGAATACCGATCCTGTTCAGATGCGTGAAGATGTATTCCGAAATCCGGTTGTTGAGCACGCCCTTGCCGTCGATGACTTCGTGCTTCTTCTTGTTGAAGGCGGTGGCGTCATCTTTGAAAAACTGGATCAGCGTGCCTGGCTCAGGACCCTCGTAAAGGATCTTGGCTTTGCCTTCGTAGATACGGCGGCGACGGTTCATCAATATTGTTCTCTATGGTTGTCGGCGCTCTTGGGCTGCGCCATTCTCATTTTCTAATCGGGTCCATAGCTGAAAAGAAACTATTTCACAATCGGCGTCTGATCCGATCCCCTGAATTAGCAAGAGGGTAACACGGAAAGTCATCAAAGCGGAAAACTTCGCATTGCACTTTTGGCGGGCTTTTGGTTTATGGGCGAAAAGCTGTTTGCGGCGTGGTTTTTTAGGGAGATCGACGAATGACCAATATGCAGGATCGCGAGAAGGCGTTTGAGGCGAAGTTTGCGCTGGACGAAGAACTGCGGTTCAAGGCCGAGGCGCGCCGCAACAAGCTGCTCGGCCTCTGGGCCGCTGAGCTTCTTGGCATGAGTGATCCGGTGGCCTATGCCGCGGAGATCATCGCCGCTGATTTCGCGGAGGCCGGACATGAGGACGTCGTGCGCAAGATCCGCGCAGATTTCGATGCTGCCGGCATCTCCCAGACCGATGACCAGATTCGCCTGAAGATGCTGGAGCTTCTCTCCGAAGCTATCACCCAGATCCAGAACAGCTGATACCGGGCCATTGCAATGGTTGCTGGGCCGTCCGCTTGCGGGCGGCCCTTTATTGTTTCCGCATCTGGATGCATTGCGGAATACCACAGCGGGCTGGTTCGGTTATCTGCGGTTCGATTTATCGATAGACGCGCTCGGACAAAGCACTCATGCCCGATCGAACCATCAGTTCGTAGACCATCCGGCGGCTGAACGGATTGTGGAGCCGGGCAACCTTGGAGCCCAGAAACTCCGTTTCAACATGATCGAACGCGGCGAGATCGGCTGAATTGGCAATCAGGTCGCTGTAGAGACCGTGGAATTCGCGGCGGCAGACGTAGGTCTTGTATTTGGTCATGCAGAAGGCGGAAAAAGCGCCGCCGCATTGACGCAGGAAATCGGCCACGCCGACGGTCACCTCCGGCCAGGCCGGATTAAACGTATCGTCAAAGGCGATGACGCCATGATCGGCGAGCGTTTCCATCGCCAGCCTGCTGTCGGAGACGACATGTTGCAGCATATGGCCGCCATCGATGCTGAAGAACCGAATCTTGCCGATCTTGTCAGTCAGTTGGGCCGGCTCAAGCATTGTGCTGTCGCCTTTGATGACCAGCTCTTCGTCCACGGGCAAGCCGAGCCGACGTCCGTTTTCCAAAAAACGGCCATACTGCGTAGCGACGCCATCGGCCGTCTGACCTATGTTGAAAAGGTCAATTGCCAATATCTTCTCGTCGCCTCCGCTGATCTTTCTCAACAGAAAATAGGAGCGGCCATAGAACACCCCGATCTCGGCAATGGCTCCGCCAAGGCTTCTGTCTTTCTGACCTTGCAAAAGCGAGAGGAAGACAAGAGCGTCAGGCGGGTCGATATAGCCCTCGATCGTCTGGAGATCGTGGAATATGAATTTTCGAATGGCTGAGGTCATCAGTTTTGCGAATCCGGTTTGGTCGAGACAATGGAACGAATGGATCATTCGATCGGAGCTGACAGCCGAACAGATGGAACACGAGGCTGTTCGAGTAGACTCAACCTTTGAGCTGAAGAACTTACTGGAGATACAGAAAAATCCATAAGTAGGGCCATTGTGGGGCGGGCAAAGGGCCATAACTCGTTATTTCTACTATCCAAAGTTGAGTAGAAATATTGTAGCGTTCACATTTTTTGCAACGTGACGCTTAGAAAATCTTGCGTGGCGTCACGTTAACTTAGCGAAACAGGAATGTTATGTTGCCAATGTATCGGCACCGCTTGCCGCCGCCGGTTCAGGGTCGAAGCCTGTTGAGAAACTGGGCGAAAACCATAGTGCCTTCCGGCCACGGACCGTGACCGGATTCGGCGTTGATGTGGCCGGATTCCCCGGCATCCACCAGCATCGAGCCCCAGGCGTTGGCGATATCATCGGCGTGATCATACGATCCGAACGGGTCGTTGCGGCTGGCGATGACCAGACTCGGGAATGGCAGCGGATCGCGCGGGTAGGGGCCGAACGTCATCAGGTGCTTTGGTCGGATCTTCGGATTTGTCACTTCAGGCGGGGCGACGAGAAAAGCTCCAGCGATCTTCTTTTCCGCGTGCGGCAGGGCGAGGATGGCGGTTGCAACGCCAAGCGAATGCGCCACGATGACAACGGGTTTGGCGGCCGCATTGATCTCTTCGACCATGCGCCGGACCCAATCCTCCCGCACGGGCTTTGCCCATTCGGCCTGTTCGACGCGGCGAGCTGAGGAAAGTTTGTTCTGCCACCGGGTCTGCCAATGGTCCGGGCCGGAGTTGGTATAACCGGGAACGATCAGGATATCTGCTTCAGATGCTTTCATAATAACGGCGATTTGTGCTCGGAGAAGACGGAAGTCAAGTGAAAGAGACACAGATCTGGTATATGCTCGCTGCACGGGATGATTGGTCACGACTTTCCGTGACGGCGAAAGCCGCCAATATCGAGAGCATTGGATCGCGGTCAGCGATGTCGAAATTCCCTCGAAACCGGCACTACTGATTGTTCTCGAATGACGTGACGATGCGTGTGTTCAAGGAGGAGAATTGGGTCATGACGACATTCCATGTATTGGCAGGCTCCAGCACCACTATCGAGCATCCGGTAGTTCGCAAGATCGGCATCGCCGATGTCTTTGACGCGTTGCGTCTCGGCTGGCAGGATTTCAATGCCAAGCCGTCTCATTACGTCTTCCTCTGCCTGATTTACCCGATCGCCGGTGTCGTGCTTGCCACATGGAGTTCGGGCGCCAACATGTTGCCGATCCTCTATCCGCTGGCTTCCGGTTTTGCCTTGCTCGGCCCGGTCGCCGCGATCGGTCTCTACGAGATCAGCAGGCGGCGCGAAAAGGGGATGAACACGTCGTGGCGGCACGCTTTCGATGTTCGACGTTCTCCAGCCTTACCGTCGATCATCGCGCTTGCTTTCATGCTGTTCGTGCTGTTCGTCGCCTGGCTGCTCGTTGCCCAGTCGCTCTATGTGCAGATGTTCGGTGACGTGCCGCCAGCATCGATTTCAGCCTTCGCCAACCAGGTATTCGGAACGGAACAGGGCTGGAACCTCATTCTGGTCGGCAATGCCGTCGGCTTCGTCTTTGCCGTGATCGTGCTGGCGACCGTCGTCGTATCGTTTCCGCTATTGCTCGACCGGGACATCGGTGCCGTGGCCGCGGTGGAGACGTCCGTGCGGGCAACGCTGACCAATCCGGTTCCCGTTGCCGTGTGGGGACTGATCGTCGCAGGGGGCCTTGTTATCGGATCGATTCCCGTCTTCGTCGGCCTCGCAGTCATCATGCCGATCCTCGGACATGCGACATGGCATCTCTATCGCAAGCTCGTGGTCGCTCCTGACGCCAATAGCGCGGGAACGGTTTGAAAAAGCGAATGCGCCGCTCGAGGAGCGGCGCATTCGGTGCAGCGGCGCTTAGCGGAAATATTTGAAATAGGAAGAGATTTGCGCCGCAGTCTTGGACGACGGGTCGAGACGAATGCCGATCCTGTCGCCACGATACCATTGCACGACGCCGGTCAGATGACCGAATTCGTTGCTTTCGATCGCTACTTCCTGACCGGTTTTGGCATTGATGTCGAAATAGAGCTGGAAACAAATTCCGGCTGCCGACAGATCCTTGACGATCCCGCGGCTCGACCCGCCCTTGCAGGTCACCGTGCCGGTGAATGTGGTCGTCGTGCGCGCTACCTTGCGTTCGACCGTCTGCTGATACGCCATGTTGCAGTCCGCTCCCGTTTGCTCGTTTTTCCGCAGCCTCTCACGGAAGACTGATGAAAGACTTGAAAAAACCGTTCAAAATGGAGGGATGTGGGCCGAAACCGGACAGATTGCGCAACGAACGGGGGAGCCTCTTCGGCTCCCCTCATGGCGTCAGCCGAAAACGCGGTTGAAGATCGTGTCGACGTGTTTCGTGTGATAACCGAGGTCGAATTTCTCGCGGATATCCGCTTCGGGCAGGAAGGCCCTGACTTCGCTGTCAGCGAGCAGTTCCTCGAGGAAGTCCTTGCCCTGTTCCCAGACCTTCATGGCGTTGCGCTGCACGAGGCGATAGGCATCCTCGCGTGACGCGCCGGCTTGCGTTAGGGCAAGCAGGACGCGCTGCGAGTGAACAAGTCCGCGGAACTTGTTCATGTTCTTCATCATGTTGTCCGGATAGACGAGCAGTTTGTCGATAACGCCGGTCAGGCGCGCCAGCGCGAAGTCGAGCGTCACCGTCGCGTCGGGGCCAATCATGCGCTCGACGGAGGAGTGGGAAATGTCGCGCTCGTGCCAGAGGGCAACGTTCTCCATGGCGGGGAGGGCAAACGCGCGCACCATGCGCGACAGGCCGGTGAGATTTTCCGTCAGTACCGGGTTGCGCTTGTGCGGCATCGCCGACGAGCCCTTCTGGCCGGGTGAGAAATATTCCTCGGCTTCGAGCACTTCGGTGCGCTGCAGGTGACGGATTTCGGTTGCCAGGCGCTCCACGCACGAAGCGATGACGCCGAGGGTGGCAAAATACATCGCATGACGGTCGCGCGGGATGACCTGGGTCGAGACCGGCTCAGCGGCAAGGCCCATGGCCTTGGCGACGTATTCTTCCACACGCGGATCGATATTGGCAAAAGTGCCGACGGCCCCGGAAATGGCGCAGGTGGCGATCTCTTCGCGGGCAGCGATCAGGCGCTTCTTGCAGCGCTCGAACTCGGCATAGGCCAAGGCCAGCTTGATGCCGAAGGTCGTCGGCTCGGCGTGGATGCCGTGCGAGCGGCCGATCGTCACCGTGTCCTTGTGTTCGAAGGCACGGCGCTTCAGCGATTCCAGCAGCCTGTCGAGGTCGGCGAGCAGGAGGTCGCTCGCCTTGGCGAGTTGCACGTTGAAGCAGGTATCGAGCACGTCGGAAGAGGTCATGCCCTGGTGCACGAAACGCGCGTCAGGACCGACGATCTCGGCAAGATGTGTCAGGAACGCAATGACGTCATGCTTGGTGATCGCTTCGATTTCGTCGATCCGTTCGACGTCGAAGGTGGCTGCGCCGCCCCGTTCCCAGATGGTTTTCGCGGCTTCCTTCGGTATCACGCCAAGTTCTGCCAAGGCGTCGCAGGCATGTGCCTCGATTTCGAACCAGATGCGGAATTTGGTTTCGGGCGACCAGATGGCCACCATTTCCGGCCGGGAGTAACGGGGGATCATGGGCTTTCAGCTTTCGTCATCGGTGGAGTTGGCTGAGCCTCTAGCAAAGATGGCCGGTAATCTCAACGCTGCTGATAAGGCATCTTGCATGCGAGCCACAGGCTGACGGCTGCAAGGGCAGGAAATCCGACCGGCAGATAGAGGCGAATGCCCATTACGACGAACTGATAGACGGCCCCGGCCGAGGTGAAACCGAATTGATAGAACCAGGTCAGCGTACCGACGGGGGCATGCCAGCGGGCGTAGAAGCTCCGGTAATCCAAGGCGAAGAGGAAAGCCGTTGCGGCGATGGTACAGACGGTCAGGCAGAGAAAGAACGAGGCAAAACGCGTTTCGCAGGCGCGGCCCTGCGCACAAAAGCGACCGAGAACGAGCGCGAAAGGCCACGCGACCAAGCCGCCGAGGAGGAACAGTAGGAGAATGCTGTAGAAATGGGATGTTTCGGCACCGTTGCGCAGATAGAGCGCCACATGCGCGGATGCGGCCATGGCCGCGCCCCAGAGCGGCGATCCGATGAGAATTTCCCGCGCGCTTGGACGCGAGGCGAGAAGTCGCCGACCGAGTTGCCGCATCATGCCTGATTGTGAGTGTATCTCGGCGATCTCAACTTGCGTCATGGCGCCACAGGGGCCGGAACGGCGATCCAGCGACCGTCGCTACCCTCAAAACCGGCGCTTATCACCTGCACCAGGACAATGTGGATAGGATCCCGGCCGGCCGGCTGATGAACCATGACGCCACCGATCCGATAACCGGTCGGGCATTTGCGGCTCTCCGGGATGGCCGTGTCGGCGTGGAGCACGCGATCCGACGCCCGGCCATCCTCGCTTTCGAACGCAAGGCTGAAACCTACGGATTGCGGTGTTATATCCCTGCAGAGCGCCGATGACGGCAGCGCGATTTCCTTCAACGCAAGCGCGAAGATGCCGCCAACCGGCGGCTCCACAGCGTATTGCCGGTAGACCAGCCGATGCGCCGGGACTTCGGTCTCGGTGATCGGATTGAAGGCCGCCATCAAGCCCGGATGGTCTCTCATGTCGTAGCGATCAACGAGGGCAGCGGCTTTCGCCTGCGCCTGTGCCCGCACCTTCGCGAGACCGGCATTCTCGTCCTCGATACGCGCGCGGATCGGCGTGCCCGGCAGGAACGTGTCCTTGCGCGCGTCGATGAAGAAGATGTTTGAGTAGGAAAAGCCGGAGCCGTCCAGGACGCCATATTCCTCGAAGGCGAAAACGCCGCCGTCCGGGGAAAAGCCGATGGGCTCGACCGAGGCGATATCGCCGGCGCAGGCCATCCCGGCCATCAAGGCCGAGGCAAAAACCGCGGCAGCGATCCCGCCTCTAAATTTCACCCGCGTGCTCCCTCAGCATTGGCCCGCAGAGTGTCGACGGTTTTGCGATAGGCGTCAACGTGGCCGCCGCCGAAGATCGCCGAGCCTGCTACGAAGACATTGGCGCCGGCCGAGGCCGGGCGCGCGATCGTGTCGATCGTAATGCCGCCATCAACCTGAAGATCGATCGGACGATCACCGATCATTGCCCGGATGCGACGGATTTTTTCCTCCATCGCCGGAATGAATTTTTGGCCGCCGAAACCGGGATTGACCGTCATGACGAGGATCAGATCGAGTTTGTCCAGCAGGTAGTCTAGAACGCTTTCGGACGTTGCCGGATTGATCGAAACCCCGGCCTTCTTGCCAAGCGCCTTGATCGCCTGCAGCGAGCGATCCAGATGCGGGCCTGCCTCTGCATGCACGGTGATGCTGTCGCAACCGGCCTTGGCAAAGGCTTCGAGATAGGGGTCGGCTGGCGCGATCATCAGATGGCAGTCGAAATAGGCGTCCGTGTGCGGACGCAGCGACTTGATGACGTCTGGACCGAAGGAGATGTTCGGCACAAAGTGGCCGTCCATGATGTCGAGATGGATCCAGTCGGCGCCGGCGGCGACGACATCGCGCACTTCCTGCCCGAGCTTGGCATAGTCGGCGGCAAGAATGGACGGTGCGATCCGGATGGGCAGGGACATGATCTAGGCTCCAAAACTGTTTTGCGGCCAATAACACCGCTCTTCGCCGCAAACAACATTGGTGAACGCTGCTTGCCGTTATGCGGGTTCATCTTCCTGCGACCAGGCGGGAAGGAGATCGTTTTCAGCGGTCGCCGCATCGTGGACGCCCCGCGCGATCGCACGCGCCATGGTCGATGCCGCCGCGGCGCCGAGATCGATAAAATCCTGCACAGTCGCGGTTATTCCGCTCGTCCCCGTCGCCAGTGCGAAAACGAGATCACCGTCGAGTGGAGTGTGTGACGGCCAGAGCGCTCGCGAAAAACCGTCATGAGCCGAGATCGCCAGCCTCTTCGCTTCCGCCTTCGTCAGAACCGCATCGGTGGCGATGACGGCGATGGTGGTGTTTAGCGTTTCCTGCTGCCGGGCGCGGAACTTGATGCGGAGTTCGCGGGCGTCCTGCGGGAAAGGCTGCGGCATGCCGAGGCCGCCGAATTCCACGCCTTCTTCAAAGGGGGCAGCCCAGAAATGCCGGGTATCGCCGATGGTTGCGGAGCCGAGCGCGTTGACGGCAACCAGCGCGCCGATGGTGACGCCATTACCCATGACCGTCGATGCTGTGCCAAGGCCGCCCTTGAACGTGGCGGTGAGCGCGCCCGTGCCGGCGCCCGCGGCGCCCGTCACGAAATCCTCAGATGCCGCCTGTACCGCCTGATAACCGAGTTCGCGATAGGGCGGGTATTGGCCCCAATCCTTGTCGCCGCCATTGAGCAGATCAAACAGGATGGCGGCGGGCACGATCGGAATACGCAAAGGGCCGACGGCAAAGCCGCGTCCCATTTCACGAAGCGCCGCCTGAACGCCCGATGCCGCGTCGAGACCGAAAGCAGAGCCGCCGGACAAGACGACCGCATCAACCGTCTGCACCGTATTGTGCGGATCGAGCAGATCCGTCTCCCGCGTTCCGGGGGCACCACCGAGCACCTGAACGGCGGCGACGGCTGGCTGATCACAGACGACAACGGAAACGCCTGATTTCAGGCGATGATCCTCGGCGTTGCCCACCCTGAGGCCCGCGACATCGGTAATCGAATTTCTCGGGCCGGCGCGCATCACTCAGTTCCCGTAGCAGTCGGAGCGGGCACAAAACGGCCATCTTGCCACTGCAGCAACCGGTAGGGATTGTCCGCCAATTCATGGCCCGCACTGAACCGGATCGGGCCGATCGCGGTCTGATAGGGACCTTTGAGAAGCGCCTCGAGAAGCGGCGTTTCGTCTTTGCCGGCCTGGTCCTTTGCCTGTTCCAGAAGGGCAACAGCGGAAAAGGCCGGCAATACATAGCCTTCGGGATTGAGCTTGGCCGCCGTCATCGCCTCGCTTGCGACCTTCGCCTCCGGCCGAGCCGCGTCGTCCGGCAATGACACCGCCAGCACACCATTCGCCAGCGCAACAGGCTGGTCGGCCGCGTTCAAGGTCTCGCCGCCCATCAGCGTCAGCGCGACCTGTTCCAGGGCGGCGTCGCGGGCGATGATGGCTGTGTCCGGCCGGTCGCCGCCAGTAAAGACATGCGTGGCGCCGCTCTTTGCCAGTCGCCGCACCAGGCTCACCTGCTGCTCCTGCGCCGGACGATAGGTGTCGGAAAACACCGGCGTCAGTCCGACTTCGGCCAGAGCCGCACGCACGCTTTCCACTAACTCGCGCCCATGGATCGTCCCGTCCTCGATCAACGCCAGCGGCTCGTTCTTCCAACGAGACAGGATGATCTCGGTGACCTTGGCCGCTTCCATCCGGGCGCTCGGCACGAGGCGGAAAAACGGCCATTTCTTTTTTAGCGCGTCCTCCATCAGGACATCGGAGCGCACGCTCAGCGTCAGAGCAGGAATACCGGCCTCGGCGAGCGCGGGAAGTGTTGCCTCGAGGCTTTCCGTGCACAGAAACCCGATCGCGGCTTCTACGCCGCTGGAAAGCAGGGCCTTCCTGAGGTTTTCGGCGTCGTTCTGTTCGCAGGTCTCCGGTATATGAATGATCTCGGACTCGCGATCTTCGGCCTGGAAGCGCGCGCCGTCGAGCATCTGCTTTCCGAGCAGCGCAAACGGTCCTTCAACCGGCGCGACGACCGCGATCTTCACGCCAGCCGCCAGCGTGGGAGCGGCCTGCACCGATCCGGCAATGAGAAGGCTTGCGACAATCGAACGGAACATGCGCTTTTCCAGATGGATAATGGGCATGTTTTAAAGATGTGGCCGAAGGCGTCAAAGGAAAAGATCGTGACCTTCGCGGGGCGAACGGCAATTGCCGCGCATGACCAAGAAAAACCGGCTGGTGGCTTTTATATTTTGCCGTAGCGTCTATGTGTAAAATGCGAACACCGACCTGGAGACTGCCTTGTTGGACAAGACCCAACTGGACCCGCTGACCTACCGCGATGCCATGAGCCGTCTGGCCGGCCACGTCCATATCGTGACGGCAGCGCATGAGGGCGAACGCCGCGGCGTCACGATCACCGCGGCATGCTCGGTGTCCGATAGCCCGGCGACGCTGCTCGTCTGCCTCAACGGCGCGAACCCACGAAATGATATTTTTGCGCGCAGCGGCAGCTTTGCCCTCAATCTGCTCGGCGCCGATCAGATGGATCTTGCCCAGATGTTCTCCGGCCGCAACAGCATCGATCCCGCTGCACGGTTCGAACACGGCACATGGGATGAATTGAAGACCGGGGCGCCCATTTTGCGCGAGGCAGTCGCGGCCTTCGATTGCCGGTTAATCGACATCAAGACGGTCGCCACGCACATCGTGCTGTTTGGCGAGGTCGTGGCCGTCACGCTCGGCGAACAAAAGCCGGCACTCGTCTACCTCGACCGCGATTATCGCACGCTGTAGTTTCCTCGAAGACGGTCGACGAATCAGAGCGAAAGGCTGATGGAAAATGGACAATGCGGCAATCGAGGAGATGTTCGCGGCGCTCGGTCCGGTCACCGTCAAGCGCATGTTCGGCGGCAAGGGCATCTATTTCGAGGGCCGCATTCTTGCACTGGAGGTCGACGGCGACATCCTGCTCAAGGCGGATGCCGAAAGCGCGTCGGAATTCGAAGCTGCAGGCAGCTCGCAATGGGCCTATGACGGCAAGGGAAAGCCGGTGAAAATGCCGTACTGGTCGATTCCGGACGAGGCGTTCGACGACCCGGACGAGATGGCCCGCTGGGTGACGCTTGCTTATGAGGCAGCTTTGCGCGCTAGGAAATAGCCATCGACTTCAGCGCCTTGACTGCGTCCTGCGCGAACACCGACAGCGGTTGCGGCAGGTCGTCGAGCGCATACCAGCCGATTTCCGAGAGCTTGTCTGGCTCCATCAGCCTCGGCTCTCCGGAGAAATCGTCGGTCACGAAAATCAATGAGACCCAGTGGTGGCGGTCGGCTTCGACGCGTTGCTCGCTGAGGCAGAGAAACCGCGTGGAATGGATCGTCAGGCCGCTTTCCTCTTCCGCTTCGCGGCGCGCGGCCTCTGCGGCCGGCTCCATATGATCGACTTTGCCACCGACGATGCTCCAATGGCCGGCTTCCGGGGCCTTCAAGCGCTTGCAAAGCAAAAGCTTGCCGTCATTCAAGACGGCAAGCCCTGTTCCCACACCGGGAAAATCAATGCCTGGGTGTGCCATGCGACTGCCCGATGATCAGGCCTTGCCGGCGATCAGCATGAAGGCCGGAATATCGTCGCCGAAGCCGATCGGCGTCGGACCATCATCGTGATCGCGGCGATAGCGGTTGCGGCGATCGCGATTGTCGTCGTTGGCAGGATGCGGCTGGGGCGCAGGGCGGTTGCTGTGTCGGCCGGCATTTTGCGGTTTCGTTTCTGCCTTGCGTTCTGATCTCACAGGTTCTGCCTTTGCTATGACCGGTTCAAGTTCCGTTACTGTATCGTCTGATTTGATGTCCGATTTGTGACTGTGAACCGGACGGGGCGCGTGGTCACGATCCCGGTCGTTGCGGCGTCCGCCGCGCTTACCGTCACGGCCGCCGCGCTCGGACTTGCCGCTGTCGTGGCTTTCCATCGGGGCGGGCAGGGCGGAAAGGTCGCCATTCAGCCATTCGATCTTCTTGTCGATCAGCTTTTCGATGGCGTCTGCAAACTTCATGTCGCGCTTCGAAACCAGCGTGAAGGCGGCACCGGAACGGCCGGCGCGACCTGTGCGGCCAATGCGGTGGACATAGTCTTCCGCGTGGATCGGCACATCGAAGTTGAACACGTGGCTGACATCAGGGATATCGAGACCGCGGGCTGCAACGTCGGAGGCGACGAGCAACTGGATCTGGCCGTCCTTGAAACTTGCGAGCATCTTCGTGCGCGAGCTCTGGTCCATATCACCGTGCAACGCGCCAACCGAGAAACCGTGGCGGCTCAGAGAACGGAACAGATCGGCTACATCGAGCTTGCGGTTGCAGAAGATGATGGCGTTCTTGAGCTCTTCCTGGCTCTGGACCAGATCGCGCAACACCGCGCGTTTCTCGTAATCCTTGCTGTGGGTAGCGACCAGGCGCTGCGTCACGGTCGTTGCTGTCGAGGAGCGGACGGAGACTTCGACGCGTTCCGGGTTCTGCAGGAAGCGGTCGGCGAGCTTCTGGATTTCCGGCGGCATGGTTGCCGAGAAGAATAGCGTTTGGCGCGTGAACGGGATCAGTTTGGCGATGCGCTCGATATCGGGAATGAAGCCCATGTCGAGCATGCGGTCGGCTTCGTCGATGACGAGGATTTCGACGCCGGTCATCAGAAGCTTGCCGCGCTCGCAATGGTCGAGCAGGCGGCCGGGCGTGCAGATCAGCACATCGGCGCCGCGCTCAAGCTTGCGGTCTTGTTCGTCGAAGGACACGCCGCCGATCAGGAGGGCAATGTTGAGCTTGTGGTTCTTGCCGTATTTTTCGAAGTTCTCGGCAACCTGGGCTGCAAGTTCGCGCGTCGGCTCAAGGATCAGCGTGCGCGGCATGCGAGCACGGGCGCGACCCTTTTCGAGCAGCGTCAGCATCGGCAGCACGAACGACGCCGTCTTGCCGGTTCCCGTCTGGGCAATGCCGAGAATATCGCGCCGCTGCAGGGCCGGCGGAATGGCGCCAGCCTGGATCGGTGTAGGAATGGTGTAGCCCGCGTCGGTAACTGCGGAAAGAACTTTTTGGCTCAGGCCAAGGTCTGAAAAAGTGGTCAAAGGGAAATCTGTTTCCGTTCCGGTTCGATCGAACTCTGGTGACTCGGCAAATGCTTTCTATGCCGTCGCTGGGGCTCATAGTCCCATAGACGGACAAAGTCAAGAAAACCGGCATTTTGTTCTGGAGCAAATAAACGGATTGCCATCAATAGGATGGCTCCCGCGAAACTTGCAACAGGTCAGGTTTACCGACCAAATATCTGTCAGTTGATGTAGTGGCTAAGCGTTGCGCCGGCCGTCAGGAAGCGCATCGGATCGACAGCTTCCCCGTTCAGGCGGACCTCGTAATGCAAATGCGGACCCGTCGAGCGGCCGGTGCTGCCGGAGCGGCCAATGGCTTCGCCTGCCGAAATCGTATCGCCGCCATTGACAAGAATAGACGATAGATGGGCGTAACGCGTGGTGATGCCGTTGCCGTGGTCGATCTCGACCATATTGCCGTAGCCGCCGCTCTTGCCGGCAGTGATGACGGTTCCGGGTGCCGTCGCAGCGATCCGCGTTCCGCTCGGGGCGCGAAAATCGATGCCGGCATGCAAGGCCAGCCGTCCGAGGAACGGGTCGAGGCGATTGCCGAAGCGGCTGGTGATGTCGCTTGCCGGCGATGGGTTGTTGAACGGCAGTTTTCTTGCCTGGCTGCGAACGTGTTCGAGCCGGGCAAGCGCCATGTCGAGCGCAACGAGGGAGTTGTCGAAGACTTCGGCCGTTTCCGGTTCGACGAACGGCCCGCCGATCGCCGTTTCGTCTTCCACCGGGGCTGCAGCCGTCGCCTGCGGCTCGTCGTCAACGACCCTAATGCCCGTGCGGGCGACGATGTTGACGATGGCATCGGAAGCCTGCGAAGCACCTGCCGTCAGGGTCTGGATACGGTGCTTCTGCTGCTGCTCGATGTCTTTGAGCGAAAGGGTGACCTTGGAGAACAACCGGTCAGCGCGATCAGAGGTAGTTTCCCCGTCGTCATTGGTAGATATCGGCGCATAAGCGAGCGCTGTCTTCTGCTGCGCGGACTGGCCGCCGATACCCATCAGCCGCTCGATCGCCTTGATGCCGCCGCTTGCATCGGCGCGCTTGCCGTAGGCCTCCGGTGCGGCGACCGGCCGGACCTCTTCCGCGATGCCGGATTCCTCCGCCCGATCGAGAAGCGTGCCGAGTTTGCCGTGACGGGATGTCAGCGCCATCTGCTGCTGGAGCAGTTTTTCGACCTTGTCCTCGACGACCTGCTGGTCGAGAAGCTGACGACTTGTCACCCGGTCGACCTGGGCGCGCAGGGCGGCAATTCGGTCCTCGTACTCATGCTGCATGCGCGCCTGGCGTGCCATGGTGCCGCCGATCAGATCGTCGCGTAGCACGAGATAGGAGGTCGCCGCGAGATAGCCTATCGAAAAGACCGAGATGAAGCACATCGACAGCGCCGCCATCCAGGGCTGGAAGGTCATGTGGCGAACCTTGTCGCCGCTTGCGACGATGATGATGTGCTTTTGCGCGCGCTTGCCGAAGACCCGGCTTTCCGTAGACACCAACTCACCCCCAGCCGCCTGCGATTCTGCGCGTTTTGATGGGGGTGATTAGATACTGTTAAGGTTAATAAAGCCTTGATTGCAAGGCAGTTGACGCCTGCATCAGGTGTTCACGGAGGCCGTCATCGACCGGTAGAAAGATGGCGTCAAACCGGCTTCCGCCCGAGCTGTGTCGTTGAACGGCGCTTTCAGCGGACCACGGAAATTGGCCCGGACGAGAGCCTGGAATGCCGCTGCCGGATCCTTCTTCTGGCGGGCGCAGAGAAAGCGGAACCATTTGGCGCCGACGGCGACATGTCCCTTCTCGTCTTCGTAAATGACGTCGAGCACGGCAGCGCTCTCAAGGTCGCCCGCTTCGCGCATTTTCGCCTGCAGGGCAGGCGTGACGTCTAGGCCGCGTGCCTCGAGGATCAGCGGCACGACGGCGAGACGCGCCGTGAGGTCGTTGCGGGTATCGTGCGCCGCCTGCCAGAGCCCGTCATGGGCGGGCAAGTCGCCATAATCGGCGCCGAGCTGCCGCAGCCGGTCGCGGACCAGGCGAAAATGCTTGGCTTCTTCGAACGCCACCCGCATCCAGCCGTCGAAGAACGAGTTCGGGACCGGTTCGCTGGCAAAACGGCCGACGATGTCGAGCGCGAGATCGACGGCATTGAGTTCAATGTGGGCAATGGCGTGGAGCAGGGCGATCCGTCCTTTCTCCGTTGTCAGCGCCCGTTTCGGAACCTGCCTGGGCGGGATGAGATCGGGTTTTTCGGGGCGGCCGGGGCGATCCGGAACCTGTGTATCCAGCGGCGATCGCAAGGACAAGCTGCGCGCGCTCCAGCGGCGCGCGACTTCCTGCGCTAGCAGTGTCTTCGCGTCGAGATCGGCTGCGCGGATTGCGCGCGCCGCCCCGTCACGCAGGCTGCGGATCGCCGGCAGGTCCGTCATTTTGCTGCGCTTTCTGAAAGACTCTTTGCTGCGGCCAGCACCTCGTCGGCATGACCCGGGACCTTCACCTTTTCCCAGACCCGCCGGACAATGCCGCTTGCGTCGATCAGCACCGTGGTTCGCTCGACGCCCATATATCTGCGGCCATACATGCTTTTCTCGACCCAGACGCCGTACTGGTCCAAGACGGTCTTGTCCTCGTCTGCGGCGAGAATGACCGAGAGATCATATTTCTTCGCGAATTTGTCGTGCTTCTTGACCGAGTCGGGCGACATGCCGATCACGACTGCACCGGCGGCTGCGAATTCGCTTGCAAGCGCGGTAAATGCAATGGATTCCGCAGTGCAGCCGCTGGTGTCATCCTTCGGATAGAAGAACAGGACGATGGATTTCCCCCTGAATTCCGCGAGTGAGACGGTACCGCCGCCATCACGGGGAAGAGTAAATTCCGGTGCAGGGGCACCTTCCTTCAAATTCGCCATGGATAATCCTTTTTTCTGCGCCATGGGCTGCGGCGGTTATTGCAGGAGGCTTATCGGCTTCGAACCCGTCGCGTCCAGCGCCGAGTGGGGGGCGGTCCGTAGCGAATAGCGAAAATGAGCCCGGTCGGCAGACATCGTTTGCCCTGCCGTTCTTCTTTAACTACTGTGGAGAAGATGCAAATGCCAGTCGGGGCAGCAGCGCCCTCGGGCATTCTCGGACAAAAATCCGAACGAAATCAGCCACGGAAGCGTGCGTGAGGTGTACGGATGGCGAACCGTCGCCATCTGGCGCCACGAGATGGAATGGCAACAGACGGGAAAACGCAATCGAATGAATTTTTTGACAATTCCTGGAGGCCGCCGGCACTGATGAGTGAAATCCGCGGCGAAAGGGTATCGTTTCGCAAGGAAGACATTGTCGCTCTGCATTCACTGCCGTCGGCGCAGGCGCATGACCCATGCATCGTGCGTGCGCCGAACAGACGTGGCGCGGCACGTCTAATAGTCACAACGATCGCTGTCATCACCGCAATTGGCTTTTTTCTCGGCGCCGCGCTGTTGGCGACGATTGAAGGCGGACTGCTGGACGGACCGCTCAATGCGCGAGCGCAGACGGCGTTGAATGCGGCGATCGGAGACGGCTATCATGCCGAAGTCGGCAGCACCGTGCTGCGCGTCACGTCGAACGGCGGCCTTGCCCTCAAGGCACAGGACGTCGCGCTGGTTGAAAATGCCTCCAATAAGCATCTGGTGACCACCAATTCCGTGTTTATCGAACTCAATCCGATTGCGCTGCTGAGCGGCAGGATTGCCGTGTCGCGGCTGGAGGCTGAGGGGGCGATGCTCGATTCGTCCTTGTTGCCGCAGGGAAAACCGGTCGACCTGACGGCGATACGCGTCGCCGATGTTGCCAGCGGACTGGAGTTTGTTTTCAACCAGATGGACGGCATCTCGCAGCTGATTAGCCGCAGCAATACCGAATCGGTCCGGATCGCGAACCTGCAATTGTCTTTTGCGGGACCCCGCAAGCGGGTCGTCCCCGTGATCGTGGATGCCGTTGATTTCAAACGTAGCAATGACGGGTCCATGCAGATCGATGGCGTTTTCTCGGTGGCGGGTGAAGCGGCCGCACTGAACCTGCGAGCCAGCCGACAGAGCGATCGCATGGCGCGCCTTGAAGGCGCGGTCAGCGGACTGCCACTCTCAGCGCTGTTGCACCGGGAGGAGACTGCCACAGAGCCCGCCTTCGGCATCAAGAGCGGCGCCGATCTGAGCATCACCGCGACACGTGCTGCCAGTGGCGCTGCGCCGACGCTTCAACTGAGCGGCCGGACAAGCGCCGGGGCATTTGACGCCGGCGGCTTCACGTCGGAGCTCAAACAATCCGAGCTTAACGTCACCTATGACTTTTCCCGCGGCAGGATAGAAATTCTGCCGTCTATAGTGCGGATTGGCCGGTCGGCTTTTCCCTTTACCGGCGCCATCGCAGACCTCGTCCACACCACGCCTGCCGGCAGAAAAGGATTTTCGCTGGATGTCCTGTTGCAGTCGGCCACCTCTGCGCCTGTCGATGTCGACGAACCGCCGTTGATATTCGACGCCAAGGCGCAAGGCCGATTTCTGTCGGAAAGCCACGAGCTTGTCTTTGACGAACTGGCTGTGTCGAGCAAACTTGGCACGGCTGCCGGCTCGCTTGCGATGACCTTTGGCGAAATGTCGCCGCAGGTCAGCTTTGCGCTCGTCACGGACAAGCTGAAGTCGGCGGCTGTCAAGCAGCTCTGGCCCTGGTGGGTCGGAAAGAACGCGCGCCGCTGGGTCGTCAACAACATCTTTGGTGGAACCGTTACCGACGGCAGGATTGAAATCTTCCTGCCGATGGGGCGCGTGACCCGTACTGTCGGTCCGATCGATTTGAACGGCGATGAACTCAATGTCCGCTTCGATATCACCGACGCCCGCGTGAATATCGCCGGCGACATCCCGCCGCTGCGCGACGCAGCCGGCGCGTTCATGCTGAAGGGCGAGCATCTTGACGTGCAGGTCGAGCGGGGAACCGCCTATTTCCCGTCCGGCCGTTCGGTAACCCTCAAAGGCGGCAATTTCGTCATTCCCAACACCTATGAAAAGCCGCTGATCGCCGAAATGAAACTGGACGTCGGGGGGCAGGCGAATGCGATCGCAGAACTCGTCAGCTACCGGCCTATTGCCGCCCTGCAGCGGACGCCGTTCAAGCCGGAGGACTTTTCGGGTGAAATGACAGCGCAGGTCGGGGCGCGGTTTGGGCTTGTGAGAGCGCAAAACCCACCTGAGCCGCAATGGCAGGCGCAGATGCTGCTCGACGGCGTGACCGTCAACAAGCCTATTTCCGGACGTGCGATCTCCAACATCGAGGGCACCCTGAAAATCGATCCGCAGCAGGCGGTATTGCAGGCCAAGGCTGACATCGATGGCGGGCCGATGGATATCTCGCTGATAGAACCCGTCGGGACAACCAGTCCCGTCAAACGTAAGCGTGAAATTTCCGGGACGCTTCAGGACGGGATGCTTGCCAAGCTGGCCCCGGGCCTCGCGAAGGTCATCAGCGGACCTGTGTCGCTAGATATCCAGATAGATGAAAAGGATCAGCACACGGTTTCGGCTGACTTTGGCAAAGCGTCGATTTCTCTGCCCTGGATCGGCTGGTCGAAGGGGCCGGGTATCGCTGCGACGGCGACGTTTTCGGCTTCAACCAAGGACGGTGTCACCGACATCGATGACCTGAAGCTCGATGGCGGTAGTTTTGGCGCGGACGGCAAGCTCGTGATCGACAAATCCGGGCTGAACTCAGGCGCGTTTTCGTCGGTGCGGCTGGCTCAGGATGACAACTATGCCGTCAGCATCAGACGCCAGAAGGGCGGCTTTGCCGTCAACGTCAACGGCAGCGCCGCTGATATCCGACCGGTGATCGAGCGCATGCGCAGTTCTTCCGGAAAGGACAAGATGGATTCCACCCGCATCTCCTTGGACGCGAACCTGCGGCAGGTGATCGGATTTCATTCCGAGACGCTGTCGAACCTCAATCTGAGTTACGTCGCAAGAGGCGAGCAAATAGACGCCGTCGATCTCTCGGCAGTGACCGACAGCGGCCAGGCGGTGGTCGCGAAACTGACGCAAAATGGCGCGGACAATATCCTGGAGCTGACCAGCGGCGATGCCGGCTCGCTGGCACGGTTCGCAAATGTCTACAGCAACATGCGTGGTGGCCTGATGAACGTCAAACTGCGCGACAGGGGCGCCAGTTCCTGGCGCGGAAATGTCGATATCCGCAAATTCTCGCTTGTCAACGAGGCAAGGCTGCAGTCCATCGTTTCCACCCCGAGCGGCGCCGACGGCCGGAGCTTGAACCAGGCGGTTAGGAAGAACATCGACGTCAGCTCGGCCCGTTTCGAGCGCGGCTTCGCAAATGTTATGCTCGACGATGGAACGATAGCGGTCGACGGCGGGGTCGTGCGTGGCATCGACATCGGCGCAACCTTCCAGGGGACGGTGCGCGACAGGAACGGCAATATGGACATGACCGGCACGTTCATGCCAGCCTATGGGCTAAATCGGTTGTTCGGCGAATTGCCGCTGATCGGCGTGCTTCTCGGCAATGGCCGCGACCGCGGCTTGCTCGGGATCACCTTCAAGCTGACGGGACCGTTCACGAAACCGAACCTGACGATCAACCCGCTGTCGATCATCGCGCCCGGCGTTTTCCGCAGCATCTTCGAGTTCCAATAAAGAACCGGCGGGGTTGCCGCCGGTTCCAAAAATTGCTCGACGGTGCCGCCGATCAGGCGGGCCGCACGAGAATATGCTTCTTCTTGCCGAGCGACAGCTTGATGACCTTTTCGGCGGTGATCTCGCCGGTGCCGATCACCTGCCGGTCGTCGCTGATCACCTTGTCGTTGACGCGCACCGCTCCGTCCTTCAGGAACTGGCGGACCTTGCCGTTGGATTCCGCCAGACCGGCGCGGACGAAAAGCGAAAGAACGCCTAAGCCGGCCTCGAGTTCCGCCGCCGGCACGTCGATCGAAGGCAGGTTTTCGGCAAGCGCGCCCTCTTCAAAGGTCTTGCGCGCGGTTTCTGCGGCTTCTTCCGCAGCAGCGCGGCCATGCAGGATTGCGGTGACCTCCGTTGCCAGGATCTTCTTCACCTCATTGAGTTCGGCGCCGCCAATTGCCGACAGACGTGTAATTTCCGGCATCGGCAGGGTTGTGAAGAGCTTGAGGAAACGGCCGACATCGGCATCTTCGGTGTTGCGCCAATATTGCCAGAAGTCATAGACGGACAGGAGGTCAGCATTGAGCCATATCGCGCCCGAGGCAGATTTACCCATCTTCGCTCCGGAGGACGTGGTGAGCAAGGGCGAGGTCAATGCGAAAAGCTGTGGGGTGCCCATTCGGTGGCCGAGATCGATGCCGTTGACGATGTTGCCCCATTGATCCGAACCGCCCATCTGCAGGCGGCAATCATAACGCTTGGCCAATTCGACGAAGTCATAGGCCTGCAAGATCATGTAGTTGAATTCCAGGAAGGAGAGCGATTGTTCGCGATCGAGCCGGGTCTTGACGCTGTCGAACGCCAGCATGCGGTTGACCGAGAAGTGACGGCCGACATCGCGCAGGAATTCGAGGTAATTGAGCGGCCGCAGCCATTCGGCGTTGTTGATCATCAACGCGCCGTTCGGACGTTCGTCGTAATTCAGGTAATTGGCAAAAACGTGCTTGAGCGAGGCGATATTGTCCTCGATCATCTCGACCGTCATCAGCTTGCGCGCCTCCTCCTTGAAGGAGGGATCCCCCACCATGCCAGTGCCGCCGCCCATCAGGGAAATCGGGCGATGCCCGGTGGCTTGCAGCCAATGCAGCATCATGATCTGGGTCAGATGCCCGACGTGGAGGCTTGATGCCGTCGGATCATAGCCGATATAGGCCGTCACGATTTCCTTGTTGAACAGCGCATCGAGACCAGCGTTGTCGGACGTCTGGTGGATGAAACCGCGTTCCTGGAGGGTGTGAAGGAAATCGGACTTGAACTCGGACATGACCTGTCTCTTTCGGTGGGCTGTTTGGATTAACGCTTGTTGGATATTTGCGCGGCGTTTAGCACTGTTTCTTGAAAAGTGCACCTGTTTGCGTCGGGAATGTTTGCGAGGACCAATGCCTGTAAGTTCGGAGCGCCGATGACAACGACCACCAGAACGGCCATCGGCCTGATGAGCGGCACGAGCATGGATGGCATTGATATCGCGCTGCTGCGGACCGACGGCGAAAACGTGGTCGAACGCGGACCATCGATGGGCATCCCCTACGAACCGGCTTTCCGCGACCGGCTCAAGCAGGCGCTGGTGGAGGCGCGGGATTTGACCGACAGGACAGAGCGGCCGGGCGATCTTGCCGCGGTCGAACGAAACCTGACGTTAAGGCATGCCGTAGCGGTAAGCGATTTCCTTTATCGGCATGATCTGTCGCCCGCCGAAATCGATGCAATCGGCTTTCACGGGCAGACCGTTCTCCATCGCCCCGACGAGGCGCTCACCGTGCAGCTCGGCGATGGCGCTCTTCTTGCGCAGATGACCGGCATTCCGGTCGTCTACGACATGCGCGCAAACGACATGATTCATGGTGGGCAAGGCGCGCCGCTCATTCCCGTCTACCACGGCGCACTCTCCGCAAGCGCGGGCCTGACCCTGCCGGCGGTTTTCGTCAATATCGGCGGCATCTCCAATCTCACATTCGTCGGCCGGAATGGCGAGATCCTGGCCTATGACAGCGGGCCGGGAAATACGCTGATCGACCAATGGGTGGAGATGCATACGGGGGCTGCGTTCGATCAGGGCGGAGAAATCGCCAGCACCGGACATGTATTGCCGAGCCTGGCTGATCGCTACCTTGGCAATTCCTTCTTTTCCTCTAATCAGCGGCGGTCGCTGGATCGCAATGATTTCCAGCCGCCGCAGAAAGGTGAGGCCGATCTGGCGGACGGTGCGCGCACGCTTGCCTATGTCACGGCTGCAGCCATTCTCAAATCGGCAAAACATCTTCCTGAGCCTCCGGCGCGCTACGTCGTCTGCGGTGGCGGGCGGTTGAACCGCGCCATCATGCGCCACCTCGCGGACCTCGCACAGGTGGACAACGCAAAGGTCATTGCAGCGGAGGACGCCGGTCTCGACGGGGATGCCATGGAGGCCGAAGCTTGGGCCTATCTTGCCGTTCGTTCTCTGAGGGGAGTGCCGCTGACATTCCCGGCGACGACAGGCGTCGCCGCTCCGGTCACCGGCGGCGTTCTCAGCATGCCCGGAAAATCCGGGTTTTCGAGCCAGGATTAACATGTCCTTTGTCGGAGACGGATAGTCTTGCGGTGGCTCTGTCATGCCGCGACGGCGACAAGCCTTGAACACTGGCAGGCCAGGCGTGACGACCAGCAGGAAAGAAAAACGGCCGGGAACTGCCGGCCGTTTTCAAGTTTAGCGGATACGCTTGGCCGCCGGCTCCGGGGTCAACTCGCCGTTCAGACGCCGGTCGAGATAGTCCTCGCATTCGGCCATCAGCGTGTCGACCTGACCGTTGAAGAAGTGGTTCGCACCCGGCACGGTCTTGTGGGTGATGAGAATGCCCTTCTGCGCCTTCAGCTTGTCGACCAGATTGTTGACGTCCTTTTCCGGCGCCACCTTGTCGAGATCGCCATTGATGATCAGGCCGGAGGACGGGCAGGGTGCCAGGAACGAGAAGTCGTAGGTGTTCGGCTGCGGCGCGATCGACATGAAGCCTTCGATTTCCGGCCGGCGCATCAGAAGCTGCATGCCGATCCAGGCGCCGAAGGAATAGCCGGCAACCCAACAGCTCTTCGAATCCGGGTGCATGCTCTGCACCCAGTCGAGCGCCGAGGCAGCGTCCGACAACTCGCCGGCGCCGTGGTCGAATTCGCCCTGGCTGCGGCCGATCGAACGGAAGTTGAAGCGGAGCGTCGTGAAGCCGCGCTTCTGGAACATGTAGAACAGCTGGTAGACGATCTGGTTGTTCATCGTGCCACCGAATTGCGGGTGCGGGTGCAGGACGATGGCGATCGGGGCGTTCTTCTGCTTGGACGGCTGGTAGCGGCCTTCGAGGCGACCGGCCGGTCCGTTGAAGATGATTTCGGGCATTGGCTCTCCGGGCATGTTTATGGGACTAAAAAACGCGTTCCGGTGCTTCAGCAGTCTTGACGAAAGCAGTCAGCTTTTCTAGAACGTAGTTTAGAACCATTCAAAACTTTGACACGGTCTTTCCGTGCGAGTGTCGTCTCTTACGGCAAGCGACGCGAAAATTTCAAGGAAAATGCACCGGCCGCTGCCTTTAACATGGCAACCGGTCATTCTTTGGCAAGGGAACATGAGAGAAGCGCGCATTTATATGGACTGGAACGCCACCGCGCCGCTTTTGCCGGCAGCGCGTGAGGCGTGCCTGTCTGCGCTCGACCTTGCCGGCAATCCGTCATCCGTCCATGGCGAAGGTCGCAAGATCCGCGCGCTGATCGAGAATGCCCGGCGTGATGTTGCCCTACTGTGCGGCGCGCCGCCGGCCAATGTGACGTTCACCAGCGGTGCGACCGAAGCGGCCAACTGGGTGCTGACGTCCGATTTCCGCATGGGTAAGACACCGCTGAAAATCGGCCGCCTCTACCTCTCGGCCATCGAGCATCCCGCCATTCGCGAGGGCGGCCGTTTTGCCAGGAGCGAGATCAGCGAAATCGCGGTGACGCCCGACGGTACGGTCGATCTGACGGCGCTTGAGGCGGCGCTTGCGGCGCATGATCGCCACACCGGCCTGCCGATGGTCGCCGTCATGCTCGCCAACAACGAGACCGGCATCGTTCAGCCGATTGCCGAGGTCTCGCGCCTCGTCAAGGCGACCGGCGGTATTCTGGTCGTCGATGCGGTGCAGGCCGCGGGCCGCATTCCGTTGTCGATCGAGGATCTCGGCGCCGACTTCCTGATCGTCTCGTCCCACAAGATCGGCGGGCCGAAGGGCGCCGGCGCATTGATCGCGCGCGGCGAAATCCTAATGCCGGCAGCGCTGATCCGAGGAGGCGGCCAGGAGAAGGGCCATCGCTCGGGCACCGAAAATCCTGCGGCGATCGCCGGTTTTGGGGTGGCGGCGCGTGTCGCCGCCGAGGGGCCGGAGATGAGGATGACGACCGTTGCGGCATTGCGCGATGATCTGGAGGACGCGATGATCACCGCTGCGCCCGATGTCATCATCCATGGCAAAGGCGGGGTGCGGCTCGCCAACACCACGTTTTTCACATTGCCCGGCCTGAAGGCAGAGACGGGCCAGATCGCCTTCGATCTGGAAGGCGTCGCCTTGTCGGCGGGATCGGCCTGCTCATCCGGCAAGGTTGGCCAGAGCTATGTCCTGTCGGCGATGGGGCATGATCCGGGACAAGGTGCATTGCGGATATCGATTGGGTCGTCTACGACGCGGGCCGAGATCGAACGGTGCGCAGAGGTCTTTGCTAAGATCGCCGCGCGGCGCAGGCTTTCGGGTGCTGCCGCCTGACGACAAAATTGCGGAAATTCAATTTTCCGCTTGGCAAACGGGGTGAAAATCGCCCCTTAGCCATTACATAAGCGGTGCGACGAAAATTGCATCGTACTGACAAGCTGCCGGACCTTGTATCCGGCGAGATTGGAGAACGACATGGCTGCCGTGCAGGAAACAATCGATCAGGTCGCCCTGATTGATGTGGACCAGTACAAATATGGGTTTGAAACGACGATCGAGATGGACAAGGCGCCCAAGGGCCTGTCCGAGGACATCATCCGTTTCATTTCGGCGAAGAAACAGGAACCGGAGTGGATGCTTGAGTGGCGTCTCGGTGCCTATCAGCGCTGGTTGACGCTTGAAGAGCCGACCTGGGCGCGCATCAACTACCCGAAGATCGATTTCAACGATATCTACTACTACGCCGCGCCGAAGAGCACGCCCGGCCCGACCTCGATTGAAGATGTCGATCCGGAAATTTTGAAGGTCTATGAAAAGCTCGGTATTCCGCTGCGCGAGCAGGAAATGCTCGCTGGCGTGAAGACCTCGAGAATTGCCGTCGATGCGGTATTCGATTCCGTTTCGGTCGTCACCACCTTCAAGGAAGAGTTGAAGAAGGCCGGCGTGATCTTCATGTCGATTTCCGAGGCCATCCGCGAGCACCCGGATCTCGTGAAGAAATATCTCGGCACCGTCGTTCCGACGACCGACAACTACTATGCGACGCTGAACTCCGCGGTCTTCACGGACGGTTCCTTCGTCCTCGTGCCGAAGGGCGTTCGCTGCCCGATGGAACTGTCGACCTATTTCCGTATCAACGAGAAGAACACCGGCCAGTTCGAGCGCACCCTCATCATCGCGGAAGAAGGTGCCTACGTTTCCTATCTCGAAGGCTGCACGGCGCCGCAGCGCGACGAAAACCAGCTGCACGCTGCCGTCGTCGAACTGGTTGCGCTCGATGACGCCGAGATCAAGTATTCGACCGTCCAGAACTGGTATCCGGGCGACAAGAACGGCAAGGGCGGCATCTACAACTTCGTGACCAAGCGTGGCGATTGCCGCGGCAAGAACTCGAAGATTTCCTGGACGCAGGTCGAGACGGGCTCTGCGATCACCTGGAAATATCCGTCCTGTATCCTGCGGGGCGACGGTTCGCGCGGCGAATTCTATTCGATCGCCGTTTCGAACGGCCACCAGCAGATCGACAGCGGTACGAAGATGATCCATCTCGGCAAGAACACCTCGAGCCGCATCATCTCCAAGGGCATTGCCGCCGGGGTGTCGCAGAACACCTATCGCGGCCAGGTCTCGACCCACCGCAAGGCGGAGAATGCGCGCAACTTCACGCAGTGCGACAGTCTTCTGATCGGCGACAAGTGCGGTGCGCATACGGTGCCCTACATCGAGGCTCGCAATGCCTCGGCCCAGTTTGAGCACGAAGCGACGACGTCGAAGATCTCCGAGGACCAGCTGTTCTACTGCCTCCAGCGCGGCATCCCGGAGGAAGCGGCGATCGCGCTGATCGTCAACGGCTTCGTCAAGGAAGTCATCCAGGAACTTCCGATGGAATTTGCGGTCGAAGCGCAGAAGCTGATCGGCATTTCACTGGAAGGCTCCGTCGGTTAGCGGCTTTACCAATTGAACCCGATGCGCAGAACGCTGCGCGCGATGTTTATTCTTTTCCCAAAGGGAAGATCAAATGCTTGAAATCAGAAACCTCCATGCCCGCATCGCCGAAGACGGCACCGAGATTATCCGTGGTCTGAACCTTACGGTAAAGGCCGGCGAAATGGCCGCTGTCATGGGGCCGAACGGCTCCGGCAAGTCGACGCTTTCCTACATCCTGTCGGGCCGCGAAGACTATGAAGTGACCGAGGGCGACATCCTTTACAACGGCGAGAGCATTCTCGAACTCGACCCGTCCGAACGCGCCGCCAAGGGCATTTTCCTCGCCTTCCAGTATCCGGTCGAAATCCCGGGCGTCGCGACCATGCAGTTTCTCAAGGTGGCGATGAACGAGCAGCGGAAATTCCGTGGCGAAGACGAACTGACGACGCCGGACTTCATCCGTCGCGTCAAGGAAGCCGCCGCCAGGCTGCAGATTGACCCGGACATGCTGAAGCGCCCGCTGAACGTCGGTTTCTCCGGCGGCGAAAAGAAGCGCGCCGAGATCCTGCAGATGGCGCTGCTTGAGCCGCAACTCTGCGTGCTCGACGAAACCGATAGCGGCCTCGACATCGACGCGCTGAAGATCGTCGCCGACGGAGTCAATGCGTTGCGCTCCCCGGACCGCGCCGTGATCGTCATCACCCATTACCAACGTCTGCTCGAATATATCGTGCCGGATAGCGTCCACGTTCTCTACAAGGGCCAGATCATCAAGTCCGGTGACAAGTCGCTGGCGCTTGATCTCGAAGCCAACGGCTATGCCAACATCATCGATGCGGCGGCCTGAGGAGTGCTGGGGATGAACATGCAAACGGCGATAGTGATGACGGCTGCCGAGACGGCCCTTGTCGATGCCTATACCGCCCAGATCGGCGAGTTGCCCGGCGAAGGCGCCGTACTTTCGGCGCGCGACACGCTGCTTGCCGATCTGAGAAAACAGGGTCTGCCGACGCGTCGCGTCGAATCCTGGCACTATACCGACCTGCGTGCGCTTCTCAGGAGCGTCCCGGCTGCCGATCCGACCGCATTCGCGCAACGGGTCGATCCGCTGGTTGCCGGCTCGTCGGTGCTCTCCGTTCTGAACGGCAAGGCTGATACGAAGGGCGCGCCGACCGGTGTCAACGTCCGCTCCTACGCCGAAAGCCTCGTTGATGGCGTTGCCGCAGCAGACCTTATTGAGCGTGACCCCGACGATGCGATTGGCCGCATCAACGGCAGCTTCGTGCGTGATGGTTTCGAGATCGAGGTTCCGGAAGGCACCGAGCTCGAACAGCCGCTGGAACTTCAGCTGGTGCAGAGCGCCGGCCAGAGTCACAGCCGGTTCCCGGTCACGTTTGGCGCCAATACAAAGGCGATGATCATCGAGCGCCATCTCTCCGTCAGCGACGCCCCGAGCCTCGTGACCACGGTTTGCGACCTGATCCTGGACGAGGGCGCGGAGATCACCTGGATCATCCTGCAGCAGCAGGGTGAAGCCGACAGCCATCTCGCCCAGGTCAATTTCGACCTCGGCGCGAACGCCAAGCTTAGGCTGTTCGTCATCAACGCCGGTGGCAAGCTGGTGCGTCAGGAAGTTCATGGCGTTACCACGGGCGAGGGCTCCGATTTCAAACTGCGGGGCATCAACCTGCTCGGCGGCGAAACGCACACCGATGTGACCTTCACGCTTGGCCACGACGTGCCGCACACGACATCGACGGAAGTCATCCGCAACGTGGTCTTCGATCGTGCCAAGGGAGTTTTCCAAGGCCAGATTCGGGTTGCCCCCGACGCCCAGAAGACCGATGCGAAAATGGCGTGCAACACGCTGCTTCTCTCCGACGATGCCGATTTCTCGGCAAAGCCGGAATTGGAAATCTTCGCCGACGACGTCCAGTGCGGCCACGGCGCGACCGTGATCGACATCAACCCGACGCATCTCTATTATCTGCGCACCCGTGGCATTCCGGAGAACAAGGCAAGGGCCATGCTGGTCAACGCCTTCGTCGACGAGATCGTCGAAGAGTTGGAAGATGAAGCGGTGATCGAGCCGCTGGAAACGATCATCGAAGCCTGGCTCGACAAACACGCGTAATTGGCACGCCTGAAATCGGTGCGCCTGATTGGATAATGGACATGGAACACACGGTGCCGGTGCCTGCCTATGACGTCGAAGCGATCCGCAAGGATTTTCCGATCCTGTCGCGGACCGTCTACGGCAAGCCGCTCGTCTACCTCGACAATGGCGCCTCGGCGCAGAAGCCGCAGGTGGTCATCGACGCCGTTGCCCATGCCTATGCCAATGAATATGCCAACGTCCATCGCGGCCTGCATTTCCTGTCGAATGCCGCGACGGATGCCTATGAGGGCGCGCGTGAAAAGGTGCGTCGCTTCCTGAATGCGCCGTCTGTCGACAATATCATTTTCACCAAGTCCTCGACGGAGGCGATCAATGCCGTTGCCTACGGCTACGGAATGCCGAAGATCGGCGAGGGCGATGAGATCGTCGTGTCGATCATGGAACATCACTCCAATATCGTCCCGTGGCATTTCATCCGCGAGCGGCAGGGCGCCAGGCTCGTCTGGGCGCCGGTCGACGATCAGGGCGTGTTCCATGTCGACGATTTCGTCAAATGCCTGAGTGATCGCACCAAGCTGGTGGCGATCACGCATATGTCGAATGCGCTGGGCACGGTCGTCCCGGTCAAGGAGATCTGCCGCATCGCCCATGAGCGCGGCATCCCGGTGCTGATCGACGGCAGTCAGGCCGCCGTCCACATGCCCGTCGATGTCCTGGACATCGATTGCGACTGGTACGTCATGACCGGCCACAAGCTCTACGGCCCCTCCGGCATCGGCGTGCTTTACGGCAAAACGGATCGGCTCAGGGAAATGCGCCCCTTTATGGGTGGTGGCGAGATGATCGTCGAGGTGACCGAAGATAATGTCAGCTACAACGATCCGCCGCACCGTTTCGAAGCGGGCACGCCGCCGATCGTCCAGGCGATCGGTCTCGGCTATGCACTCGACTACATGGAAACGCTCGGCCGTGAGAAGATTGCAGCCCATGAGGCCGATCTGGCAGCCTATGCGCATGAGCGTCTCTCGTCGGTCAATTCGCTGCGCATCTTCGGGACGGCGCCCGGCAAGGGTGGTATCTTCTCCTTCGAGCTTGAAGGAATCCATTCCCATGACGTGTCGATGGTGATCGACCGGGCGGGGGTGGCGGTGAGGGCCGGAACGCATTGCGCCCAGCCGCTCTTGAAACGCTTCGGCGTGACTTCCACATGCCGTGCATCCTTCGGTCTCTACAATACGCGAGCCGAAGTGGATGCGCTCGTCGATGCGCTGGATCATGCCCGCAAATTCTTTGCGTAAGGAATAGTCTGATGAGCCTTGATACGACCGAAGACAAGACTGACGTCCGCGAAGGCATTGTTCATTCCGCAATTCCGGCGGATGAGCTGGCACGTTTGAGCGACGACATCATCTCGGCTTTGAAGACGGTCTACGATCCGGAAATTCCGGCCGATATCTTCGAACTCGGGCTGATCTACAAGATCGATATCGAAGACGACCGCATGGTCAAGATCGCCATGACGCTGACCGCACCCGGTTGCCCCGTGGCCGGCGAGATGCCCGGCTGGGTGGAGAATGCAGTCGGTGCCGTCGAAGGTGTCTCCGGCGTCGAGGTCTCGATGACCTTCGATCCGCCATGGACGCCGGACCGGATGTCGGAAGAAGCGCAGGTCGCCGTCGGCTGGTACTAATCAGCGCCGCTTGATCCCTTAACCGCCGCGCATTACATTCTGGACTCAGAAAGCACCAGGCCTTGAACCTGGTTGCGTCAAGGAGAATGGCCGATGGGCTTTGCAGTCATGAGTTTGAGCGATGCGGCGGCTGGCCGCGTCAAGGCGATCGTCGAGAATGCCGGCGGCGATGCGCAGGGTATTCGAGTCTCGATCAAGAAGGGCGGTTGCGCCGGGATGGAATATGCCATCGATCTGGTAATGGCAGCCAATCCCAAGGACGATCTCGTCGAGCATCAGGGCGCCAAGGTCTGGGTCGCGCCGGAAGCCGTGCTTTACCTGCTCGGCACACGCATGGATTTCGAAGTCACGACGCTCCGCTCAGGCTTCACGTTCAGCAATCCCAACCAGACATCGGCTTGCGGTTGCGGCGAATCGGTCGAGCTTAAACCGGCAGACCTTGCAGCACTGGCAGCCAAGGGCGACGCAGTAGTGCGAGCCGGCTAAGCGTTTCGCCCCGAACCAACCCAATTGCGAAAAATTCCGAAAAGAGACTGGTTTCCGCCAGTCTCTTTTTCTGTTTTTATGCACGCTGACAAACACGGCCAGGCATGGAACGAGTAACGGGATGCCGATTGCGCAGAAACACTTCGTCGTGGCCCTCTACGACAGCTTTCCAGACCCTGTTGTCATCGTCGATTCCGACCGGATCATCCTTTCCGCCAATCCCGCGATCACGAAGCAATTCGGTTATGCACCGGATGAAATCGCCAACTGTCCGGTGCGGATACTTTATGCTTCGGATAATGACTACGACGCCTGTCTCAACGGGGATGCACGCGAACGCGCCGCGGAGGATGTTTCCGACGGCGTCTACCAGTACCGCCGCAAGGATGGATCGGTGTTTTCCGGCCGTCTCCGTGCGACCTCGATCACTGGAGAGGACGGCACGGCGCAGGGCTTCATCGGTGTCGTACATGACATTTCGGATATTCTCGCGCTCGACAGGGAGCGAAAGAAGACCGCCGATATGCTCAATGCCGCAATCCAGGCAATCCCGGAAGGGTTTGCCATTTTCGACAGACACGAAAAGCTCATCGCCTTCAATGAAGCCTATCGCCGCATTCTGGGCACGGCTGGAGAGGGTCTACAGGCAGGCATGACAGCTGAGGAGATCCTTGTTGCCGTGTACGAGGCGGGCAACTATCCGTTTGTACCCGTCGGTTCGCCGGATGCCGCGGCATGGATTGAGAGACGGATGCAGGATTTTCGGCATCCATGCGGCAAGGCACAGGTCTTTCCATACGCCAACGGGCGCTGGCTGCAGGTCGAAAACCTGAAAGCCGGCGACGGCAACACGGTTGTTCTGCGTATCGATGTCACGGCATTGAAGGAAGCTGAACTGGCGCTCGACCGACAGCGGTTGGACTATTACACGCTCGTCCAGAACATACCCGATTTCATCTGCCGGATTTCCCCGGATCTGAAATACACCTTCGTCAACAGGACTTATGCCGAGTTCGTTGGCCAACCGGCTGACGATCTTGCCGGAAAGCCTTTTCTCGATTTCGTGCCGGAACGGGATCGCGAGCGCGTGACGCGTTTTTTGGAAAACCTGTCACCGGAAGAACCGGTGATTTCGCGCGAACAGCGCCGGCAATCGGCCGATGGTGCCGATTGCTGGATCTTCTGGTCCAACATGGCGGTTTTCGATGGCGGCAACCTTATCGAATACATCACGGTCGGGCGCGACATCACCGAATTGAAGCGACAGCAGGTGCGGATTGCCCAGCAAAGCGCCGAACTGCAGCGCAAGAACGAAGCCCTCCACCAATTCACCGGCACGGTCTCTCATGACCTGAAGGCGCCGTTGCGCCACATATCGATGTTTTCGGACATGATCAGAGACGATGTTGCGAGCGGCAAGTTCGAAGAACTTCCGGTTTATGCCGGCCACCTACGCCAGAGCTCCCAGCGGATGGGCCGGTTGATCGACAGCCTCCTCGACTATGCCCAGATCGCCGACCAGATCGGTAGCTGGCAGACGGTTTCCCTGGCCGACGTCGTTTCCGACGCCATCCTCAATCTTGGCACGTTCATTCGTGAGGCGGACGCGACGTTCGAACTCGATAGTCTGCCGCACGTGAAGGGTGATCCCGAACTGCTCAAGCGTCTTTGCCAGAATTTGATCGGCAACGCCGTCAAGTATCGGCGCGAGGGGACCAGGCCGGTCATCAGGATCTATTGCGAAAGGGATGAAGATTTGATTCGGATCTATTTCGAGGACAACGGTATCGGCGTCGATCCGCGGTTCGCGAAGCAGATTTTCAATGTGTTTCAACGTCTTCATCGCGATGAAACGGTCTATCCGGGCACTGGCATCGGTTTGGCATTGGTAAAACGGATCGCCGAAAGCCACAACGGGTCCATCGAGCTCGACACGACATTCACGCAAGGTGCCCGCTTTGTCCTGACCCTGCCGGACATGCAGTAATTTAGGAATTCACGTCGGCAATCATCGCGACAGGACGGCTGCCGAAGGGGAACGCGCCAAGGTTATTCACCCATGATCGCTTATCGCAGAACGAAAAAGGGGCGCATCAGCGCCCCTTTCGGTTTTCGGTCTTACTCTGCCGCCTCGGCGTAGTCCTCCAGCGGCGGGCAGGTGCAGACGAGGTTGCGGTCGCCGAAGACGTTGTCGACGCGGTTGACCGGCGACCAGTATTTGTCGACGCGGAAGGCACCCGGCGGGTAGCAGGCCTGTTCGCGCGAATAGGGGCGGTCCCAGTCGCCGACGAGATCTTCCACCGTGTGCGGCGCGTTCTTCAGCGGATTGTTCGCTCGGTCCATCCGACCATCCTCGATCGCCTGGGCTTCGGCACGGATCGCCAGCATCGCATCGCAGAAGCGGTCGAGTTCCGCCTTGGTCTCCGATTCCGTCGGCTCTATCATCAGCGTGCCGGCGACCGGCCAGCTCATCGTCGGTGCATGGAAACCACAGTCGATCAGCCGCTTGGCGACGTCGTCCACCGTAACGCCGGCGCTGTCCACCAGCGGACGCGTGTCGATGATGCACTCATGCGCGACGCGGCCCCTGGCCGACGTGTAGAGCACGCCGTATGCACCGTTCAGGCGGGCGGCGATGTAGTTGGCGTTGAGGATCGCCACTTTCGTCGCCTGTGTCAGGCCTTCGCCGCCCATCATCAGGCAGTAGCTCCACGAGATCGGCAGGATCGATGCCGAGCCGAACGGCGCTGCCGAAACGGCACCTTCGCCGCCGTCCGTTTCCGGATGACCGGGGAGGAACGGCGCCAAGTGCGCCTTGACGCCGATCGGCCCCATGCCCGGGCCGCCGCCGCCATGCGGGATGCAGAAGGTCTTGTGCAGGTTGAGGTGGCTGACGTCGGAGCCGATGTCGCCGGGGCGGGCGAGACCGACCATGGCATTCATGTTGGCACCGTCGAGATAAACCTGACCCCCATGCTTGTGAACGATGTCGCAGACCTCGCGCACATTCTCCTCGAACACCCCGTGGGTCGACGGATAGGTGATCATGCAGCACGAGAGGTTTTCAGCGTACTGTGCTGCTTTTGCACGGAAATCCTCCATGTCGATGTCGCCGTTGTCGCTGACCTTGATGACGACCACCTTCATGCCGGCCATCTGCGCCGAGGCCGGGTTGGTTCCGTGCGCCGAGGTCGGGATCAGGCAGACGTCGCGGTGACTTTCGCCATTGGCAAGGTGATAGGCGCGGATGGTGAGCAGCCCGGCATATTCCCCTTGAGCGCCGGAATTGGGCTGCATCGAGATCGCGTCGTAACCGGTCACCGCGCAAAGCTTCTGCGACAGATCGGTGATCATGTGACGGTAGCCTTCGGCCTGATCAGCCGGGACGAAGGGATGGATTTCGGAGAATTCCGGCCAGGTGATCGGTAGCATTTCCGCTGTCGCGTTGAGCTTCATCGTGCAGGAACCGAGCGGGATCATCGAGCGATCGAGCGCCAGATCACGGTCGGACAGCCGGCGGATATAGCGTGTCATTTCGCTTTCCGCCCGGTTCATGTGGAAAATCGGGTGGGTGAGATATTCGCTGGTGCGCAGCAAGGTTTCCGGCAAACGGTAACCGGGTTCGAAATCCTCGACGCTGAAATCGCCGCCGAATGCCCGCCAGACGGCCTCCAGCGTCACCGGCCGCGACCGTTCGTCGAGGCTGATGCCGATTTTGGTGGTGCCGATCCGGCGAAGGTTGACTTCCTCGGCGACCGCCGTCTTCAGAATGATGCCCTGAAGCTTGCCGACATCCACGGTAATCGTGTCAAAGAAAACGTCGGGATCGACCGTGTAGCCGAGTTTCTCTAGCCCCATGGCCAGCCGAACGGTTTTCTGGTGAACACTCTGGGCGATTGCCTTGATGCCCTTGGGACCATGGAAGACCGCATACATCGACGCCATGACGGCCAGCAGCACCTGCGCCGTGCAGATATTGGACGTCGCCTTTTCGCGGCGGATGTGCTGCTCGCGCGTCTGCAGCGACAGGCGGTAAGCGCGGTTGCCGCGGCTATCGACGGACACGCCGACGAGACGGCCGGGCATCGAGCGCTTGTAGGCATCCTTGACGGCCATATAGGCGGCGTGCGGGCCACCGTATCCAACGGGAACACCGAAACGCTGGGTGCAGCCGATGGCGATGTCGGCACCCATTTCGCCGGGGGATTTCAGGAGCGCCAGCGCCAGCGGATCGGCGGCGACGACGGCGATCGCGCCGGCCTGATGCAGGCGGGCGATCAGGCCGGAAAAATCGCTTACATGACCGTAGGTGCCGGGATACTGGAAGATCGCACCGAAGACGCTCGCGGATTGGAGGTCGGTGTGAGGATTGCCGACAATGACCGTCCAGCCGAGCGGCTCGGCGCGGGTCTTGATCAGCGCGATCGTCTGCGGATGGCAATTCTCGTCGACGAAGAATGCGGTTTCCTTGGATTTCGACACGCGTTCGGCCATGGCCATGGCTTCGGCGGCTGCCGTCGCCTCGTCGAGCAGCGAGGCATTGGCGACATCGAGGCCGGTCAGGTCACAGACCATTGTCTGGTAGTTCAGCAGCGCTTCCAAACGGCCCTGGCTGATTTCCGGCTGGTAAGGTGTATAGGCCGTGTACCAGGCCGGATTTTCGAGAATGTTGCGCTGGATCACCGGCGGCGTGATCGTGCCATAGTAGCCCTGGCCGATCAGCGACACGAGCTTCTTGTTGCGGTTGGCCGTCTCGCGCATCTTGTCGAGCGCCTCGCGCTCCGTCATCGCAGCGCCCCAGGCAAGCGGGACCTTCTGACGGATCGACGGAGGAACCGTGTCGTCGATCAGCGCGTCGAGGCTGTCATAGCCGACGACCTTGAGCATCGCCGACATTTCATCAGGCGAGGGGCCGATATGACGCCGATTGGCGAAGTCATAGGGCTGGTAGTCGGTGAACGTGAAGTCTTTCGGCATGCTCATCAGGCGATCAGCTCCTTGTAGGCGGCTTCGTCCAGCAGCCCATTGGCGGCGGACGGATCCGAAAGCTTCAGCTTGAAGAACCAGCCGGCACCCTGCGGGTCGCTGTTGACCAGTGCCGGATCATCGACGATCGCCTGATTGCTCTCGACGATCTCACCGTCAAGCGGACAATAGACGTCCGAGGCAGCCTTGACGGATTCGACGGTGGCCGCGGTTGCGCCCTTGTCGAGGCTCGTGCCGGCTTCCGGCAGTTCGACGAAAACGAGATCGCCCAGTTGCTCGGCGGCATGCGCGGTGATGCCGACCGTCGCCACGTCCCCCTCGATCTTCAGCCATTCATGTTCTTCGGTAAATTTCAGCATCGGATTTTGCTCCAGATCAGCGTTTGTAGGTCGGGGTGATGAAGGATAGGGCGCAGACGGCGACCGGCAGGTATTTGCCGCGCACTTCTGCGAAAAGCTGTGTGCCGTTGCCGGAATGGGCGCTGTCGACATACCCCATGGCGACGGGGTGATCGGCACTCGGACCGAAACTGCCGGATGTAACGACGCCGGCTTCTGCCCGGCCCTCTGCATCGGTATATAGCATGGCACCGCCGCGCACCGGGGCTTTGCCCTCCGGTTTCAGACCGACGCGCCGCCGCCCTGCGCCGTCGGCAAGCTGGCGAAGAATGATAGTTGCGCCGGGGAAGCCGCCTTCGCGTGCGCCACCGGCACGGCGCGCCTTCTGCAGCGCCCATTCGAGCGCCGCTTCGACCGGCGTCGTACCGGTATCGATGTCGTTTCCGTAGAGACAGAGCCCGGCTTCCAGGCGAAGTGAATCGCGCGCGCCGAGACCGATCGGCAAGACATCGGGATGTTCGAGAAGTCGGCGGCTCACATCTTGAGCGGAGGCAGCGGGAATGGAGATTTCGAAACCGTCCTCCCCGGTATAGCCGGAGCGGGAAATGACGCAGGGGACGTCGTGAAGATCGGCTTCGGCCACGTCCATGAAGCGCATGGTCGCGACATCGGCCCAGAGTTCAGCCAGAACGCATTCGGCGCGGGGGCCCTGAAGCGCGATCAGCGCGCGGTCATCGAGCAAGGTGAGATCGCAGGTCGCGCTGAGCTCTGCTTGCAGATGTGCGAAATCGGCATCCTTGCAGGCTGCATTGACGACGAGGAACAGGTGATCGCCGCGATTGGCAATCATCAGGTCATCAAGGATGCCGCCCTGGTCGTTGGTGAAAAGCCCGTAGCGCTGGCGGCCTTCGCCAAGACCAAGCACGTCGACAGGAACGAGCTTTTCAAGCGCAAGCGCTGCATCCTCGATTTTTCCGGATCTCGGGCGCAGAATGATCTGGCCCATGTGCGAAACGTCGAACAGACCGGCGGCGGCGCGGGTGTGGAGGTGTTCCTTCATCACGCCGGCCGGATATTGCACCGGCATGTCGTAGCCGGCAAAGGGCACCATGCGGGCCCCGAGCGATGCATGCAGCGCATGCAGCGGCGTCTGTTTCAGGGGGGAATGATCGTCCAAATCCGGCCTCCAGGTCTGGCGCAACGCGCCGGCTCATCTCCACGCGCATTGACTGCGACGTTTCCTCGAGCCCCCTCTGTCCCTTTGCCTGAGATTGTTATCCCTTCGGCGAGCGGAAATGCTTCTCTCCAGAGTCCTATCGGCACCTTGCTGGTCCTTTGGCCTGAGAGTTTCCGGGGCGGTTGCTCCTTCGGCACCGGTATGAACCGGATTCTCCCAACAAGATCAGGTTCAGATAACGGCGATCCCGTTTGCTTGGCAAGCGCAAAATGTCGCGGTCGAACAGATTTTTGTCGCCACGGTTTCAGCGTACCTCCCCGGTGCGGCAAAGTAGCCTTTGCTTTTTTCGTCCCGAAACGATAACGCAAACGGCCAAGACGGGGACAATCGATGGCCAGAGCCGGACGACAGTGGCAGATGACGGTGCGCGTGCTTTCGGCATTCGCCCTGCTGTTCCTGTCCTTTGCGCATCAACCGGCTTTCTCCCGGCAGATGACGCCGGCTATGGCCGGCGAATATATGCTGCCGGATGGCACGATTGCCGACATCTGTTTCGGATCGGACGGTGTCGACGATCACAAGTCCCCGCATGAGGAGCTTGCGCCGGTTTGCGACTATTGCCGGCTCACCGCATCGATCGCATTGCCGACGCCCCCGAGCGATGACTATCTCATCCTTCGCGTCGCGGCGTTCGTCGAAAGCAAGGTGGATTTTCCAGCCTTCTTCGTCGAGCATCCGCGCGCCCTGCCGCAATCGCGCGCGCCTCCGCCGCCGCTCTGACAATCATCGCTTCAGCGATTCCTTCAAGTTTTTCAGAGCATTTCGGCCGCGCTGCGCGGCATTGACCGGCTTGCCGCAGTGGCGACGACCGGTCCGGAGACAGACCGATGATACAGACCAGAACCACCCTTCTTGCACTCGCCTTTTCGCTTGCCGGCGTTGCCGCCGCTCATGCGCACGCGTCCTTCGAAACCGACGAAGTTGCCTCCGAAAGCGGCTTCAAGGCCGTGCTGCAGGTTCCGCACGGTTGCGACGGCAAGGCGACGACCGAAGTGCAGGTAAAACTGCCGGAAGGCTTCGTCTTCGCCAAGCCGCAGCCAAAGGCCGGCTGGGAGATCGAGATCATCAAGGGCGACTACCAGAAGAGCTACGACAATCACGGCAAGACGGTGACGTCCGGACCGCTCGAAATCCGCTGGAAGAACGGCAATCTGTCCGACGACTATTACGATACCTTTGTCATCAAGGGGACGATCTCGGGCTTCGACAGGGAGACACAGATAGCCTTTCCGGTGACGCAGCTTTGCGGTGCGACGGACAAGGTCGCTTGGGACGAGATCGCCGCCGAAGGTCAGAGTGCCCATTCGCTGGAACACCCGGCGCCGATGGTCACGGTGACACCGGCCGCGGCCGAAGGGCATCACGGCCACGACATGGCCGCGAAAGGTGAAGCGACGGTGAAGGCCGGGATGCTCGAGATTTCCGGCGGCGCCGTCAAGGCGATGCTGCCGGGGGCAAAGGTTGGCGGCGGCGGTTTCACGGTCAAGAATGATGGCAGCGAAGGCGATACCCTGATTTCCGTCGAAAGCCCGGCGGCGGGCCGCGTCGAACTGCACGAAATGACCATGCAGAACGACGTGATGAAGATGCGCAAGCTGGACGACGGTATCGTCATTCCGGCAGGTGAAACCGTCGAGCTCAAGAGCGGCGGCCTGCACCTGATGTTCATGGATGTGAAAAAGCCCTTTGCCGAGGGCGACAGCGTGCCGGTGAAGCTGACCTTCGAAAAGTCGGGCAAGGTCGATTATGTGCTTCCCGTCGGCAACGCTGGTGGCGCACACGAGCACAACTGAGTTCCGGCACATTTTTTTACCGGCGCGGGCGGCGGCGCGGGAACACTGCGCTGCTGCTTTTTCCACGGGGATGACGACTTACTCTTCGACGATCTCGCCGTTCTCATCGAAGTCCGGCTCATCCGGTCCGCATTCCATGTAGCGGCGAACCACGTCGCCACGTGTGCCCTGCGGTGGACGGCCGTTGGAACTGATCAGCATCAGCGAGAGCGATGTCGGGCTGCGAAGAGCTGCGACCGATGCATGGGTAATGGCCGCATCATCCTTCGGCCGTGCCGACAAGAGGGTGATCGCTTCCTCGGTTGGGCCATCGCCGCTCATCCGCGCCGACGGCTTCACGGCTTGCGCCGCATAAGCCGCCGTGGTGGCTGACATGGTAATGACCTGGGTCATGACGATCTGCCCTTTTTAGGGCGCTCCTTCGGATCGGGCAATTCGACCCTCTTAGCCCAGCCTCCGTTTCATCCGCGTGAAATCAGGCGCCCGCATTTGAGGCGAATTTTACCGACAGGACGGAAATATAGCTCACCGAAGTCGTCGTTACGCTCCTGGTCGCGGAGCGGTCGGCCTGGTTTCAGGCTTGACGTCTGCCCGCACATTCTGCGGTCTCGGCGGAATGCCTCAGTCCGATGTTGTCCCGTCGATGGCACGGCCGACCACGAGCGAGGCCTTCAGGCCCGGCTCCAGCTTGTCGTAAATGCCGTCTGGTTGCACCCCGAGCGCGTCAAGTGTCTTCGAGAAGAAGCAGCGGACGGCGGCGGCGGTGACAATGTCGAAGATCTCGGCGTCGGAGAGGCCATGCCGCTTCAGGGCATCAATGTCCGGCTTTTCGATCGCGGTCGCATCCCGCACCACCTTGGCGGCAAATCGCATGATGGCACGTTCAGCCTCGTCGATCGGGGCCTCGTCCGGGTTTTCCGCGACGTGCCGCACCTCGTCGGCGGTAAAGATATCGCGCAGCAGGACGGAGCCGTGTGCGAGCATGCAATAGGAGCTCTTCAATTCCCGCGCCGCCGCCATCGTCACCAGTTCGTAACGGCGCAGATCCATGTTGGCTTTGATACCGGCAAGCAGCGCGTCCCAATTCGCCATCACCTCCGGTCGAAGTCCGAAGGCCTTCACCATGTTCGGCAGGTAGCCATAGCCGGCCTCGGCCCGGGCATACATCGCCGCTGTCTGTTCGCCGGCGGAAGCATCGGGTGTGTCGATGAAGGGCATCGTGCAGGTCTCCCAAGGCGGAAAAGGCACAATAAGAGGGCCTGAGTCGTATTGCAAGAAAGGCGGAACACGGCCTATCACGATGTGGTGAGCCGGCCGGAATCGCGACGGCAGACGCTGGTGATGCAGTTGGAAAAGGCTGCGATTGGCGGCATAACGGGCGTTGCTCCGATTCTTCCGGACGAGGATAGGTTGCGCACTGCCAGCACCGGCAAGCGTGGCCGGCTACTTCGTCTGGCTGGATAGGACACGTTGACGCGGTGGGGCTCATGACAATCGACCATAGTTTATCCCGCCGCGGCTTTCTCGCGGCGCTGGCGGTATCGGCTGGCACTTTGGCCGGCTGTACGACATCCATGCCGGGCGGCCGGCCCGTGCCGAAGCCGGTGACGATCGCGCGCCCCATCGGCCCGCCGTCGGAAGCCGAACTGCAGGCCATGTATGACCCGGTCGAAGACGGTGGCTATCTCATCCCGGCGGTGCCCTATCAAGAGATCGATCCGCAATTCTACCGCCAGCGGGTCAAGGATCCGACGGGCGAGGCGCCCGGCACGGTGGTTGTCGATACGCCGTCGCGGTTCCTCTATGTCATCGAGCCGGGCGGCACGGCGATGCGCTACGGTGTCGGCATCGGCCGTGAAGGGTTTGCCTGGCAGGGCGACGGCGTCATCCATTGGCGCCAGACCTGGCCGCGCTGGAAGCCGCCGAACGAGATGGTCGCGCGCACGCCGAGCCTTGCGAAATACTCGATCGAGAACGGCGGCATGCCGCCGGGGCTGGACAATCCGCTCGGTGCGCGGGCGCTTTACATCTTTCAGAACGGCGAAGACACGCTCTACCGGCTGCATGGCAATCCGGAGTGGCAGTCGATCGGCAAGGCGGTGTCGTCCGGCTGCGTGCGCCTCATGAACCAGGATGTGATCGACCTTTATGAGCGGGTACCCTATAAGGCGAAGATCGTCGTCTGGCAGTAGCAAGGCCGGAACGGCCTGCGGGCGTCTGTTCCACGTCTTTGTGATGTCGTGATTAACGAAGCGGTAACCGAACTGGCGGAATCTGTGCCGAAGGATGCGGCGATTGTCATGATTTGACGCGTTCGCCAAAACTTCGTCGCGATTTTTATCGATAGAGCTTTTCATGCATGTTGTTCCTCACCTCCACCGCGCTGCAAACCGGCTGACGACCGTTCGCTCGATAGCCTCCCGGACGATGGCCGCGCTTGCGCTCAGTGCAGCGCTCGCGGGCTGCATGGCGCTCGACGGGCTCTCCGAGGCGTCGCCAAAGCTGTCCGGCAAGATGGTTGCGGAGATGTCGCGGAAGGGCATGAAGCCGGAAAGCCCGGTGCTGGTCAGGATATTCAAGCAGGAAAGCGAGCTCGAGGTCTGGAAGGTCGACAAATCCGGCGCTTACGCGCTTTTAAAGACCTATCCGATGTGCCGCTGGTCCGGAAAGCTCGGGCCGAAGACAAAGATCGGCGACCGGCAGGCGCCGGAAGGGTTCTATCACGTCTCGGCGGGCCAGCTTAATCCGAACTCGCAATATTACGTCTCCTTCAATCTCGGCTATCCGAACCGGCTGGAATCGGCGCTCGGCTATACCGGCGAGGCGCTGATGGTGCATGGCGCCTGCTCGTCGGCCGGCTGCTATGCCATGACCGACCAGGGCGTCGGCGAAATCTATGCGATCGTGCAGAAGGCGCTTTCGGCCGGTCAGGGCGATTTCCAGGTCCAGGCCTTTCCCTTCCGCATGACGGCGAAGAACATGGTCGAACACCGGGACGATCCGAACATGTCCTTCTGGCGCGTGCTGAAGGAAGGCTACGATGCCTTCGAGGTGACGCACCGGCCGCCTAAGGTGTCAGCCTGCGAAAGCCGCTACGTGTTCAACAAGGAATTCGAGGGCGGTGAACCCGCCGATCCGCTGGCGGCTTGCCCGGCGGTCACCAACCAGCTCGAGCCGCAGGCGATGGCGAAGATCGAGGCGGAGGAGCGCAAGGTCGAAGCGGCGATGACTGAAGCGATCCCGGCGAGCACGTCGATGAGCGCCTATGTCGATGGCGGCATGCATCCGCGTTTTCGCGCACTCCTGAAGAGCGAAGGCCCGAAGAAGTTGGCGGCCAGCATTTCCGCCACCAAATACCCGATCAGCCGGCCGGAAGCGGCGCTGGCGGACCCGTTCGCCGGACGGTGAGGGCGCGGTATCGGCAGTTTTGCCCACATCGTCTACGCGCCATATCCGCTCCCTTTCCCTGAAAACTTGCCCGCCCCTCCATGCTGCCAGTGTAGGCGAGTTTTTGGGAGCGGGAGGTTGGCTGTCGCGATGATCCACTCACCAACAGATCTCACACTTAGCCTTTGGCTAAGTGTTGATTTTGTATCCTCTCTCCCACTAGGCGAGAGGTAGGGTTTCCTAAGACCACTTGGCGAAATCCCATCCCTGTCTTGAGTTGTAGGGTGCGGGGATTACCTCTCCTCTTGGAAGAAAATGAGCATCTTAGTTAAAGCTAGCTAATTTTTCAGGTGAGCGAGACGACGGCCTTGAACCGGGATCCGGCCGCGTGCGTCTGCGCAGCGAGGGTGGCCTTCCACGCAGCTGCCCGGCATGATAGGGCGGTGCTACCGGAGGATTCGTTATGCGCCATCGTTACAGCCTCGACCATGTTGCACTGCTGGTGCGCGACCTCGAGCGTAGCGTCGCGTTCTACCGGGAGGTCCTGGGCTTCGAGCCGATCGCGCGGGAAGGCAGCGCCAATGTCGCCTGGTTGGAAATCGGCGGCGGCGATGCGATCCACCTGATTGCCGGCGATTTAGGCGCGACGCTTGTGATGAAAGAGACGCATGTCGCCATCTCCACCGCCGATTTCGACGCCTTCATTGCCAACATCGGCGCGCTCGGCATTCCCTTTACCGACTGGCCGGGCAATCCCGGCCGCATCGGCGTGCACCGCAACGGCTTCCGTCAGGTCTACTTGCAGGATCCGGACGGCTACTGGATCGAGATCAACGACCACCGGCCGCCTACCGGCGTGTAACGCGGGACATCCTGCGGCCATGATCGATCCTTCACGCGACGGATTGCGCTTCTGGACGGGGCGCTGAAAGCTGCCTCGTAACAAAATAGGTGACACCATTCAGCGCGCAGTTTGGCGTTTTGTGGCTGGCCATCTCTGACTCGAGAGCGGAGCAAACTCGCACAGAAGTCTACGACCTGTACCATCTCGACGTCCTTGGCATGACACCCTTCTGGAGACTTTGAGACATGCCCCGCAATCGGGTCAGTCCGACCACTTGAGATACGGCTTTTTTGACCCAAACGAGACCCTATTGGTCTTGACTGGCAGTTTAAAAAAACGGGTACGTACCTCACGTCAAGTGCCACATTTTCATCTTGTACCCTTGTTACTTTAGACTAAAGTCGCATTGCTGGAGGCCGCAGGGAGGCGGCTTCTCACAAAAAAGATGTCAGTTCCTGGGAGGAAAATGATGCAGAATTCCGATACCGCAATACCGCCAAAAGACCTCAATATGCTCCAGTCGGTTCTTGACGCTTGGTGCACACAGCATCGCATTCCGCGCAAGGAAGCGACTGCAGAAGCGAAGATATTGATCAACGAGTACAAGCGCGGCACTCGCTCGCAGATCAAACTTATCGATGCACTTATAAACAGCACCACGCACTAGCGGGCCGCCGCTTACAGTCGAGAACCCGGCCTGATCAGCCGGGTTTTTCATGCCAAAAAGACGCGATGGCAAATCGCACCAAAGCCGGGCGTCGACCTGATCCAGTCCTTTGGCGCATCATCGGCGATACCGGGTTTGACATGGCAAAGATAGCTCATGGACCGAGACCGCTGGGCACGAGCCGACATTGATATGGCCTATGTCTCCTGGAGGATCGCGTTGCCCTCAATGCATGCCATGACGTTGCCGCCGTTCAATTTTCGTGACCGCGCTGTTCCACGTCCAAATCGCATGCAACCAAAATTCTCTGGGGCCAATATGTCGTGCGTCGTCGCGGCGATAATCGAGCGGACAACTGCGTGAGGTGTGCTATGGATTTCGAACTTTGATACCGGGGACGGACATGAGCGACGACAACATCATCAAGTTTCAGCGGCCGAAGCCAAAAAAGGAGCCGAGGACCATCACACGCGGAACTCGGAAGGCCCTTATCTGGTTAGCGGTCGTCGGCGCTGTGGTTTTGGTATGGGCATATTTTCAGTATGTTTCGCCGCCGAGCCTGACCTGAAGTTAGTGACGGCTATCAGGCATCCAAGCCTCGACAATCTCCCTCAGTGCCGCGCAGGCAACGGCGGGAGGCAATCGCCGCCGACGAGAAGAGTCCTCGTACGATGAACGGTGCCATCATCGTCTTTGAACGACTGGCAACAGGTCCACCATCAGACAATTACCGTGCGCTGTCGATGCAGGAGATTGTTTACGGTGATCTTGTCGGTCGCCCATTCACGGGCGGCCGTACGGGTCAGGGCTCGGACCGCCTCCTTTGCCATGTTGTAGGGACCATACCCGACCAAGCCCATGATGCCCGCCATTGATCCGAAGTTGATCACGCGGCCTTCTCCGCTCGATTTCAGGTAGGGATAGCAGGCTTGCATCATTCTCAGGTAAGCGATCGGCCCCATGTCGAAGTTGCGCTGTAGCTGCTCGGTAGACAATTCGAGTATCGACGAGAACGGCGCTGAAGGGTCGAATGCGTTGTTTATCAGGATGTCGACGCCACCGTACGCTTCAGCAGACTGTTGCGTTAGTATGGAGAACCAGACTATGGGCGATGACGGCAACAACATGCACGAGCAGATGCGCCGCGCATTCGCGCTGCTTTCGGGAAAATGGAAGCTCGAGATCATGTGGTTGCTCAACCAGCGGGTCTACCGCTTCAACGAGCTTCGGAAGGCGATCCCGGGAATCACCCAGCACATGCTGACGACACAGTTGCGGGAGCTGGAAGCGGATGGGCTTGTCTCGCGGACTGTATTCGCCGAAGTGCCGCCTCGAGTTGAATACGAGATCACTTCCAAGGCGAGGGGGCTGGGGCCGACAATGGAAGCGCTCACAGCGTGGTGGAAGGAGTATGGTACCACCGTGCCGGAGAGGACGACGACTAGAGGCCGACGGAACATGCAGAAGTAGCCACCGGGGATCGCTCTCACGCTTCAGCTCGGAACACTCTCCAGCTGGAGAGTTCATCTGAAAATTTGAACGGGAAGACCGGATCTCCACCTGTCGCCCGACACCCGTTTCGATGGCGTCCTGCAGCAGGTCCGGGTTCAAGAAGAAAGCGCTCCGCCGGCGGGTCGAGCGCTTCTAATTCAGGGCCTGCAACAGGCAGGGCCGTAAGCCTGTTTCAGAAGCGCTCGTAGGTCACGCGCCAGCCCTCCTTCTGATCAGCCGGGGTGATCACGAGCTGATCGGCCGAGACCTTGAACTTCCGCTCCATTTTCTGGCCGATGAGATTGCGAACCAAGGACGATTGCACAGTGATGGAAAAGGTCTTCCTGGCTTCGTCGATCTCCACCGGACCATAGTAGGCCTCGTAGCCATTCGCGGTGTAGGGAGTCGGCTGCGCAGCGGCGTCGGGATTCATCGCCTGGACCGAGAGCGTTCCCCCTTGCGAAAAGATAACCTGGCCGGAGTAGGGAATGACGGTCCGGCTGCCAGCTGTATCGGTGACTTGCAGGGCCGTCATGCGCCAAGCACCGATTATCGGTGACGTGCCGTCGTTGGCGAAGGCGAAGGCGGGAGAGGAAGCCGCCAAGGCCAAGGCGACAAGCGCGATCTTGAATTTCGTCATTATGTTGAGTCCTTCTTGGTGGGAGGAGTGAATTCGAAGTCCTGGTCTGGAAGCGCGGTCATCAGATACGCTCGATGTGGACCGGGTACTCTCCACGAACGAGGAGCGGGTCGAAGCCGTTGTCGATGCGGCCGAGACGAACTAGGCCGTTCCATCGGTAGCCGGCGTAGAACAGGGCCAAGTTGCCCCACGGCTTGAAATAGCAAAGGTCGCCCGGCCGCTCGTTCCAGAAAGGACCGCTGCCGTCCTCCGTGAGCTTGCGCGGTAGCCGGACGATCTTCTCGTTTGTTCCGTAATCCTCGATCTTGAGGTTCAAAGGAAGCATGAACGCCAGATCGCGTGCCGACGGATTGTCGTATAGTGTCGCGGTCAAGGTCAGATCGTTGAAGGTTATTCTGATCCTGACGTCGCTCGGCTCCTGACTGGCTGGATCGCGCCCTTCTTGCCCGTTGGCCTCCCAGGGCAGGGCTGCGGCTGCCAAGGCTCCGCCCAGAACCGCTCGACGAGTGAGAGAAGGGGAGTTGTTCGACGCCATGGCTGTAGCTGACCGTCAGACCGGCTGCGCAGTCGGTCTGAACAGGATTTCATTGATATCGACATCGTCAGGCTCGTTCACCGCGAACGCGACAGTTCGGGCGAAAGTGTCTGGGCCGACAGCGATCTTGCGGACGAACTCTTTCGTGCCGGCCTGGATGTCCTTCTCGCTGATGTGTTCGAGAAGTTCGGTGCTGACCGCGCCGGGAGATATGATCGTCGTGCGGATATTGTAAGGCTTTACCTCTTTCCGCAGTCCCTCGGACAAGGCGCGCACGGCGAACTTGGTTGCACAGTAGACGGTCGCCCCCGGGTCGACCACATGGCCGTACACGGACGACACGTTGATAATGTGCCCGGATCTCTGAGCCTTCATGTGCGGCAAGGCTGCGGCGATGCCGTAGAGGACGCCCTTGATGTTGACGTCGATCATGCGGTCCCACTCGTCGATCTTGAGGCGTTCGAGGGGAGCAAGTGGCATCAGACCTGCGTTGTTCAGTATCACGTCGATGCGGCCGAATTCCTGAACCGCAGTGTCAACGAGGTTCTTGACCTGATGCTGGTCGGTGACGTCAGTCGGAACGGCAATGGCCTTAAATCCTGCGGCGGTTAGCTCCTTGGCCAGCGCAGCGATGCGATCGCTTCGGCGCGCACCAAGGACTACCGAAGCGCCCCGTTCGGCGAGATGACGGGCTGTGGCTTCGCCAAGTCCGCTGCTTGCTCCTGTTATGACGACGACCTTGTTTCTAATCCCGTGAGACATGACGATCTCCTTTGTCCAACTTCGAGGTTTAGGTTCGAGGGCTAACCAAAGCAGCCAGCAGGGCCGATCCAGCAAGCAGGACGGCGGCGAGGAGGAAGGCGCTCCACCAGCCAGCAGTGTCAAACAGTACGCCCCCGGCGAAAGCACCGCCAGCGATGGCCAGCTGGATCAGCGCCACCTGCAATCCGCCGGCGGCTTCAAGCTCGTCGGGGGTGGTCTTGGCCATCCAGGTGTTCCATGCCACCGGGATTGGAGCCGTGAAGAATCCCCACAATACCACCAGAGCAGCCGTTACCGCCATGAGGTGGCCAAAACCGATCAGCAGGAGAGCAAGGATCGCGAGCATGCCCGGCAGTCCGATAAGCAAAGAGACGAGATGCCTTCGCAGGACGAGACCTACGACGGAAGTCCCGGCGAGACCGCCGATCCCAAGACCTAGGAGCATGATCGAAAGCATGTTGAAGTCGGCGAGCGTCACGCCTTCGAGGAATGGACGCAGATAAATAGACAGTGAGTTCTGGCCGATGAAGGCGAGGCTTGTCGCGGCCATTCCAAGTGCGAAGGTGCGGGTGCGCAATAGTGCAAACATGCTGCGTACAGAGACGGATGCGGTTGCTGGCATCTTCGGCAACACCGTCAATTGCCATAGGAGTGCAGCTATGCCTACGATCACCGTGATCAGAAACGTGCTCCGCCAACCGATCAGGCCGCCGAGGAAACTACCCAGAGGTGCTGCGAGGACGAGGGCCAATGCAGTGCCACCTTGAAGCAAGGCGATGGCCTTGGGGAGGTCACGACCCGTCGCAAGACGTGCCAGAACAGCGGTCGACAGCGACCAAAAGCCGCCAATCGACATACCGACCAAGGCTCGACCGACAAGGAAGATGAGCAAGTTTGGAGCCAGAGCTACCGCCAAACTCGAGATGACGAGTGCAGCCGTATAGAACAGGACGACCAGTCTTCGATCCAGCTTTGCTAGGAGGGCGTTGCCAAAAAGACTGGTAAACACGGCGAAGAATCCCGAGACGGTGATGGCTTGCCCGGCCTGCCCCTCTGAGATCGCCAAATCCCTGGCAATCGGGGTCAAGAGGCTCACGGGCATGAATTCCAGCCCAACCAGGAGAAAGGTCAGCAGTGAAAGGCAGGTGACCGCTGCCCACGGCGTTGCGGCCTTGTCGGTTACCAGAGCCCTATCCAGTGTCAGATCGATTGCCATCTTTAATCCCGTGTCTACTTCCCCATTAGATAACCCAGGTTGGTCTTGAACGACTAGAATGTATAATATGCATGTCGTGGTGAGGGAGATTCAACAATGCGGCGCGACGAGTTCAGTGAGATGAGAGCGTTTCTCGAAGTCGCCCGGCAGCGGAGCTTCACCCGCGCAGCAGGCAAGTTGGGAGTGACCCGCTCTGCTCTTAGTCACACTATAAGGGCGCTCGAAGAGAGGCTTGGCATCCGTCTCCTCGCCCGGACGACCCGTGATGTGGCACCGACTGCGGCCGGAGTACGTCTGGTAGAGAGCATTGAGCACCACTTCGAAGCCATAGCTTCTGAAATCAGCGCGATCAGCGCCCTTAGGGACAGGCCATCGGGGCATGTCAGGATCGTATGCCCCGATGACGCCGTCGAACTGGTCTTTCGTGCCAGGCTACCGGCGTTTTTAGGTGATTATCCCGACGTCACCGTGGAACTAATCATCGATAACGGCTTCACGAATATCGTCGAGCGTCAGTTCGATGCGGGCGTGCGGCTCGGCGAGGCGATTGCCCGCGACATGGTGGCGGTTCGCGTTGGTCCCGATGTCACCTATGCCGTTGTCGGGTCCCCGGAATACTTCGCACGCCGCCCCGCGCCGACACGTCCGCAGGAATTGACCGACCACGATTGCGTCAATTTACGGCTTCCAACGTCGGGCAGTCTCTATGCCTGGGAGTTCGAGAAGGACGGGCGCGAGTTCAGCGTCCGTGTTGACGGCCCCCTCACGCTGAATAACATCGCACCCGCGATTGACGCAGCCCTGGACGGTGTAGGCCTAACCTACGCGCCGAAGGACCTCATCCGACGGCATGTCGAGAACGGCCGGCTCCAGGAGGTCCTTGAGGATTGGTGTCCTACCTTCCAAGGCTACCATCTCTACTACCCCAGTCGGCGAAACCTCTCGCCTGCGTTCTCTGCTTTTGTCGAAGCATATCGGTATCGACCGGTATCGCGGACAGCGCCCCGCTCGCGTCTTCCCTGATCATCCTGTCGCTTTCGAGGTTGGGCGAGAGGGGTAGCATGTGGCTGTCCGCAACGTCCATCAGAGAGCATGGGCGCGGCGAGAGGTTCTTCCGTGGCGGGGCGGACGCGATCGATCAGCCGAAGCCGTCAGTCCAGGCGAGGGATCCTCCATATCGACAGCTGGAAAAAGTCCCGGAACTTCCAGCAGCTCAGGCTGGAAGGTGCTTTCTAGCGACAGCGGAAACCTGGTCCGTGAGGCCGGATAGACGATCTGCGGCGAGCCGATTGATCTGCCAGAAAAGCGGGATGTCGAGCGGTGTGTCGGGGATCAGTTCCACCAGTTTTCCCGTCCCGAGATGCTGATGAACGAGCCGGCTGGGGTTCATTCCCCATCCCATCCCAGAAAGGCTTGCCTCGACGAAGGCGTGGGTCGATGGCAGCCAGTGTGTCGGACAGGTGATGTCCGCTCCCAAAGTCTGGGCGATCCACCGGGTCTGGAGGCTGTCTTTCTGGTTGAAGGTCAGGGCCGGCGCATTTCGGAGGCTCTCCGCGTTGACCCCGCTGGAAAAGTGCCTGGCGACGAATTCCGGACTGGCGGTCGCATGATAGCGCATCGAGCCCAAGGAAACGCGTCGACATCCGGGGACAGTTTTCTCGAAACCAGTGACAGCCGCGCTGACCCGGCCACGCTGCAGCCAGTCCGCGGTGTGGTCTTCGTCATCGATAGCGACGTGCACGAGATACATCGAGTTCTGGGCGAATTTCGACAGTGCTTCCATGAACCAGGTTCCGAGACTGTCGGCATTCGTCGCGACGTGGACCGTGACCCTTTCGGTCAGATCGTCGGCAGAGGCAAGCGACGGTAGCTGTTCCAACAAGTCTCGCTCGAGCATCCCGATATTTTCCATGTGCCGACAGAGCCATTCCCCTTTTTCGGTTGCGACACATGGATTTCCCCGGATGACCAGGACGATTCCCATCCGCTCTTCCAGATTCTTGATGCGCTGGGAGACCGCCGACGGCGTAACGTTGAGCAGACTAGCGGCTTTCTCAAAGCTTCCAGCCTGGGCAACAGCGGCAAGGGCGCGAAGGGCGGCGTAGTCAAGCATGGATTAGTCAGCCTTAATCAGACTTAGAAGCTTTAATTAGACTAATGATGTACCGCTGGATAGATGTCGCCCTATCGGTTGTGGGGGTTTTTTGTCTTTGGGAATTTCCGTCTTTTTTACTGGGCTTTTCATGGGCCTCACCCTCATTGTGGCGATCGGGGCGCAGAACGCCTTCGTCCTGCGCCAGGGGCTCAAAAACGAGTACCTGTTTGCCGTCTGTCTGACTTGCGCGGTTTCGGACGCGATCCTCATCGCCGTGGGGACGACGAGCTTCAGGCAGGTTTCGGACCTGTTACCCTGGCTCGATCCGGCAATGCGTTACGGAGGCGCGGCCTTTCTGTTCTGGTACGGAGCCAAGAGCTTCCATTCCGCGTTGAAGTCTTCAGGCGCACTTGCCGCTAGCGAGGTATCGGCGTCGAGTTTCGGAAAGACGTTGGCCACCTGCCTTGCGCTCACCTGGCTCAATCCTCACGTCTATCTCGACACAGTCGTTCTGCTGGGAACCATCTCGACACGCTTCTCGGGTCAGGAATTCTGGTTCGCCATGGGCGCGATGACTGGGTCATTCCTGTTCTTCTTCTCCTTGGGCTATGGAGCTACCAAACTAAGGCCGGTCTTCGCGAAACCGACGGCATGGCGTGTACTGGAAACCGTCGTCGCTCTTGTTATGTGGTTCATCACACTCAAGCTGTTGCTCGGGAAATGATCGCGGCGTCTAGTATCTACGGCACAGAAAAAGGTAGCAGGATCATCGAAATGGCATCTGAACTTCACAATCTCCTTCTCGTGTACACGGCTTACATCATAGCGGCCGGAAGCCCGGGGCCGAGCAACATGCGCATCATGGGCGTCGCGATGGACCAGGGACGACGGGCCGCGCTGGTCCTTTCCGCGGGCGTCGTCAGCGGCTCGATCTTCTGGGGCGCGATGGCTGCTACCGGGATTTCGGCCCTGCTGACACGATATGCCGATGCGTTGACGGTCCTGAAGATATTCGGGGGACTGTACCTGATCTACCTCGCGTTCAAGGCGGGCAAGGCCGCATTGACCTCCGATGAAAAGTTCGCCGAAGCGACCAGGGGAGATGATGCCGTATCCAACTCGGCTCTTTACCGACGTGGACTGCTGATGCACCTGACCAATCCGAAATCAATCCTTGCGTGGATCGCCCTGGTGACGCTCGGCCTCGGCCCCGACACTTCGTGGCACACGCTCGTGGCTATTCTCGGCGGGTGCGCGGTTCTAAGCGTTACGATCTTCTGCGGCTACGCGATCGTCTTCTCGACTGCTCCAATGATTCGGATGTATCGCCGCGCGCGTCGATGGATCGAGGGAACACTCGCCGTCTTCTTCGGCGCGGCAGGCATCAGGCTCCTGCTGTCCCGCACCTAACGAACGGATCGCAACACAACATCGGCCCGGCCAGACGCAGTTTTTAGACGCAGATCAGGGGGTTAGATGCAATCTACGGGCACGGGGCGGATCGTAGCGAACGACCACGTCGTCGAAACCTTTCGGTCCGCCGGCTGATAAGAAACCTCGACGACCTGTGCCTTCTCCGGATCGCGAAGACCCGAAGCATTTATCGAGAAGAACCGGGCCTGGTAGTCGCGCCCTTCCCATTTATCACCGCGTCAGCCATTCTGCGGTCAACTACTTATTTTATTCCTGTTTTGTTCCTTTAGCCACTCTCCGCCGACACAATTCGTGCCGGCGGAATGTTTCGTGTGCTGGAGGAGTGCAACTGCGGCGAGCGGCCATGCTCCTCTTTGCCTGCGTCCGATGAACTTGCGCCGAACGCCATATTTCCCCCAGACGCGTTTCTGAGGGGCCTTCAGACGCACATCATGGGCCATGACGCAAATCTGCGGGCGCGGGACAGAGTAATAAGAGTAATCACGAGCACCCACTTGTGCTTCCGCACGTGTCGCACTTCTCGCAGGTCCCGTTCCGCACCATCGTGAAGTTTTGGCACTCGGAGCACATGTTGCCCGTATACCCTTGCGCGATCGAGCGCATGCGGCGTTCGGCTTCCAGCTTCTTGGCGTCCGACTTGGCGGCGGCGGCTTCGGCGGCGGCCTTGTCGGAGAAGAGGGCGGTCACTTCGCTTTCGACCTCTTCGGCGATCTCCTCAGCCAGTTCGACGGCGCGTTCCTCGTAGTCGCGCTTGAAGGCGACGATTTCGGAGGTGGCGATGGATGTTGCCGGTTCGAGCTTGCGGGCGGCACTGCCGGAAAAGGCGGTCACCGTGCCGGTTGAGCCGGCGCGGGCAGGGGCTGCGGTGGCAGCTCCCTTCGGCTCTCCGGAAGTGCGGTCGATCTGGCTGCCCTGGACGAGTGTCGGCTTGTGGCCGCGGGTCCAGCCGGTCGAGATCAGGTTGGTCTTGCCTTCCTGGATGCCCTTGCCGAGCGCCGTGTTGGAGAAGTCGGAGGTATCGACATGGGCAAGATCGTGGCGGTTCAGGTAGGAGACGGCGAGTTCGCGGAACACGTAGTCGAGGATCGAGGTGGCGTTCTTGATTGCGTCATTGCCCTGCACCATGCCGGCCGGCTCGAACTTGGTGAAGGTGAAGGCTTCCACATATTCTTCGAGTGGCACGCCGTATTGCAGGCCGAGCGAGATGGCGATGGCGAAGTTGTTCATCATCGCACGGAAGGCGGCACCTTCCTTGTGCATGTCGATGAAGATCTCGCCGAGGCGACCGTCGCCGAATTCCCCGGTCCGCAGATAAACCTTGTGGCCGCCGACGATTGCCTTCTGGGTATAGCCCTGGCGGCGGTTCGGCAGTTTTTCACGCTCGCGGGTGACCCGCTCGATGACGCGCTCGATGATCTTTTCCGTGACGGTGACGGCTTGGGCTGCTGCCGGAGCCTGGATGAAGTCCTCCATCGCATCCTCGTCGTCCTCGTCCTCGATCAGCGAGGCGTTGAGCGGCTGGGAAAGCTTCGAGCCATCGCGATAAAGGGCGTTGGCCTTCAGCGCCAGCTTCCAGGAGAGCATGTAGGCAGCCTTGCAATCCTCGACGGTCGCCTCGTTCGGCATGTTGATCGTCTTGGAGATCGCCCCCGAGATGAACGGCTGGGCAGCCGCCATCATGCGGATATGGCTTTCGACCGAGAGGTAACGCTTGCCGATCTTGCCGCAGGGATTGGCGCAATCGAAGACCGGCAGATGCTCGGCCTTCAGGAACGGCGCGCCTTCGAGCGTCATCGCACCGCAGACATGGATGTTGGCGGCTTCGATGTCCTTCTTCGAGAAACCGATATGCTCGAGCAGGTTGAAGCTCATATCAGTGAGCTGCTCGTCGGAGACCTTCAGCGTGGACTTGAGGAAGTCGGCGCCGAGCGTCCACTGGTTGAAGACGAACTTGATGTCGAAGGCAGCCTTGGTGGCGGCGTTGATCGCCTCGATCTTGTCGTCGGTAAAGCCCTTGGCACGCAGCGAGCCGGGGTTGACGGCGGGCGCCTGATTGATGTTGCCGTGGCCGACGGCATAGGCCTCGATCTCGGCGATCTGGCTTTCCGAATAGCCGAGCGTGCGCAAGGCTTCGGGAACCGCACGGTTGATGATCTTGAAATAGCCGCCGCCGGCGAGCTTCTTGAATTTCACCAGCGCGAAATCGGGCTCGATGCCGGTTGTGTCGCAATCCATGACGAGGCCGATCGTGCCGGTCGGCGCGATGACGGACACCTGGGCATTACGGTAGCCGTGCTGTTCGCCGAGCGCTACGGCCTTGTCCCAGGCCGCCTTGGCATGGACGATCAGGTCGGCATCAGGGCAATCGCCGTGGATGAGGGCGACCGGCTCGACCGAGAGCTTCTCATAGCCCTGAGTTTCGCCGAAGGCGGCGCGGCGATGGTTGCGCATGACGCGCAGCATATTGTCGCGGTTCGGCTTGAAGCCCGGGAAGGGGCCGAGCTTGGCGGAAATTTCCGCCGAGGTCGCATAGGAGACGCCCGTCATGATGGCGGTCAGCGCACCGGCGATCGCCCGGCCTTCCTTCGAATCGTAGGGGATACCGGAGGACATCAAGAGGCCGCCGATATTGGCGTAGCCGAGGCCGAGCGTGCGGTATTCATAGGAGAGCTCGGCGATTTCCCTGGACGGGAACTGCGCCATCATCACGGAGATTTCGAGCACCAGCGTCCACAGGCGCACGGCATGCTCGTAGTCGGCGATGTTGATGTTCTTGGTGGCAGCATCCTTGAACTGAAGCAGGTTCAGCGAGGCAAGGTTGCAGGCCGTGTCGTCGAGGAACATGTATTCCGAGCACGGGTTGGACGCGCGGATCGGGCCGGCGGCCGGGCAGGTGTGCCAGTCGTTCATCGTCGTATTGAAGTGCAGGCCCGGATCGGCTGACGCCCAGGCGGCGTAGGAGATCGATTCCCAAAGGTCGCGCGCCTTCAGCGTCTTCATCACCTTGCCGTCCTTGCGGGCGGTCAGGTTCCAGTCGCCGTCATTCTCGACGGCGCGCAAAAAATCGTCCTTGAGCGAGACGGAGTTGTTGGAGTTCTGGCCGGAGACCGTGAGGTAGGCTTCCGAATCCCAGTCCGTGTCATAGGTCTTGAACTCGATGTCCTTGTAGCCCTGCTTGGCGAACTGGATGACGCGCTGAACGTAGTTTTCCGGAACCTGGTCCTTCTTGGCGGCCTTGATTTCGCGCTTCAGGGCAGGGTTCTCGGCGGGATCGAAGCAGGCGTCGTTGTCGGCAGAGCAATTGACGCAGGCCTTCATGATCGCCTTCAGGTGCTTGGCGACGATCTTCGAGCCGGTGACGAGGGCAGCGACCTTCTGTTCTTCCTTGACCTTCCAGTTGATGTATTCCTCGATATCCGGATGATCGATGTCGACGACAACCATCTTGGCGGCGCGGCGCGTGGTGCCGCCCGACTTGATTGCGCCGGCAGCGCGGTCGCCGATCTTCAGGAACGACATCAGGCCCGATGACTTGCCGCCGCCGGAGAGCTTTTCGCCTTCGCCGCGCAGATAGGAGAAGTTGGAGCCGGTGCCGGAACCGTATTTGAACAGGCGCGCCTCACGTACCCATAGGTCCATGATGCCGCCTTCGTTGACGAGGTCGTCGCCGACCGACTGGATGAAGCAGGCATGCGGCTGCGGGTGCTCGTAGGACGACTTCGACTTGACGAGTTTGCCGGTGAAGGGGTCGACATAGAAATGGCCCTGGCCGGGACCATCAATGCCATAGGCCCAGTGCAGGCCGGTGTTGAACCATTGCGGCGAGTTCGGCGCTACGCGCTGGGTGGCGAGCATGTAGGCGAGTTCGTCGCGGAAGGCGAGCGCATCGTCTTCGGAGGCGAAATAGCCGCCCTTCCAGCCCCAATAGGTCCAGGTGCCGGCCAGGCGATCGAAAACCTGGCGGGCGTCGGTTTCGGAACCGTACTGCTCGTCCTTCGGCAGATCCTTCATCGCGGCTAGGTCGGCCTCGGAGCGCCACAGCCAGGAGGGGACGGAATTTTCCTCGACCTTCTTCAGGCGTGCAGGAACACCGGCCTTGCGGAAATATTTTTGGGCCAGAATGTCGGCCGCGACCTGGCTGAACTGTGCGGGCACATCAATGTCCGCCAAACGAAACACGATCGAGCCATCCGGATTCTTGATCTCGCTGATGGCCTTGCGGAATTCAATCTCGGCATAGGCCGATTGGCCTGCCTTGGTGAAACGACGTTCGATCTGCATTGTCCCGTGTCCTTTGTTTGCCGCATGCCCAAGCTTTAAGAAGCGCTGGGCAAAAATGTCCCCGTCCGGCTGCACGGGGATTGCGCAGCCAGCTTTGGTGTTCCGCTCTATGTGGGAAACCCGTTTCGGGTTATCCTGTATCTTGTGTCGATTTTGGCTGCAAACACTAAATATAGTATTAACAACTTCTTTACGCCAGCTTTTTGTGACGTATTTGGCGTCACGGGAGATCACAAAAAATTACCATCGCGACCGGCGGATCATCCACCGGGTCGCCTGAACACAGACGATTTTTTCTGAAATGAACCGGCCTCGTGATGGTCCGTCCCGCCGCCGCCGCAACGTGAAATCCATTAACGGCATCCTACCCGATTCCGTCAAGGGCTGGTTTGTGACCTAATTGTGGACACCAGATGTTGTGTGTATGACCTGTGGAAAACGGGGATAGAAACCAAATCCAGCAAAATCAGACGCTTCGCCGGCTTACCTCTAGCGGCTTCCCGAAGGGCAAGCCGATTTTCGAGATCTTGCGGGTAAGAATTTACCGTAGCGATCATCGGCGATAGCCAAACAGTCGCTCTTGTGGGCCGAGGAAAAACCTGATTCGGTTTCGCTTTCGACCACAGACCGCTCTCGAAAATCCGCTTGGCCTGTCACAAGGCGTCCAAATTGATGCCGACGGTGATCGTGCCGATCGGCTGGTGCGTCTGCGGATCGGACACCGTCAGGCTTGCCTGCGCTTGCAGCATTTGCGTCGATTCATCCTTCTTCGCCCTGTCAACGAAGAGTGTGCCGGTGCCGGCAGGATACGTCCGTTGCCATTTCAGTTCGTCACCTTGCCAATAGTCCGAAGTGGGCTCGCTTTCACCGATGCTCAAGCCCTTGGCATCGATGACGAAGATCTCGGTAATGGCGCCGCCCGCGGCTGCCTGCTTGCCCTTGAGGAAGCGCGACAGCGGGTTGTCCGTTACCGAATCAATCAGCGGCTGCGAATTGCTCGACAACTCGGCGCGCCAGGCGGCATCCATGCGGTCGATGTCCGACGGCGTCAGATGCGCATGACGTTCATTGTGATCCTTCAATGCTTCGATGATGAGGGGATCTTCTATCCATGGCCGGACGTTTGCCTCGACATAGGCCGCGACAGGCCCGATGTGAACGTCGCCGGCCACCAATCCAATGGCCGACAATGACCAGAGGCTTGAGCCAACAGCGATCGAAACGAGCGCCCTGTGCATGATGGTCGGTCCTCCCACTGAGAATCCCCGCAGCGCGCAAGCCTTCTGATTCGTGCCACCGCAGCGGAACGCGGCGTCGGTGGTTCACTTGATGAGGCCAAACCACTCAAAAATTAGATAACATTCGCCATCGCTTATAAATAAACCGGTGCCGCGCCCCTGTATTCACGGGACACCACGAGTGAAAATGCGCGGTTATCTCAGCCGCGCGAGCCCTTCGCAATCGGCTCCTGATAGCTGAGCCCCATGTCCCAGGGGAAATAGATCCAGGTGTCCTGGCTGACCTCGGTGACGAAGGTATCGACCTGCGGCCGGCCCTTCGGCTTGGCGTAGACGGCGGCGAAATGCGCCTTCGGCAGCATAGCCCGCACCACAGCAGCGGTCTTGCCGGTGTCTGTCAGGTCGTCGATGATCAAAACACCTTGGCCGCCATCGACCTTCAGTTCCTCCGAAATGCCCTTGAGCACATACATCTCACCCTGCGCGTCGTAGTCGTGGTAGGACGCAACGCAAACAGTCTCGATCAGGCGGATGTTCAGTTCGCGGCAGACGATCGCCGCCGGAACGAGCCCGCCGCGGGTGATACAGACGATCGCCTTCCATTCGCCGCCATTGCCGGCAAGGCGCCAAGCGAGTGCACGCGCATCGCGGTGAAACTGGTCCCAGGAGACGGGGAATGCTTTATCGGGAAGTGACATTGCGAAGCTCCGGTTGATGGCGTCGTCTTTGTGTTCGGGAAGTGGTGCGGACGACGGGGGTCGAACCCGTACGGATTGCTCCGAGGGATTTTAAGTCCCTTGCGTCTACCAGTTTCGCCACGTCCGCGTGTTTTTCCTTTCAAACACTTGGCTGATTTCGTCAAGCGAATGTTTTTGGAGGCACTCCTCCGAAAAGGGTACGTCGTCCGTTCTCATCCTGCTTTCCCTCGTAGAAGCAACGATCATCTTGGTTTGTTTTTCACGGAGCAGGAATGAACCGGGAATTGCGACGGCCAACCAGACTGTAAGCCATCGGTGACGAAAGCACGATCAGCCAAACGCTGGTTGCGGAATCGGAAAAACCCCTCAAACGACAGGGTTATCCCAGTTCGACAGGCGCCCTATATTTCGGCTTCACCAGGAAATATGGAGGCGTGGTCGAGGTGTTACAGGAAATCCCATTAACATGGAAACCGATCCGAAATCGTTCCTTTGCCGGTATGCTCGGTCAGCATCAACTGGCCTATGTCTTGCAGCATCACGATCAAACGACCTGGAAATGGATGGTTTCCGGCTGCAACGGCACGATCCGCTACGACTTCCAATCCGCCGAGACGCTGGATGAGGCAAAAGCTGCTGTGCAGGCGAGTATCGACCAGTGGTTCCGTCAGGCGGGATTGCTGGACGGGGAAATCCCGTCTGAAAGGCAAGTTTCCACGGGCCCGGGTGCTACGCAGCGCGTATACTGATCGAATTAGTCTTGGCGCTTGCAACTGATGAGCTATTTTGATCTGCATGACAATTCTGGAAGGAAGGCAGACACAGAAGGACGGCGGCGTGACGGCCAAATGGCCTGCGCCCGCGATCGCCAAGCCATAGACAAAGATGCCGGAATCATCGGGGTTTTGGGCTAATCTGAGTATCAGCGGCGTGATTAACCCTACGCGTGAAGGTTAACCAGCGGTTTCGGTTGATGCAGCAGGCAATCACCGCTTTAATCGCGATGCCGAGGGAGGGAAACTCGGCATTTTTCAGCACCAAAAAATACGCCCCTCTTCGTCTTCGGAGAGGGGAATCTTGCCTGAACTTCCCGCATGCGCCTCGATGTCCGCATCAATAGCTCTAGTTGTCCTCAACAATTGCTTCGGGACGATCGCCGCCGTCGGCGTGTTCGAAATGCCAGAGGCCGCTTGGATCCTGAAAGCTGATTTCCTCGTCGTCGCCGCCTACCTGCTGCTCGGCTGCTGCGGCCTTTGCCGCCGCCAAAGCCATCTCGCGGTTTGGGAAGGTCTCGGAAAAGACGTCGGCAAGCTTGTAGGCCCACCCGCCATCATGCTCAACGATCGCATATATCACTCTGGCCATTTCTTACTCCCTGAAGCGCGCCGCATTCGATTGCCTTGGCGGCATTACAGCGCCGCGTCTGTTAAGACGCAAAAAAGTCACTGTAACGGTCTGATCTGCTGCACAATTTTGTCCTTAAATCGACACCGATTTAAGGATTGTGCAGTAGCATGACCGGACGGGAACAGCCCAATCGTTCCAACTGCAGAAATGCGGTTCGCAGGTTTAGTTTGCGTCCGGGCATGGCAGGGTACCACGAATTTCGCGTCATTTGGGAATTTCACGACTGGACGACCTGAGAGACCGGCGGCGGGCAATTTCGCTTGATTGCCGCTGGGCATCGGATTTATCAGTTTGAGGTCCGCCATCAAACGCAAGCAGGCGACAGAACAGGCTGCTCCGATATGAGCAGGCATGACCTTCGATCGAACGATTCACACAGGACTTGCCGATGACCAGCGAAAAAATCGTCACTGCCGCCATGCTCGCCATTGGCGACGAATTGCTGTCCGGCCGGACCAAGGACAAGAATATCGGCCATCTTGCCGACATGCTGACGATTGCAGGCATCGATCTCAAGGAAGTCCGTATCGTCTCCGACGACGAACCGGCAATCGTCGCGGCCTTGAATGGTCTGCGGGCTCAATACGATTATGTCTTCACCTCCGGCGGCATCGGCCCGACCCATGACGACATCACCGCGGACGCTGTTTCGCGGGCGTTCGGTGTCGAATGCATCCACGATCCGGAGGCGATGCGCCTGCTCGGTGCGATGTATGAGCGGCGCGGCATGGAATTTACCGAGGCGCGGCGGCGCATGGCGCGCATGCCGAACGGCGCCCGGCATATCCCCAATGCGGTTTCAACGGCGCCGGGCTTCATCATCGGCAATGTCTATGTCATGGCCGGCGTGCCGCAGGTTTTCCAGGCCATGCTGGACGCGCTTCTGCCGCAACTCGAGGCTGGCACCAAGATCAAGTCGCGCTCGGTGCTTTCACCCTTTGGCGAGGGGGATATCGGCGGCCCGCTGGGCGAGGTGCAGAAGGCTCATCCCATGACAAGCATCGGCTCCTACCCGAAATTCGATGGCAAGGCGTTTTCGACCGACCTCGTCATCCGCGCCCGTGACGAGGCGCTGCTCGATGCGGCCGAGGCGGACGTCCGGGCGATGATCGAAAAGATCGCGGCTGCGAAGAAAGGCGCGTAAACCGCTGATTTTTCACGGTGTTTGTTGTGCCGCCATGGTGAATTTCTGGTCGACGCTGGCGGTCTTGCCGCTGTTCAGATCGTTGAAACGAAACCGAAGGACATAGTCGCCTGCCGCGGCGCCGCTGAAATCGGTGGTCACCAGCGCGTAGATTTCTTGATTGCGGAAAAAGCTCGTAAAGGTGTAAGTGCCAAGGGCCTTTTGGCTGGACAGAACTTCGCCGGAGGCGCTCAGTATGTCCATATCCACGGTGAAATGGCACTGAAGCTTGCCAGCCTCGCTTGCCGGCTTCCAGCTCAGACCGACGGGCTCGACATAGGAAATGAGCGATTCACCGGGTTTGAACTGCGGATCCGGCTTCGGCTCGTACATGCCATAGCCGGCGGGATCAGTCGACACGAATACCGCCTTCCCGATGGAAAAGGGCAGCGTTGCGGAAAAATCGCTAATCGCGGTGCGCATGACATCGTGAGCGCCGACTGCGTCGCCGGATGCCGCCAAAGCCTCGGCCTTGGTGGCCGCGTCCGCAAGCTGACCTGCCGCGGTCGGCCCGGCCAGCAACGCCAGCATCAGACAGGCACGGACCGCAACCATCGGAGCCTCTTTTCGTTTGTCGGTGCGCATTGTCTCCCCCCGCGATCTGCGTCCGTTACGGATTTTCGGGATTTGGAGGCTGGTGTCAAGGAGAGGGGCATCGGCCTTTTTAAACATGATTTTAGTAGTATACTTAACCCGAATAGCTGTGGTTTCGCGTCACACGTTATGGCATAGGCAAGGGTGACACGAACCCAAGCGAAAGACCGCATTCCATGAAGCAGGACGTTGATCACGCCGTCGAGGCACTGCGTACTCTGTTCCCGGCAACCCCGTTGCAGCTCAACGAGCACTTGAGCGCCCGCTACGGTGCCGCGATCTACTTGAAACGCGAGGATCTTTCGCCGGTTCGCTCCTACAAGATCCGCGGCGCTTTCAACTTCTTCCGCAAGGTGATCGAGGCCGGCGGTACCGGCAAGACCTTCGTCTGCGCCTCGGCCGGCAACCACGCCCAGGGATTCGCCTTCGTATGCCGGCATTTCGGCGTGCCGGGCGTCGTGTTCATGCCGGTGACGACGCCGCAGCAAAAGATCGACAAGACGATGATCTTCGGCGGCGAGTTCATCAGCATCCGGCTCGTCGGCGATTTCTTCGACCAGTGCTACCAGGCGGCGCGCGATCATGTGGAAAAAATCGACGGCGTCATGGTGCCGCCCTTCGACCATGCCGACATCATCGAAGGGCAGGCGACGGTCGCGGCCGAAATCCTCGAGCAATTGCCCAAGGGCACTGTGGCCGATCTGGTGATCATGCCCGTTGGCGGTGGCGGCCTTTCGGCCGGAGTGACCGGCTATCTGAAGGACGTGGTTGCCGCCGAATCCTTTATCTTCTGCGAACCCGAGGGTGCCCCGAGCCTGCGGTGCAGCCTTGAGGCGGGCGCGGTGGTGACGCTCGACCAGGTCGACAATTTCGTCGACGGCGCGGCCGTTGGGCGGATCGGCGATCTTAATTTCGCGGCGTTGAAAGATTTTTCCAGCGACCAGGTTCTGCTGCTGGCAGAGAACGCCATCTGCGTGACGATCATCGATATGCTGAATGTCGAGGGCGTGGTGCTGGAACCGGCCGGCGCCTTGTCGATCACGGCGCTGGAAACGCTGGGGCGCGACGGGCTCGAGGGCAAGACTGTCGTTGCCGTTGTCTCCGGCGGAAACTTCGATTTCGAGCGCCTGCCGGATGTCAAGGAACGGGCGATGCGTCATACCGGCCTGAAAAAATACTTCATCGTGCGCATGGCGCAGCGCCCTGGCGCGCTCAAGGATTTCCTCGGCCTGCTCGGCGAGGAGGACGATATCGCCCGCTTCGAATATCTGAAGAAATCGGCGCGCAATTTCGGTTCGATCCTGATCGGGATCGAAACCAAACATCCGGAGAATTTCCCCCGGCTGAAGGCCGTTTTTGACGCCGCCGGGCTCCGCTATCAAGACATCACCGACAACGAGATCATGGCTAATCTGGTGATCTAGTCCTGTCGTGTTTTATCCATCTATATCTTGCTGTTACTTGATTTTGATAAACCATTTTATAATATCTATGGCGATCGCTTCCGTCGTTTTCGATGACAGGGCGTCGCCGGCAATGACGTGACCATGGGGATCGCCGACATCACCGGGATCGACAAGCGTGGCCGGTCCACCCCAACGCCTGGCAACGCGTGCCGTTTGAAGCGGATCTACGACCTGATCTTTTGCCGACTGGATGAACAGAGCGGGTGTGCCAATCTGCTCAAATGGCAGACCGCGGATCTCCTTGATCAGAGCTGCCATCGGCAACAGAGCGGAAACCGGATAGTCCGTCATCCAATAGGCAGCATGAAGCGCGTTCAAGGGAACAAATCCGCGTCGCTTTCCAAGGAGGAGTCGGGCGCTCACCCTGGCAAACGGTGCCGTCAGCAGACCGGCGCCGCGTCTCCTGATTTTGTAATTTGGCGCGAGAAAAACGGCGCCGGCAACAGGGCCGGTCAAGCCGGGTTGAGCGAGCGCCCAGGTGGCAAGCGCGGCGCCGGTGGACGTCGCGATGATCAACGTTCGTTCTCCGATGTGCGTGGCGATATCGAGTGCTTCCTCCATGTCGTTTTTCCATGCGTCGACGGAGGCTTCAGCCATTGCATCGGCGCTGCGCCCATGCCCGGCAAGACGCGTGTAGAACAGATTGGCACCAAGCGCTTTCGCCACGAGATCGGGCAGGGGACGGACTTCGCCCTTCGAGGCCGAGAACCCATGGATATAGATGACCGCAAGCGCCGCACGGGTCTTGGCGAAAGAGTCGGCCCAGACGATTTCCTTCGCAAGCCGGGGCCGGATGTCGGCAAACGCCGATTCGGCGGCGGCGAGCCGGGCGTCGACATCGTCGATCGGCGCAACTGTCGCAAAGGGTTTCGTCATGATGTGGGCAAAGCGGTTGCCATCCCATTTCTCCCGAGCCGGCGAGATGCTCCGGCTGTTTCAAACTTAGTCTTTGACACCCTCGTTTGCCATGATAAGTCTTCCGCATGGCTTCGTTCTTGTCAAAATTGTTCGGTTTTTCTGGCGGTTCCAAAGAGGATTCGGCTGCGCCTACCGGCAAGTCGGAAACCTATGGCGATTGCTTGATCCGTGCGACGCCGAAGCGGGAAGGCGCGCAGTTCCGGCTGGCCGGTTCTATCGAAAGGGAAGTCGACGGCGTTGTCCGCGTCCGTACCTTCATCCGGGCCGATCTTTTCAGCTCGGAACAGGATGTGATCGATGCGACCTTGCGCAAGGCGCATCAGATCATCGACCAGCACGGCCCTTCGCTGTTTGCCGACGAAGTGGTTTCCCGGCAGGTCTAACGGCCGCGGCTCGTCGCGGGGCGACGGCTTGTGCTAAACGTTTCTTTAAATTTTCGATTTATAAGGTTCCGGAACCAAAGCCGAGCCTGTCGATGACCAATGTACTTCTTTTTCTCTGCGAAGGTCTTGTCTACGTCGCGGTCATGGTCACGCTGCTGCATCTGCGCCATCTTGTCGGTATCGGGGTTTTCATTGCGGCCCTCGGCGTTCTGCATTTTATCGAAACCTATCTCGCCGCCGTCTTTTATGTGCAATTGCCCTTCGGCGTGATTTCACCGGGCTCGGCGGTGCTTTTCGCCGGCAAGCTGATGATGATCCTGCTGCTTTACCTCAAGGAGGATGCGGCGACGGTGCGCCAGCCGATCTACGGCTTGCTGGCGGGCAATTTCCTCACCATCGCATTGAGCCTGCTTCTTCAAATGCACCAGACGGTATCGGTCGTGCCGAACCGGACGGCCGACCTTGCCTTTATCGACGAAATGGGCTGGTTGATGCTGTGGGGAACGCTGCTGCTTTACCTCGACTCGCTGCTGATCATTCTTCTTTACGAACGCCTCGGACGCTGGGTGCGCGGTCTTCTCACCCTGCGTTTCCTCCTCTGCGGGATCGCGGTGCTGACCTTCGACCAGGCGGGATTTTACATCGCGCTGTATGCGCTGAACGGCGCGCCGGCCGAGGTATTCTGGGGTGGCTGGTTCGCGAAGATGGGGGCTGCCGCCTTCTATGCCACGGTCCTTGGCGCCTATATGCATTATTCGAGCCATGCAAGGACGTTCGTTTCCCGGCAGCCGATCGGCGATATCTTCAATACGCTGACCTTCCGCGAGCGCTACGAAGACCTGCTGTCGAAATCCGGGCGGGACATGCTGACCGGCGTGCTCGACCGCAGCCGGTTCGAATTCGAAGCGCCGAGACTGATCAGAAATGCTGCGGCATCGGGCAGTGTCGTCAGCCTGATCATGATCGACGCCGATCATTTCAAAAGCATCAACGACCGGTTCGGCCATCTCGAAGGCGACAAAGTGCTGAAGGCGATTGCCGCCGCGATCCAATCGGGGCTGCGCCAGGGCGACTATTTCTTCCGTTATGGTGGCGAAGAGTTCGTGGTTTTATGCGACGGCCTCGATCACGCAGGCGCGCTGTTGCGCGCCGAGGATTTACGTAAGCGCGTGATGACCGATGTGGTAGCCGGGGATCATTCCGTCGTGACCGTGAGCCTCGGCCTGGCATCGACACCCTTTGACGGCTCAATCACACGGGATTTGCTGTCGAAGGCGGATGCTCGCCTTTACGAGGCCAAGCGCAAAGGACGCAATTGCGTGGTCGGCAACGTCTGACAACGCCTCGAAACGAGCCGTTCAAACGCCGACATTTGGCCTGTCGATGATCTCGCGCAGCGAAAAGCTGGAATTGATCTTCACCACATGCGGCAGCGCGGACAGCCAGTCCCGATGGATGCGTTCGTAGTCTTCGAGATCCTTGGCGGCGACGCGCAGGATATAGTCATATTCGCCCGACATCAGATAACAGACCAGCACGTTGGGGCAGAGTTTCACTGCCGCCTCGAACTCGGTCAACGTCTTGGCGAACTGGCCCGAGAGCGAGATGTGGACGATGACCATGATGCGGTAGTCGAGTGCCTTGTGCGACAGGCGCGCGTGGTAGCCACTGATGACACCGGATTTCTCGAGGATATCGACCCGGCGCGAGCAGGCGGAGGCGGATAGCCCCACTTTCTCGGCAAGTTCCGCATTGGCGATCCGGCCGTTCTGCTGGAGAATCCGCAGGATCGCAGCATCAATTGTGTCTATCGCCATTAATCGAATTTCCTTCGAAGTTTTCCAGATATACGCAAGAATATTCGAAACATTACACTAATGATCGGATTCTTTGCAAGGACATGCGATTGGCTTTCTGTTTCCCTAGAGGGGTAAAAAGCGTAATGGCGAAAGCCTAAAATGAGAGGAACGCGAAATGCGTGTCGGTTGCCCGAAGGAAATCAAAAACCATGAATACCGTGTCGGCCTGACGCCCGGATCGGTAAGGGAATATGTGGCGCATGGCCACGAGGTGATCATCGAAACCAAGGCGGGCGTCGGGATTGGCGCGGAAGACGATGCCTATCGCGCAGCGGGCGCCAAGATCGTGGCTACGGCCAAGGATGTCTTTGAAAAATCCGACATGATCGTTAAAGTCAAGGAACCGCAGCCCACGGAATGGGCGCAGCTTCGCGACGGCCAGGTCCTCTACACCTATCTGCATCTCGCGCCGGACCCGGAACAGACCAAGGGACTGCTCAGTTCCGGCGTGACGGCCGTTGCCTATGAAACGGTGACCGACGAGCGCGGCGGGCTGCCGCTGCTGGCACCGATGTCGGAAGTCGCCGGACGCCTGGCGATCCAGGCCGGCGCGACCTCGTTGCAGAAGGCCAATGGCGGTCGCGGCATCCTGCTCGGCGGCGTGCCGGGCGTGCTGCCGGCCAAGGTCACGGTGATCGGCGGCGGCGTCGTCGGTCTGCATGCGGCCCGCATGGCTGTGGGGCTCGGCGCCGATGTCAGTATCCTCGATCGCTCCATTCCGCGCCTGCGTCAGCTCGACGATCTCTTTGCCGGCCGCGTCCACACCCGCTTCTCGACCATCGATGCGCTGGAAGAGGAGGTCTTCTCGGCCGACCTCGTGATCGGCGCCGTGCTTATTCCGGGTGCGGCTGCGCCAAAACTGGTGACGCGCGAAATGCTGTCGGGAATGAAGAAGGGCGCCGTCATCGTCGACGTCGCCATCGACCAGGGCGGCTGCTTCGAGACATCGCATGCGACCACCCACTCGGATCCAACCTACGAAGTCGATGGCGTCGTCCATTACTGCGTCGCCAACATGCCGGGCGCCGTTCCCATTACGTCAGCCCAGGCGTTGAACAATGCGACCTTGTTCTATGGCCTTCAGCTTGCAGACCGCGGCCTGAAGGCGATCGCTGAGGACCGGCATCTGCGTGCGGGCCTGAACGTCCACAAGGGCCGCGTCACCAACAAGGCAGTCGCCGAGGCGCTCGGTTACGAAAACCACGCGCCGGAAGCCGTGTTGAAGATCGCCTGATCACGATATAGACGACCACGTACAGGGGGGGCCGGCAATGCCGGCCCCATTCTCATACGCGCTCGATGCGGCACTGGTAACAATTGTTGCGGGCAGAGCGCACATGCACATAGGCGATCTCGGGGCACTCGAGCAGCTGGGCGGCGCGGGCATCGAGCTCGGTGACCGGCGTCACCGCGCCGCTGCCATAGATGATACGGTCGTCGGCACTGTAGCCGCGCAGCAGATAATCCTTGCTCGTTGTCAGGATCGGCGGAACGGCCTCACCGCCCGCATAGGCTTTGCATTCTTCCGCATGCAGGAAGATCGGCCCTGTCTCCGCATATGGCTGCAGCGCCGGGAAGGGCCGGAAGGCGAGAATGAGATAGGGATCGCCGGCCGCGATGTTGGCGAGGCAATGGCGGCAGGGCATGCCATCACCATCGGAAACGTGCAGTTCGGGCGTCAGGTCATACGCATCCGGTTCGCGGCGGCGGTACCGTGCGGCGAGATCGCTTGGCAACGGTTTGTAACGCAAGGGCATGGGATTTTCTCCAAATGTAATCGAGGAAGAAATGCCATGCGCTGAAAGCGTGCGACACCCGATTCTTGCCGAATCGGATTGATCAGAGATTGCGTGCGAGCGCCAGCAATTCCTCGTCGCTCAGTGGCTGCACGGTGGCATCATGGGTCGAAACCGGCGAGAAGCCAAAGCGCTGGTAGAGTTGCAGCGCGCGGGGATGGTCGAGCGTGTTGGTCGAGACACGCACGACCTTCGGATTGGAATTCCAGGCGGCATAAAGCGTCTGCAGCAGGAACCACTTTCCAAGCCCCAGGCCAAGCGCGCGTTCGAACATGCCGAAATGGGAGAGCTCGACATTGTCCTCATCGACTTGCAACAATTCGAAAAATCCGGCCGGCGCACCGTTGACGTAGAGGACAGTCACGGAATTGCGCTTGTCATGCAGAACGGCAGTCAGTTCCGCATCGCTCAGCCGCAACCGATCGACCCAATTCCAACGCCGCCCGACCTGCAGGTAGAGAAAGCGGTAGAACGGTAGCGGAATTTCCGGCACACGCATGATCGCGGTCTGGATATTGACCGGCACGGGCAGGCTCTGTTTCGGCGCTGCCGTCATTTCCAACTCGGTGACGCGCACCGCAAGCGGCTCCATACCTTTTTCCTCGATCATTTCGATCACTCTTTTCCCGTCACCACCGGCGTATCCGCCCGGCTGCCCCATTCGGACCAGGAACCATCATAAAGCTTATTGTCCGTATGGCCCAATGATTGCAGCGCCAGCATGATGATCGCCGCGGTGATACCGGAACCGCAAGTGGTAACGACAGGTTTTTCAAGGTCGATGCCGGCGGATTCGATGGTTTGCCTGAGCGCGCCCAGCGATTTGAGCTTGCCACCCGTGGAAAAGACGCCGGAGGGGAGGCTCTTGGCGCCCGGCATGTGACCGGCCCGCATGCCGGGCCTCGGCTCGGCTTCGTCACCGGTAAAGCGGGCGGCACCGCGCGCATCGGCGATCTCGCGATTGCCGGTCGCGACGATATCGATCATCTCGGCAAAGGTGGCAACTGCTCCGGCATTGAACTGCGGATGGAACATGACCGGAACCGGGGCCGGGACATCCGCCGTCACCGGGCGCCCCTCCGCCCTCCAGCCGTCCATGCCGCCATCCAGCACGAAGACAGATCTCGCGCCCATGATGCGCAGCAGCCACCAGACCCGCGGTGCCGTGAAAATGCCCGGCCCGTCGTAGACGACGATGGTGTCTGCCTCGCTGATGCCGAGCTTGCCGACGCCGTCTGCAAAGGCGGCGGGCGAGGGGATGGTATGCGGCAGGCCGCTGGTCAAGTCGGCGATGACATCATGGTCGTAGAACACCGCACCCGGAATATGCGCCTCGGCGTATTCCGCGTTCGGATCGCGATTCTGTGCCGGCAGATACCACGAGGCATCGAGGATCTTGACTGTCGGATCGTTCAGCCGCTGCTCCAGCCAATCGGCGGAAACGACAAAGGCGCTCTTCTGTTCACTCATTGCTCTATTCTCCGGTCAAAGGGCGGAAGCGGTTTCCGGCGTGCCGAACCGGATGCGGAAGCGGCGGTTTTCCTTACCCTTCTTCTCGATCCTGGCGATAAAGATGGCGCCGACTTCCTGGGTTTCCGATACGTGCGTGCCGCCGCAGGGCTGGCTGTCCACCGAGGCGTTTTCACCGATGCAGACGAGACTGACACGACCGAGACCCATCGGCGGTCGGACGTTCTTCGACTTGACGATGTCGGGATTGGCGGCAAGCTCCGCGTCGGTGATCCACTGCAGGTAGACGGGGTGGTTCTCGTTCACCAGCGTCATCAGCGCAGATGTCACCTCGTCCTTGTCGATGGTTTCGCCCATGTCGAAATCGACGCGGCTCTCCTCCTCGCCGACGGCAGCGCCGGTGATCGGGAACTGACAGACGACGGAAAGGAGATGGCAGGCCGTGTGCATGCGCATCAGCTTGTAGCGGCGCGGCCAGTCGATGTGCAGCACCAGCTTTTCGCCAACCAGCGGGATCGGCTGATCGGCGGAGGGGACGTGGATGATGATGTCCTTGCTGTCGCCGTTGCGCGTCATGGCGATTTCGATACGCCCGCCATCGGCGCGCTCGAAAAAGCCGTTGTCGCCGGGCTGGCCGCCCGACGTCGCGTAGAAGCACGTCTGATCAAGCTCGATGCCGCCGTCTTCCCTTATTCCCGTAACGATTGCTTCCGTGGTTGAAAGATAAAAATCGTTGCGAAAAAGGGCAGTCGTCATGAGATGCTTATCCGGCGGGTTCGTATGGCACCGTTATCCCGGAATTTCTGGTCAACCAGGCCGGTACGGGAAGGCCCTTTGACTTCAGAAATGCCGGATTGAACAGTTTGGACTGATAGCGGTTACCATAGTCGCAGAGGATCGTCACGATGGTTTGTCCCGGACCGAGATCTTTTGCCAGGCGGATGGCGCCGGCAATGTTGATGCCGGTGGAGCCGCCGACGCAGATGCCTTCCTTTTCAATGAGATCGAAGACCAGCGGAACCGCTTCCGTATCCGGAATCTGGTAGGCGAAATCCGGTGTGAACCCTTCGAGATTGGCGGTGATTCGGCCCTGGCCGATGCCTTCGGTGATGGACCCGCCTGAGGATTTCAGTTCGCCATTGGCATAATAATTGTAGAGGGCCGCCCCTTCCGGATCGGCGATGCCGATCTTGACGTTCGGGTTCTTCGCTTTCAAGCCGAGCGACACGCCGGCGAGCGTTCCGCCGGAACCGACCGCGCAGATGAAGCCATCGACCTTTCCGTCCGTGTCGCGCCAGATTTCTGGCGCCGTCGTCTCCACATGCGCGTCGCGATTGGCGACATTGTCGAACTGGTTGGCCCAGATCACGCCATTTGGCTCGGTCTTGGCGAGCTCGGCGGCGAGGCGTCCGGAGAGCTTCACATAGTTGTTGGGGTTCTTGTAGGGCACGGCCGGGACTTCTACGAGTTCGGCGCCGAGAAGCCTGATCGCGTCCTTCTTTTCCTGGCTCTGCGTTTCCGGAATGACGATGACGGTGCGATAACCGAGGGCCTGCGCGACCACCGCGAGCCCGATACCGGTATTGCCGGCAGTGCCTTCGACTATGACGCCGCCCGGCTTCAACTGCCCGGATTTTTCCGCCTGGCGGATGATCGAAAGCGCCGCCCGGTCCTTGACCGACTGGCCCGGATTGAGAAATTCAGCCTTGCCGAGAATGGTGCAGCCGGTGGCCTCGGACGCGCCTTTGAGGCGGATCAGCGGCGTATTGCCGATGGCGTCGAGAACGGATGGCAGAACGGACATGAGCGAACCTCTTGGCTGCGGGGATATTGTGTCAGGCGGCAGCCTGAGCTGGTGATGATCTTAGCGGGGACATGTGCATACCGCATCAGCCGTTTTTCGGCCTTCTCAATGCAACATACCGGAATCCTAGCGTCATTTGAGCTGGAGCGCTGTGCGAAGCAAGAAAAAGTGTTTCATCCGGATGCCATCGCGTGCAAAAATTGACCCGCCGCCCGAAAACCGCTGCCGACGCCGGTGCGCGGATCGAGCTCATCGCAGATCCGCGCCGGTTGATCGACATCTGATCGGCTGATTGCCGTCGAATGGCCCGAATGCAGGAACAAACTCCATTTCAAAACGTATTGTTTTGTGATCCCGCCATTTCGCGATGGCAGGCCTGGAGCAGCGAAAGGGAAACCCCATGACAGACTTTGTCGCACATCCGCAGCATGGTTTGGCCTGGGTGACGGGAGCGAGTTCCGGCATCGGCCGCGCCTTAGCGCTGCATCTGGCAGGAGACGGCTTCGACGTGGCGGTGACTGCCCGCGACCACGAAAGGCTGGTTCAGCTTCAACATGAAGCGCCTGGTCCCGGCAAGATCATCGTGCTGGACGGCGATGTCACCGATCCGCGCGACATGGAGCGCGTACTCGCGGCCATCGAATATGAACACGGCGCGATGGCGCTGGCGGTGCTTAATGCCGGCGTCCACATCCCGGTGCATGGCGAGGATATGCATCGCGAGGATTTCGAGAAGACATTTGCGGTGAACCTGCACGGGACAGTCAACTGTCTCTTGCCGGCGGTGCGTCACATGCAGGCGCGGGGCCATGGGCAGATCGCCATCGTCTCCTCGGTTGCGGGATATGGCGGCCTGCCAACCGGCGCTGCCTATGGCGCGACGAAGGCGGCATTGATCAACATGGCCGAGAGCCTGAAATTCGATCTCGACAAGGCAGGCATCCGCCTCCAGATCATCAATCCAGGTTTTGTCGATACGGCGTCCACAGCCAGGAACATATTTCCGATGTCAACGTTGATCAGTCCGGAAGAGGCAGCTGACGGTATCGCCAAGGGCCTGAAATCAAGCGGTTTCGAGATCACTTTTCCGAAGCGCTTCAGCTACAGGATGAAATTGCTCAAGGTCCTGCCTTATAGGCTCTATTTCTGGGTGTTGAACAGAGCGACCGGATGGAAAAACCGACCGCTTGTCACGCAGCGTCGCGCCGCGGAAACGATGGCGCGTGACCCTCAGGCCGTGTGAAGCACGACCACAGCCGCGAAGACGAGAACAAGCCCGACCCAGCCGATCGGTTTCAGTTTCTGGCCGAAAAGGATGCGGGCGGAAATGGCCGTGCCAAAAATCCCCGTCGCGCCGAGGATGGCATAGGCGATCGCCAGCTCCATGCCCTTGATCGCTTCCACCAATAGGGCAAATGCTGCAAGCACAAGCAGGATCGACAACGCTCCCCAGCCGCGGCGGGCGAACCCGTTCGACTTCGTGGAAGCAAGGTTGGCTGCGACATCAAGCACACCTGCCAGCACCGCGAAGAGGAAATAGACGTTAGACGCGGTCACCGGCCACTTCCATTTCCTCCTCCTCGTGAACTTCGCCGGCATTGACGAGAATGATGCCGCCGATGGCCATCATCAGGCCGATCATCTCCTGATTGCTCAGCACGTGATTGAAGACGAAGACGGAAACCAGCGTGATCAGCGCAATGCCGGACCCTTCCCAGATCGCGTAGGCAACGCCGACCGAGATTTTCTTAACGGCCTTGGCAAGGAAGACATAGGAGAGGGCGATGGCGACATACATCACTGGATAGCCCCATGCGCCGCCGCCTGACGAGGCCGCTTTCATCACCGTCAGGCCGATCACTTCAGTGGCAATGGCGAGCGCCAGAAAAACCCATGCAAGACGCACGTCATCCCCTTGGAATGGTCGATTGAAAAAGCTGTTTGTGCATAAGCCGCCCGACAAAGGCGGTAAAGCCGTGGCGACGAATTTATTGCTGGGAAGACCGTCGAAGCATTGGCGGCCGGTCCCGCACCGGGTGCAGAGACCGATCGTTCTCGCTTAAGAATCAGCTCTTTTGAAAGGCAAGATGAGCACCCAATCCGATCAGCATTGCACCGCCGGCACGCTGCATCAGGCGCTGTGCCTGGGTCGAGCGGCGCAGCCGCCCAATCACCGCGCCGGCGAGAAGCACACAGACGATATCGGCCGAGGAAAACATGAGATTGACGATCGTCCCCAGAATGGCGAGCTGCAGCCAGACGGGGAACGCGGCGGAGACATCGGCGAATTGCGGCAGGAAGGCCACGAAGAAGATCGCCGTCTTCGGGTTGAGAACCTCGACGGTGACGCTTTCGAAAAAGGCGCGCCGGCCCGATTTCGGCTCGATGCCGGACAGGGCCACATCCCCCTGCACCCGGGCGCGAAAAAGCGAAATGCCGAGCCAGACGAGATAGGCCGCCCCGGCGAATTTTACGGCCATATAGAGCATCGGCACGGCGTGGAACAGGATCGAAAGGCCGGCGGCCGCTGCAAAAACATGGAGATAGCCGCCTAGATGAATGCCCAAGACGGCCATCAGCCCCGACCACCGGCCGCGCGCGATCGTCTGGGCCGCGGCATAAAGCATGGCAGGGCCTGGGATGTAGGCAAAGACCGCAGTCGTGGCAAGAAAGGCGATCAGCAGATCGATCGATGGCATTGTCGGCTCCGGTTTCGGCAGGCGAAGGCGGAAGCCTTCTCTACAATGGAATTGACGCATTGTCGCGCGCTTTGGCCACAAGACGGCCCGACGTGCTCCAACCCAAATGGGAGCGCGCGCATATTCGGCAGAACGGTTCAAAATCGAAAGCGCAGGAGCCAGCCGATTCGCCCAAGAAACGGAACTGCGGCAAAGGCCAGGATCGTCAAACGCGCCGCCCAGGATAGCCTGGCAATCTGTCGCGGGTCGTAACCTTCCGGATCGTAGGCCGGCAGTTCAGCTTGCAGCTTCAGCCGCGGAACCTGCTCTTCAAGGTCGCGCGGATTGTTTATCGCCCAACGCAGCCTCGCACCGGTCGCCCGCACCGAAGGCTGCCAGCTTATGAGTTCCAGTCCGAACCGGCTATAGCCATCAAAGACCAACTCACCGCTTGGGAGATGCGCGGTGAGCCGCCGCAGCAACTTCGGGACCTCATCGGCCGGCAGATAAGGAAAAAGCCCCTCGGCAACAATGATCGCGGGGCGGTCGGCGGGCACATCTACAAGCCAATTCGGGTCCGTCACGGACGATCCGATCAGACGACAACCGTCGCGCTCGGGATAGAGTTTTCGGCGCAGCGCGACAACTTCGGGATAGTCCAGGTCGAACCAGCGGATGCTCGGCGCGGGATCGATGCGGAATATGCGACTGTCCAGCCCGCAGCCCAGATGCAGGACGGTCGCGTCGGGATGGCGGGCGATGAAGTCACGCGTCCAGCCGTCGAGAATATGGGCGCGCATCGCCACGCCGATCATCATGTCGCGATCGACCTTCAGCCGCGAAAAGTCATAATCGATCCGGCCGACGGTCTCGGCGGCGAAACGATCCTTCAGAAGAGAATCCGGCAGGCGGCTTTCCCCCGCCTTCGCATAGAGCGTGATGAGGAGGGTTTCCTTCTCCTCGGTCAGCGACGCTTTTTCGGTTGTCATAATGACCCCGTGTCGTCAGAGCGCGGCGCGCTAAGCCCGTCCCGGCGCATATCGTGACGACAGCGACCTCGCTGCCATGCGCACGAAACTGTACCGAGAGTATAGGCGACAATGCAGTTGTGAACAGGGCCGAGGGGTTGACGAGCGGGCTGGCCGGTCTCGTATCATTGAAAAATATCCAACGAAAAAGGGCTGCACCATCAAGTGCAGCCCTTTGAAACTGGCTCCCCGGGCCGGATTCGAACCGGCGACCTGTCGATTAACAGTCGAATGCTCTACCGCTGAGCTACCAGGGATCATCTGCGCACTGCAGAAGTGAGGCTGCTAATACAAATGCTTTTCCGATTTGCCAAGCAGTTTTTCAAAAAAAGTGCACAATCTTGTCTGACTGTGGAGAACGCCCATATGGAGGAAGGTGCCCGCCTGAACCGGGATACCGAAATTCCCATCCTTGGTGGGCTGCGCCCGAGAGTTCGACAGGTGACTATGGCAGAACCGCAGAAAACGAAAAAATTCGGCATCGATGCAAGCACGCATGAACTGATTATCGGCTCTTGGCGCCTGCCGCTGCCGCAATCTCGGGCCTGGCGCATTGCGCTTGGTGCGGTGCTGCTGTTCGGCGGTATTCTCGGCTTCCTGCCTGTCCTGGGCTTCTGGATGGTGCCGTTGGGCCTGATCGTGCTGTCGCATGACCTCGCCTTCGTTCGGCGCCAGCGCCGCAGACTGTCTGTCTGGTGGGCGCGCAGGCGGCAGACGTCGTAAATCCAGCACCAATCTCCAAAGGCTCGGCCAGCGTCCGGAAGGCTTTGATGAACACGTCGCGGAATGGCTTTCTAACCGCCGGAACCGGTTTGCGGGGTCGGATCATTGTCTGCCGGGGCCGGTTGCATCTGTTCGCCGGTTGACGGCGTATTGTCGACGGTGCCCTGATCGGTCGGGACAGTATCCTTGGCCGGCGGAATAGTGTCCTGAATCTGCGTCGCGGCATCATTGTCGGTGCTTTCGCCGAACATCTCGGCACCGCCCCAGGCAATGAGGGCAAGCACGAGGCTGGCGATTAGAACCATCAACACCGGGCGCCCCAGCAATCCCTGTCGCGCCTCGACACCGCTTATCTTCACCGTCTTGTTGATATCTTCGCTCGGAACCTTGTTGCCGCGTTCATCGACATAGCCTGCCATTTCAGCCTCCTCGCAACGGCGCCGGACCGGCCGCTCGAATGGGTTCAACATGAGCGGAAACGGCCGGACGATTGCGAATGTTCGTGGCGGCGGGCTGAATGCGGGTTTTCGTCCGACAAGCCTAAAAATCGGATTTTGAAAAGTTCAACGAATTTTAGGGACTTGCGGAACACATATGGAACATATAGTGTTCGTTCTTGATTTGTTTCTCGATCCGGAGTGATCTTTCATGCTGACCCGCAAGCAACAGGAACTGCTTCTGTTCATTCACGAAAGAATGAAGGAGTCCGGCGTGCCGCCGTCCTTCGACGAGATGAAGGATGCGCTGGATCTCGCTTCCAAATCCGGCATTCATCGGCTGATCACGGCGCTCGAGGAGCGTGGTTTCATCCGGCGACTGCCCAACCGGGCGCGCGCGATTGAAGTGATCAAGCTGCCGGAGGCCTATTCCATGAGCCTCCAGCCCAAGCGCGGCTTTTCACCGAGCGTTATCCAGGGCAGCCGCGGTGCTGCGCCGGCGCCAGCCGCCGCCAAGCCTGTAGCGGCCAGCAACGAGAACAGTTCCGTATCCATTCCCGTCATGGGGCGAATCGCGGCCGGTGTGCCGATTTCGGCGATCCAGAACAATACGCACGATATTTCCGTGCCGCTTGAGATGGTCGGGAGCGGTGAACATTATGCGCTGGAAGTCCGCGGCGATTCCATGATCGAGGCCGGTATTCTCGATGGTGACACAGTCATCATCCGCAATACCAACAGCGCCAGCCCGGGAGAGATCGTCGTCGCCCTGGTTGACGACGAGGAAGCGACGCTGAAGCGGTTTCGCCGCAAGGGCGCATCGATTGCGCTCGAGGCCGCCAACCCTGCCTATGAAACCCGGATTTTCGGTCCCGACCGGGTCAAGATTCAGGGTAAGCTGGTGGGTCTGATCCGACGTTATCATTGAGCGGCGAGCCGAATCCGGAACGGCAGCGGACGCAGACGGCTGATTTTCTCTTAAAATGGAAGGCCGGCGGATCTGGGTACCCGGGCATTTCTGATGAACCGAAGCGGCAAGAGATGGGAGACTGGATTCTCCCATGAGAAAAAACTGGAATTCGATCATGGCGTCTTGCACTGGATCGGAAATCGGTCTAAACGCCCGTCACGATTAAGTGATGATCGTTACGAGGCCTCGTGGCGGAGTGGTGACGCAGAGGACTGCAAATCCTTGTACCCCGGTTCAATTCCGGGCGAGGCCTCCAAAATTTTCCACAATATACGCAATTGGATAGGGTCGCCGCTTCAACCATGTCGGCAACCTCCATATAGGCATGACGGTTCACCGGCCCAGCATCCGAGGACGCGTCTTGCGATAATGGCAACAGTGCGTTTTATGTGCGCCGCGGCGCGGTCGGGTGACTATTGTCACTCCGTTCGTAAAGCCTGATCAAGGACGACGGATGCGAGGGCGAGTTTGGTGCTGCGGGATGCGGCTGGTGGTCAATGGTAGTAGAAGCATTCACAATCGGCCTTGCAATCGTCCGGTGCATTCCAGACGCGGGCTGCCAATTTCTTTGCCGCACCGGTCTCATCCAGCCTCAGACCCAACAGTGACACGGCCGCCAGTTTGGGATTGACCGCATCGACCTCGACAGTCGAGCCGACTTGATGGACGCCTTGTTTCGGCGTCCAGGTGAAAAACTGCACGCTGTAATGCATGGCGTTCTCCTTCACCGCGGTGGAATCCCGGTCCAAAGACTGAACCGGCGATCCGATAGGCAAACAAAAACGGGTCGCAACAACCGGTGTGGTCTGCCTCGATGCGGAACCTAACACAATTTCACAATCGAGTGAATTCGTTATCGCAGGAATCCTGTCAGAAAGTGCCGCTCCATCTTTCAAAACGCGGCCGCCTGACCCCCACCGGCGCACCGGGTTGGTTCCCGCGGTAAAAGCGCTCTATTGTTCAATCCTAAATACTGTGTTCACCAAACACCGTCTTCAAAAATTGAACGACCGGTGCAATATTGTCTTCAGAAAATCCTACCGGATTTGAGGATGCCTGGGATGAAAAAGAAAGAACCGCTGTTTCGTATCGGCGATTTCGCGATATGGTCCGCTATCTTGGCGAGCGTGGTCGGATACCAGCTTTGGACGCATACCAATACGCCGGCCCTGACAACGGTCGTCGCAACCCTCGAAAAAGTCGCCGGCTGAATTCCAATATCGACCCGCCGCTTCCGCTGCAGCGTACCGTCCAAGGCCTGACGCGCGACTGTCGGCCCTGCTACGACGACGATCCCCGAAAGGCAGGGGTCTGACGTTCAGTCTCACCTCCGAATGCAAGTCCCGAGATCGTTAAACACCCGCTTGGTCCTCCTGCGCCCGAATGCCGGTCGCTCGTCGGCGCTACTCAGAACCCAAATGATCTGCAAACAAAAGCGATCAGAACTCCGACGACTCCAAAGAAAAAGACGTCGTTGGCGGCGAGCAGGACGCTTCAACAGTGTCGCTCACCGCTACAATCTCCCCGGAACGTCTGCCCCGGGATTTTCGCATGACCACCGGAATAGCGAAACATACGAAAAATCAGCGCGTTGTCGGGAATTGATGGCGGAAGAGGTGGGATTCGAACCCACGGTACGGTTTCCCGCACGCCGGTTTTCAAGACCGGTTCCTTAAACCACTCGGACACTCTTCCGACGGGTCCTTACATTGCACGTGTCGGCAGGGGGTGGTTTTGACCTGCGAGCGGGTGAGCAACGACCTCGTTGTGGCTCGCTTTATAACCTGCGGATGGCCGACGTCAACCGCCTCGGCGCCCATCACCGCATGCGTCGTATCCGAAGAGTTGGCGGGGTTTCAGGAGGCGACCAAGCCAGACCCCGCGTGTGGCGGAACAAACCGGCAATTTCCCCGTTTTATCGTATGGAGGAGTTGCAGCAATGATGCTCAGAGTCCTTCTGATGATTTGCCTGTTCGGGCTGACGGCGGTATCGTCGGCTGGCGCAGCCCTGAAGGCGCCGGAGGTCTATGCGGCGGAGGTTGTCGACATGGGCCTGGCCGACAGAAAACGAGAGGTGTGCGTCCCACCGGATCCGCAATATATTGCCGCCATCCTTCGCGACGCCAATGGCAGGATTATCGGCATCAAGTACATCATTATCGAATATGTATGTTGAAAACCGGTCTTTCCCCTCAAACTACTGTTTTCCAACCGCAAACTAGCATCGTATAGATCACTTTATTTCGATGGCTCTTGCCGATAGATATTAATCATTCATAAACCATAATCTCAATTGTTCCGTTCTGGCACGGTTAACCATTCGCAATTTCGCCACGTTGTTGTCATGATTAATCGACTGTTACGTTTCGTAACACCGGTTCTTTAGCGTGGGGGCATGCGCGAAAAGGTACCGGGTCGGCCTTTACGAATTGCGATTGTGGGACACATGACAGCCAATCAGACTGCGGCTCTTCTCTTCAAGGGATTACGCTTTGCCGCCATCCCGATGGTTTGCGCCGCACTGACGGCATGCGGATCGACGGGCAGCGTCAAAAGGGACAAACCGCGCAGCAAGGAATATTTTGCCGAGTCGGTTTATGGCGTGAAGGCCAGCCCGCGTGTTGCTGATGGCAAGAACATCCCGAAGGGTGGTGGCCGCTATCAGGTCGGCAAGCCCTATCAGGTCAAAGGCAAGTGGTACAAGCCGAAAGAGGATTTCGGCTATAGCAAGACCGGCATGTCTTCCTGGTACGGCTCGGCGTTTCACGGCCGTCTGACGGCGAATGGCGAAGTCTATGACAAATATCATCTGTCGGCCGCCCACCCGACTTTCCCGCTGCCAAGCTATGCTCGCGTGACCAATCTCGAGAACGGTTCTTCGGTGGTGGTGCGCGTCAACGATCGCGGCCCCTATGAAATGGGCCGTATCATCGACGTCTCGTCCAAGACCGCCGATTTCCTAGACATGAAGCGCAAGGGCAGCGCCAAGGTGCGCGTCCAGTATATCGGCAAAGCGCCGCTCGAGGGCAACGACATGCCCTATCTGATGGCGTCCTATGTCAAGAAGGGCGACCGCACGCCGAACGCGTTCCCGGAAGGACAAATCGCGACCGGTGTGATGGTCGCGTCGAACGAGCCCTTGCGCAAACAGGCCGGCAGCCTCGGCACGCTGACCATGCCTTCGAAGTCGAATATGGAAATGGGCGTGCCGGTGACGGCGCTTGCCGAGACCGAGACGCCGTTGCCGTCGTCGCCGGCGCTCGACGCCTTTGTCATGCTGCCGGAAATCGGGCCGATCCCGAGGGAGCGGCCGGAATACATTCCGCTGCCCGACGGCAACATGGCCTATGCGGCTGCCTATGTCGAAGCGCGGGTCAGCGATTCCGAAACAGCTTTCGACGCCATTCTGGTCGACAAGAACCCGCTGACGCCAAATTCCATCGTCGAACATGCAAAACGCCAGAGCGTCCTGCGCTAATCCGAGGCGCGGCGATTGATCCCCGGTGAGCCGGCTGCTATGGCCGGAGAGGAACCGGAGTTTGGAATGCGCGCACGGCTGTCCTCGGTCTTCATTTTCGTTGCGTTACTCATTTGCGCGCCGTTAGCCGCGCGGGCCCAGAGCTTTGAAACCAAAGCCAAGCAGGCCTATCTCATCGATGCCGAAACTGGCACGGTCCTCTTCGCCAAGGATGAAAATGCCCCCGTGCCGCCGGCATCGCTTGCCAAGTTGATGACCGCCGAGATCGTCTTCGACGCCATCGGCAAGAACGAGTTGACGCTCGACGCTGAATTTCCGGTCTCCGAGCACGCCTGGCGGACCGGTGGCGCGCCATCCGGCACCTCGACGATGTTCGCCGCTCTGAAGTCACACATCCGTGTCGCCGATCTCCTTCAGGGCGTGACCGTCCAGTTCGCCAATGACGCCTGCATTATCCTGGCTGAGGGCGTGGCGGGCAGCGAGGGCGCCTTCGCCAAGCGCATGACGGAGCGGGCCCGCGAACTCGGAATGACGGCGTCAGTTTTCCACAACGCCACCGGACTTCCCGACCCGGGGAATACGGTGACGATGCGCGACATGGCGCTGCTGGCCCGCCATATCCACAACAGCTACCCGGAATTCCGAAGCTATTACACCCGGGCGGAATTCGAGTGGAACAAAATCCTGCAGCGCAACCGCAATCCGCTCATAGCCGCGAATATCGGCGTCGATGGTTTCGTGACCGGATTTGCCGAGGGTTTCGGTTATTCTATGGTCGCGACGATGCAGAGGGACGGGCGGCGCGTTTTTCTAGCCATTGGCGGGCTGGCAAGCGACAAGGAGCGGATCGAGGAGACGCGCCGGGTGCTCGATTGGTCGATGACCGCATTTGAGAAGAAGAGAGTGTTCGAGGCCGGCGAGGCGGTCGGCGAAGCCTCCGTCTACGGCGGTACGCAATCGCACGTCAATTTGGTCACGCGCGAGGCCGTCGATGTGCTGATCCCAGTCAACAATCCCGAGCGCCTGTCGGCCAAGGTGATCTATCGCTGGCCGCTGACCGTTCCACTGGAAGCGGGACGGCATGCAGGGACGTTGAAGATCTGGAATGGCACGCGGTTGCTGCGCGAGGTCCCGGTCGAGACTGCGGCGGCGGTGGGGCAGGGTTCGCTGGCCAGCCGGGCGACCGATGCGTTGCAGGAATTGCTGTTTTTCTGGTTATGAGGAAATGACGGCATCGAAGGTTTCGCCGGCCGGGACAATCCGTTAAACAGAACTCGAGTTGCAGATACTGCTGGTGCCGAAGGCACCGCAACCAGAATACAACGCGCCCGCCTCATCGCGGGCAGCCATACGGGAAGCGCGAGTGTCAGTCGGAAAAGGCCTGTTCGTTACATTCGAAGGCGGCGAGGGGGCCGGAAAATCTACCCAGATTCGCCTGCTTGCCGATTCCCTGCGTGACCGCGGCTGCACGGTTCTGACGACGCGCGAACCGGGCGGCTCGCCGGGGGCGGAGGCAGTGCGGCATGTGCTTCTCTCCGGTGCGGCGCAGGAATTTGGCGTGCGCATGGAAGCGATTCTTTTTGCCGCCGCGCGAAGCGATCATGTCGAACAGGTCGTCCGCCCCGCGCTGCTGGACGGCACAGTCGTCCTGTGCGACCGGTTCATGGACTCTTCACGTGTCTATCAGGGCGTGACCGGCAATCTGGAGCCGTCCTTCATCGAAACGCTCGAGCGGGTCGCGGTGAACGGCGTGACCCCGAATTGCACCATCATCTTTGATCTGCCCGCCTCCGTCGGCCTTGAGCGTGTTCGGCGCCGCGCCGCTGTCGCGGAGACTTCGGGCGGCGAGGACGTCGAACTCGACCGATTCGAGAAAGAAGAACTCGAAACGCATGAGAAGCGCCGCGAGGCGTTCCTCGACATCGCTAAGGCCGATCCGGGGCGCTGCCATGTGGTCGACGCAGCCGCGAGCGCCAGCGATATCGCTGCCGCGGTGCTCGCGATTGTCGAGCCGTTGCTGTCAATGGGTGGCGATGGACCCGAAACGGAAGCGGCGCAATGAGCAGTGAGCGATTTGACGTCCTGGACGGCGCGATCCCGCCGGCCGAGAATACCAAGCTGTTCGGTCATACCGAAGCGGAGCATTTTCTGGCGCAGAGCTACCGGTCGGGGAAGGGGCATCACGCCATCCTCATCGAAGGGCCGGCGGGCATTGGCAAGGCGACGCTCGCCTTCCGCTTCGCCAACCACGTGCTGAGCCACCCTGAGCCGTCACTGGCACCGATGGAGCTCGCCGATCCCGAGCCGACCTCGATCGTCAGCCGGCAGATCGCGTCAGGCGCGTCACACAATCTTATACATCTGACACGGCCAGTCGACGACAAGACCGGCAAGGTCAAGAGCGCCATCACCGTCGACGAGGTGCGGCGGGCCGGCAAATTCTTCTCGCAGACGTCTGGGACCGGCAATTGGCGGATCGTCATCGTCGATCCCGCC